>CAIJLW010000032.1 GCA_903821685.1 uncultured Sphingomonadales bacterium | reverse complement strand
GGCACTGGCTCCGGACCGGACTGCCCCGACTGAGCTAGCACGATCTTTACGGGTAGCTATGAGTGCCGCCAACGCGACGCGTGGGTTTTGCACTGATCCAGCGTTACGGACGGCCGGACCAGAATAGGGACCACGCAATGTGGACATCCGGCCATCGGGTGCGACCAGAACTATTTTTTCGCCCTCGACGAGCTTAACCGTGCGAGTGCTATCGATGCGCATCCCGGGCTTTAGGCCTCCACCTCGCGCCTCAACGACGATCATCGGCATGGCGAGGGCGGGCCACGCAAGGACGAGCGCTAGCCCTGCAGCGAGCGCCTTCCAATTCATGCAGAGGCTCCTTCGTTAAGTGGAGATGAGGCACCGTCGCCGATCAGCACAAAGGCCGCCCAGAAGAATGGGTGAGCCGTGGCCGGGGTTTCTATTGCCTTAAGTTGCGCTTGGGCGAGGGCGATATCGATTGACAGTTCAGGGTTGGCGCCGACGGCCTTAAAGACATCGATCATCAAACGCGCAGTCGCCGCCGATGGCACCTGCCAATGACTGACTAGCAAACTGCGGGCGCCTGCATAGAAAAAGGCTTCGGCCAGCCCCGACAGGGTCTCGCCGCCTAGTTTTCCGCTCCCGTCCGAAGCGGTATTGCAGGCTGACAGCACTACGAGGTCAGCGCGAAGTTCCAGTGTGGCGATCTCGCTGGCGTCAAGCAATCCGTCGGTGGAGCGCGTTGCCGCAATTGTAGCGGGCGGTGTGAGCACGAGCCCGGGTTCGGATTCGCACTTCAATTCGCCAGGCAAGACGCCGTGGGTGGCAAAGTACAATATGCGATAGTCCCAAAGGGACTTACTGCGCAGATTGGCTTCGGTTGCATTCGCAGCGAGCATAACTTCTGCGTCGGGTGCGTTGAGTGCTGCCGCGACCGCGGCGACCTCGCTGGCGGTTTCGGGCAATGGCACCAGCATGCGAAGTGTTTCGGGTGACGCCGGGCTATCCTTGCGGCAACTGCCTAACAGGCTCGAAAATCCAGCCCGCGCCGCTTTTGCACCTATTGACCCTTTACTCTGCAGGGGACCGAGTAGTGGGTTGGCTACAGCCAGCAGCAGCTTGCTCGGCTTGCCGACAAGCTGCGTGGAACGCAGCGCGATGAAGCTGGCGATTGACGGGCTATGGGTGATAGAAAATTGGCGGGAAAGCCAAGCGGCGCTGCTGTAGTTTTTAGTATTTGACGGCTCTGTGACAAGTAGGCCAAATGGTAGGCTCGCTAGAGCTCCCGTTGGCACAATAATCAGACGCTTTATTCCGCCGAGCTTCGGGACGACAGGACCAAGCAATTGGGAAAACAGTTGGTGCGCAGTTTCGAGATCAAAATCAGCAACCGAGCTTCCCTCGATTTCAAGTCCGCGGCGCAAGCTTTTTACACTTGTGGCGATATCGCCTGCGCCAGCCGACACTTCCGCAACGATCGTTCCATCACGCCTTATGAGATGAATAAATGATTTGTCCCTGCCAAGCAGGAATGAAACTAAGGCTTCATCTTCTCGCAGCCGGGAACGAACATCGTCAAGCTGCGGCAACTTTTCTTCTTTCAGAGCTTGATAGTCGGGAAATTGCGCGGCGATTTCTGCGCGAGATGCCGCGATGCGCGGCGCTTGGCTAGCGATCTGCGCAATGAGCGCGTCTTCGGTTTCGGGATTGCGTTCATCGGCCGCAAGGGCTTGCTGCTGGGCCAATTCACTTTGAATACGGGCCAACTCACGATTATCGTCCTCGACGCGCCGCAATAAGGCTGACAACTCAACAGAGCCTGACGAGAGCCGCGTGGCCGTTAAGGCAATTGTGCGGTCCCGGCCTGGCTTGCGGGCAAATTGAAAGGCGTCAAAAACTTCGGTAAACAAGCCCTGACGTTGCTTTTCGTCGGAGATGCCCGCGCTAAAATCGACAACTGCCGCTGCCAGCGGCATCAAGTCTTCATCGGTAAACGGCAAACTGTCTCGCGGAAGTCCGCGGGCGATCGTAAGCGCTTCGCGATAAGCAATGATGGCATTAGTATTCATGCCCTCTGATTGGTATGCGCGCGCCAGCGCCGTCCGCATACGCAGGGTTCCCGCGCCCTC
>CAIJLW010000031.1 GCA_903821685.1 uncultured Sphingomonadales bacterium | reverse complement strand
TTCCATACCCACGATTTCATTGGCAAAAGCGCCGCTTTGCGTCGCAGCGATAGCTTTTTGATGCGATTCAAGCGCAAACTGGTCAAGGTCTTCGCGGGTAAAGCCATATTTCTTCACGAGCATTTCGGCGCCCATGAATTGGCTGAACATGATGCCCGGATAGGCTTCTTCCAAACGCGGACTTTTATATGTGCCCATGCCTTCTTTTTTGAACAGCATGGACGTCGAACCCATCGGCACGCGTGTCATACTTTCAATGCCAGCAGCCAGCACGATATCCTGGGTGCCCGACATCACGCCTTGTGCTGCGAACATCATCGATTGCTGGGAAGAGCCGCACTGGCGGTCGATGCTGACCGATGGGATGGAGTTTGGTAGGCGCGAGGCAAGCACGATGTTGCGGCCGACGTCGCCGGCTTGTTCGCCACCTTGCATGACGCAACCCATGATGACGTCTTCGATCGCCGCAGGATCAAAATCATTGCGGTCTGCAATCGCATCCAAAACAGCAGCACCCAAATCAACTGGATGCACACCAGCAAGCTTGCCACCGCGGCGGCCACCAGCGGTACGGACCGCGTCCACAATATAGGCGTCTGCCATAACTTCTCTCCTGTTGTTCAAAATTTAATCAATCGATTAAACTTTGAAAGGGGAGAGTCAAGGCCGGAATAACCTCCCCATCTTTGATCGATGGGGAGGTATTTTCGTTACGCCGCTTCGCGCGCGATTGTGATCACTTGCGGATAGGTGAATTCAAGCAAGCCTTCTTCACCTAATTCGGCACCAAAGCCCGACTGCTTATGTCCGGCAAAAGGGGCGTTAGGGGCAAGATGCATGGACTCATTGATCCACACCGTTCCGGTTTCCAACTGCTCGGCGACTTCAACCGCAGCTTCGGGGTTGCTGGTCCAAATCGACCCTGCAAGACCGTAATCCGAGGCATTGGCCCGGCTGATGACTTCGTTGATTGTGGAAAACTTCATCAACGGCATGACTGGGCCGAACTGTTCCTCAGCCACAATCCGCGCATCTTCGGGCGGGTTATCGAGGACGGTAACAGGTACGAAATAGCCTGGGATCGACGGGTCGTGGTCGCCGCCGGCGAGGAACTTATAGCCTTTGTCCTTGGCATCCTGAATCAGCTCAAGCACCCGCTTATACTGCGGCTTGTTCTGGATAGGTCCAATTGCTGTGCCTTGCTCGGCGCCGTCGCCGACCTTAACCGCTTTGGCATAAGCCGCAATCGCGCCTGATAATTCGTCATAGATATCTTCGTGGATGTAGATGCGCTTGGCGGCGATGCAGACTTGGCCTGCATTGTAGAAGCTTGCCCAGAATAGCTTTTCGGCGACCTTACCGACATCGGCATCCGGCAAAACAATCGCTGCGTCATTACCGCCAAGTTCAAGTGTGATGCGTTTCAGATCCTTCGACGCCGACTCCATCACGCGTTTGCCGGTGGCGGTCGATCCCGTGAAGGTGATCTTGTCGATATCTGGATGCGCGGTCAGTAATGGTCCAAGCGCGTCACCACCCGTGATGATGTTCAGCACGCCCGGCGGGAATACGCCAGCAACTAGCTCGGCCAAGCGTAATGTTGCCAGCGGTGTGAACGGCGATGGCTTCAACACCATGGTGCAGCCCGACAATAAGGCAGGCACGATCTTCTGGATCGCCATCAATACAGGGAAGTTCCATGGCACGATACCGCCTACCACGCCAACGGGTACGCGGCGCGTGCGGCTGAGGCGCTTGTCGCTATCCTCGGTGATTTTCTCTTCAAGGCTCAGCATCGGCAACGCGCGTGTCATGCCAACGCAGCCAGCGATTTCGCTGCCCGCCTGCATGTGCGGCTTGCCCTGTTCAGCGGTGAGTAGACGCATCAGTTCATCGCTGTTCGCCTTGATCACGTCCGCCATTTTCGCAAACAATGCGCGACGTTCCTCGACGCTGGTCTTTTTCCAAGTCTGGAATGCGGCGCGCGCAGCGGCAACGGCCTTGTCCAAATCTGCCTGACCGCAATCCGGCACTTGTCCAATAACCTGCTCCGTCGCGGGGTTTACAACATCAATCCATTGGCCGTTATCAACCAGTTCGCCGTTGATCAGATTTTTATACTGCGTGGTCATTGTCTATCTCCTGATGAGTCTGTGGCGTTATAGCCTTAAGTTGATGGCTTGTCCTGCTTCGACCAGTATTCATCGCGCAGCAGGCGTTTGTAAAGTTTGCCGGTATCGTGGCGTGGAAGCTCTTCGCGAAAATCGATCCGGCGGGGAATTTTAACACCTGACAGCTTTTCGCGGGCAAAGGCGGTGAGTTCGTCGCGCAATGCATCGCCAGCGTCGGCCATATCCAATGGCTGCACGACAGCGATGACCTCTTCGCCCATTTCGTCATGCGGACCGCCGATAACGGCAACATCGCGGACGCGGGGGTGTGTCACAAGATGGTTTTCAATCTCCTGCGGATAAACGTTCACCCCGCCCGAAATGATCATAAAGCTTTTGCGGTCAGTGAGGTACAAATAGCCCTCTTCATCCATGCGACCAACGTCGCCAAGCGTTGTCCAGCCATGCTTGTTGGTGGCGCCTTTGGTTTTTTCAGGATCATTATGGTAGCTGAACGACGCCGCGCTTTCAAAGAACACGGTGCCTTCTTCGCCAACTGGCACATCATCCCCGTCCTCGTTACAAATGTGCATAATCGCGTTCAGCGGCCGCCCAACCGATCCCTTATGCGTTAGCCAGTCTTCGCTGGAGATGAAGGTTATCCCTTGCCCCTCGGTACCGGCATAATATTCGCGCAGCACGGGGCCCCACCATGCAATCATCGCGTCCTTGATGGGGACAGGACAGGGGGCGGCTGCGTGCACAGCGGTTTCCAGGCTCGACACGTCATATTTCATACGCACGTCTTCGGGGAGCTTAAGCATCCGCGCAAAATGCGTCGGGACCCATTGGCTAGCAGTGATCTTGTACGTTTCAATTGCGGCCAAGGCAGCTTCGGGATCAAACTTCTCCATGACCACCACTGTGCCCCCAAGCCTGTGCACCACCGCGCACCACCGCAAGGGCGCGGCGTGATACAGCGGCGCTGGTGACAAATAGATACTATCGCCTGAGAATTTAAACGCCATCATGGCAAGCCCAGACAACGCATAGGCACCGGCAATGTCCGGATCCTCAGGCAGCGGGAAGCGCACGCCCTTTGGCTGGCCTGTGGTGCCGGAGCTGTACAGCATGTCCGTGCCAGCACGCTCATCCGCGATTGGCGATGTCGGCAAATCGGCTACGGCAGCAGCGTAGCTTTCCCAGCCTGAATGTTCACCACCCAAAATGTAACGCTTTACCGGGCTATCCAACTGGCCGAGCGTCGCGCCTAAATAGGGCGATGCAAACAGCGTCTTCGCTCCGCTGTCGTTGAGAATATAGTCAATTTCGGACGCGGTCAGCCGGCAACTGATCGCAACGTAAACCAGCCCTGCCCGCTGCGCGCCCCAAACCAGATCGAAAAACTCCGCGCAGTTTTCGAGACAAAAGGCCACCGTGTCTCCATGTTGAAGACCAAGCGCGCGAAACAAATGCGCGCACTGGTTCGACCGCGCATCAAGCGCACCATATGTGATTATCTCACCCGAACCTGCCATGATAACGGCGGGTTTTTCGGGATTGGCAGCGGCGTGGACGGCGGGATGACCCATTATTCTAATCCTCCAACATTTTGAGTGCGGCGATCATTCACCCTGCCAGTTTGGTTTGCGTTTTTCTGCAAAGGCCGTCGCGCCTTCACGCGAATCCTTTGACGTAAAAACAGGCGCGCATATCTCGTTCTGCTTCTTCCACATTTCCGCAGACGTCCAATCAGGGCGCTCGTTGATCACGCGCTTAGTTGCAATCAATGCCAGCGGTCCGTTAGCGGCAACCTTGGCTGCCAGCTCAAGCGCGGCATCAATAGCAGCGCCATCGGTAACGCGGTTTACAAAACCCACCTCATATGCCCGCTGTGCCGAGATGAAATCACCCGTTAGCGCAAGCTCCATCGCCATACGCTTGCCGATGATCGACGGCAAAGTCAGCAAACCGCCAGCTGCAGCGACAAGGCTGCGCTTCACTTCGGGAATACCGAACTGCGCCTTGTCATTTGCTACCAACAGGTCGCAGGCAATGGCGATTTCCATGCCACCTGCGAGCGCATAGCCCTCAACAGCGCCTATCAAAGGTTTGGCGGGCGGAGATTCGATAAATCCCGCGAAGCCCTTGCCCTTAACACTTGGCAGTTCACCGCGCAAAAACGCCTTCAAGTCCATGCCTGAGCAGAATGTACCGCCCGCGCCAGTGATGATGCCAGCGTTTAGGCTTTTGTCACTATCCAACTGCTCCATAGCCGCAGCGATACCTTGCGCGACCGCTTGATTGACCGCATTCTTTGCCTCGGGCCGGTTGATGGTGATAATCAGGACGCCGTTTTCGGCTTGGGTTAGAACTTCGGACATTTTATTCCTCTTTTATCGCCATACCCGCGGAAGCGGGCAGCCATGGTCAAATCTTAAAATCTACGCACCGTTGCTTCGTGTGAAGCAGTCAGGCCATGGATTGGCCTCGCGGTCACTTCGTTCCCCGCTTTCGCAGGAATGACACATGAAGCTTACCTACCGCCCCTTGGGAAGGCCAAGCACATGCTCACCAATGATGTTCTTCTGGATCTGGCTCGTGCCGCCACCAATCGTGGCGGAAAAGCTGTTGAGATAAGACCGGTGCCAATAGCCATCATCGACGGCATTTTCATCGCCAACATAATAGCCCGCGCGCGTGCCTTGGAACTGCAAAGAGAATTCGGTCAGCTCACGCACCAATTCGGTCCGCGCTAACTTGTTCATCAGGGCAAGACCCATTGGACGGTCGCTGGTCAGCGGGGCCATGCGACGGCGCTGGTTGTTGAGGTTCAGCGCCTGAATCTCAATCATATAGTCGACCAATTTATCCCGCATGACAGGGTCATCCAGCACTGGCTTGCCGCCGCGCTTGGCGGAACGCGCCATGTCGACCACACCCATGACGTCCATTTCCTTGACGAAATAGCCGCCGACCGGATTAACCTTGGCACCGCGCTCATATTCCAGCGTCTTCATTGCGACCATCCAGCCCTGCCCTTCTTCGCCGACGAGGCCCGATGCCGGAATACGCGCGTCGGTGAAAAAGCATTGGGTGAAGCCATATTCACCGGTGAGTTTCTTCAAACGCCTGGTTTCGATACCTGGAACCTTCATCGGCGCGAGGAAAAAGCTGAGGCCCGCATATTTGCTTGGTCCATCATTCGATGTCCGCGCAAGCAGGATCATATAATCAGCGCGGTCACCCAAAGAAGTCCAGATTTTGGAACCGTTGATGACATATTCATCGCCATCGCGCACAGCCTTGGTCTGCGCGCTGCCGAGGTCTGATCCATGCTCTGGTTCAGAAAAGCCCTGACACCAGATTTCTTCAGCCGACAGCATTGGCTTGATAAAGCGACGTTTGTCTTCCTCACGGCCGATATCAAGCAGCAATGGTCCGGTCCAGCCGTTCGCAATCGCGTTGAGCATGATTGGCGCATCATGGCTTTTCATGACTCGCGTGGCGATACGCTGATATTCGGGATGCATGCCATAGCCGCCATATTCGGTTGGCCAAGACATACCGAAATAGCCCGCCTCATATACCTTGCGCTGCCAGTCGCGCAGGAAATCAAACTGCTGATCCGTCGACACTTCCATAAAGGTCAGCGGCAACATGAACCCGGGGTCGCGGACGGTGTTTTCGGCGAACCACGCGTCGCACTGCTTTTCAAATGCGTCAAGTTCCTGCGGGCTTGGTGTGCTCATAGATGATTCCTCTCTAGCCATTTAAGTGCGCGATTAAAAAGAGGATTGCAAGAGCCGTTTGACAGGCTTCAGCCCTTCTTAAAAGGCGCCATGTCGCCCAAAAATTCAATCTCGCGCTCCATCGCTTGCGTCTCACGTTCCAGAAAGTCGGCGACAGCACTCCGAAAGCTCTCGTTGGCAATGTAGTGCGCGGAGTAGGTAGGCACAGCCTCGTACCCCCGCGCCAATTTATGTTCGCCCTGCGCACCTGCTTCAACGCGGGCGAGGCCATTTGCGATGGCATAATCAATCGCCTGATAATAGCACAGTTCGAAGTGCAAAAATGGCACGTCACGCGTGCAACCCCAATAGCGGCCGTAGAGACAATCGGGCCCTACAAAATTCAGCGCGCCTGCAATCGGGCCGTCCTGATCATAGGCCAAGAACAGGACAATACTGTCGCGCATGCTGTCGCCAATGATGTCGAAAAACGCGCGCGTCAGGTAAGGCGTTCCCCATTTACGCGCGCCGGTGTCTTGATAAAAGATCCAGAACGCGTCCCAATGTTTAGGCGTAATGTCTGCGCCGGCAATCTGTTGTATGCGGACGGCTGCCTGTGCACCGGCACGTTCTTTGCGGATGGCCTTGCGCTTGCGCGACGATAACGCACCAAGGAAACTTTCGAAGTCGGCATAATCGCGGTTCTGCCAATGAAATTGCGTTCCCACCCGCGTCAACCAGCCGGCTTCGCGGCACAGCGCCAGCTCGGCTTGCTCGACAAAAGTGGCATGTGCGGACGATAGACCATTCTGGTCAACCACGGCTTCGGCGGCCCGCAAGATAGGCAACGCCATCGCCTCGTCACGCAAGAGCAGCCGTGGTCCTGGCACGGGCGAGAATGGCACGGCTATTTGCAGCTTGGGATAATATTGCCCGCCGGCCCGATGAAACGCATCAGCCCAATGATGGTCGAACACATATTCGCCCTGGCTATGCGTTTTAAGATAGGCGGGAAGCGCTCCGGCGGGAACACCCTCCGCATCGCGAATAATGACAGGAGATGGCGACCAGCCAGTTCCTGCACCAACACTCCCCGATTGTTCAAGGGCCGACAAAAACGCGTGGCTTACAAACGGATTGCCCTGCGGGTTCAGTGCATCCCATTGTTTAGCGGATAGATCACTGACCTTGCTTAAAAGTTCGACGGTTACGCCGTCTGTCATTCAGCGGCGCGCACCTGTACAACGCAGTCGATTTCAACCGTAGCGTTGCGTGGTAAGACCGGCACCGACACAGCGGCACGTGCATGTTTACCCGCATCTCCGAACACTGCTTCCATCAGGTCGGACGCGCCGTTTGCAGCTTCGGGTTGATCGGTGAAGTCCGGCTCAGACGCGATAAACACGCCCAGCTTGACGATCCGCTCAACACGATCAAGGTCACCGCCCAACGCGGCCTTCATCTGCGCGATCAGCATGATGCCGCACGCCTTGGCGGCGACCTTGGCATCTTCAAGACTGCAGGTGTCCCCAACGCGGCCGGTTAAAACCTTGCCGTCAACAAAGGGCAATTGGCCGGAAATGAACAACATGCCGTTTGCTTCCACTGCAGGCACATAGGATGCCACAGGCGCCGCAGGTTGCGGCAGTATAATGCCTAGTTCAGCCAGTTTTGCTTCAATCATCATACTACCTTTTCCAATGCGGGCGCTGGCATGTTCGTAACCAGCTTATCCCTGATCCAAACTTCGGCGTCTGCCCATCGGTTAAGCCTTGCGTGCGCGGCCTTCGATGGATTGACGCGTTCCCATAATAATGGCTCGCCCACGAAATGCAGACGCCACACGTCGGGATAATGTTCGCCGACCGATTCATGCTGATGCCCAAGATCATCAACGAACACGGCAACGCTTGGTTTATACTCGTCAAGTATCCGCCCAAGCGCTTCACCCTTGCCGCCTTGATTGCAATAAACTGGCGCGTCGATGCCAACGGCCCTCAGTTGCTCTGTACGAGGCACTGCGCGGTGATCCAGAAGGTTGGTAAGGATGACGACGTCAGCATGCGCGCGTAAGCTGTTCAGGCCAGCCACGGCGCCATCAATCGCCTGTTGCCGGTGCATTTCGGTATCAAAAAATCCGTTGAGCAACTCCCACACCTGACCGCGCTCGACGATGGTGCCGTCATGCTTATGACGCAGCGCCTCCCCCCAGTCGCCATGGACAAGGTCGAAATGGATGTGATGCGCCTCATCCAACCAGTCACGAAACGGGACGATCATGTGCAGCAGCACTTCGTCGCAATCGGAAATGAGAAGTGGTCGAGAACCGGTGACGCTCATGCTTCCAACTCCTGCCGCGCTTGCACCAATACAACCGGCAAAACGCCGATAACCGCTGCGCAAGCAATCAGATCAGGCTCATACGCCTCCAAAAATGACAGGATCGCAGCCTGCGTGCTGCGCTCCGTCACGCTACTGCGCAAACCCTCCGGCGTAAGTCCCGTGAGTGACAACAGTCGTTCTGCCCGCGATTCTTCCATCAGCGCCCACGCCAATGCCTGGAAAGCCATACCCGATGCGTCTAACTTGTTGTTTGTTTCATCCATGGCTTTCGCTTAAGCCATGGACTTCGCGAACGCAAAGCGGGAAAATGTGGCTATGGGTAAAAAGGTGATGATTGTTGAGGGCAATGAATTCAACCTCAAGTTGTTCACCGACCTTTTGCGGGCACATCAGTTTGAAGTCCAAGGGGTGCGCGATGGACGGTTGGCGCTTGATCAAGCCCACATATTTGCCCCCGACCTTGTCATTATGGACATTCAATTACGCCATGTCAGTGGCGCCGACTTGATAGAGGCCATGCAAAAAGACGCTAGATTGTCCTCCATTCCGGTCCTTGCGGTCACCGCCTACGCCGGAAAAGGCGACGAAGAAAGAATCATTGCTGCTGGCGCTCAGGGATATTTGTCGAAGCCCGTGTCCGTGATGAAGTTTTTGGAGTCGGTGCAGGGTATAATTGGGGGGTAGTGCCAACGTGCAGGACTGCACGGCAAGAATCAAAAAGGGCGCCCGAAGCGCCCTGATCGATTAACCTTCAAGCAGCTTTTAGCTTACTTGATTTTGGCTTCCTTGAACTCAACATGCTTGCGCACGACGGGGTCATATTTGCGGAACGTCATCTTTTCGGTGATGTTGCGCGGATTTTTCTTGGTCACGTAAAAGAAGCCCGTGTCAGCGGTGCTGAGCAACTTGATCTTGATCGTGGCTGGCTTCGCCATGGCCCATTCCTTTGTTCAAAAAATACCGAAAAAAACTGCGCAGGTAGAAACCTGCGTGGTTCACAGAGGCGGGCCAATGCGGATTCGCGTGCAGAAAGTCAAGCCCATAAGCAGGAATGCAACGCTAAACCATGCCAATATTCCACCATCTATCGCGTCAAACCGAGTGTAGCCTCCTAATTGGCACTGATTCGCTGCCACGTTGGCATGGCACTTAGTCATCAATATCACATTTTGATTCGGTCGGTCATCGCCAGCTAGATCTGGGGGTGTACAGTGCCGCTGTGCGCCGGATTGGCTTATATCTTTTAAGGCGCAGGCAAATTGGTTTGTCACTTCTTAAAGTCCATCGATTTGAAAATCGGCATTTCATTCCCATATGTGAGCTTCCCCCACACAAAAGGAATGATTTATGGCTGCTGGTGACAATAGCAAAAAGGCATTGGCCGACGCGTTGAATGGCCTTCTGGCCGATTATTACGCGCTATATTTGAAGACGAAGAATTTTCATTGGCACGTAACTGGCCCCCATTTTCGCGAATATCATTTGCTGTTTGACGAACAGGCGACCGAGTTGATTGCCACCACTGACCTTGTCGCCGAGCGCGTCCGCAAGCTGGGTCAGGACACGCTAACCTCGATCGGGTCTATCGCAGCAAAGCAGCGGGTCAAGGACCATGATTCGACCACAACCGATGCGGCCCAGATGTTAAAGGCATTGCATGCCGACAATGAAACGCTGATTGGGGCGCTGAAGGATGCAAAGGGCCTTGCTGATCAAGCTGGTGACAATGCGACCGATGGCTTGCTGGATGATTGGACTGACCAAGCCGAGCAGCGCGCTTGGTTCTTGGCAGCGACAATCGGCAAGGCATAAAGGCCAGAAATAAAAAGGCGGGCGAAGCGCTTTGCTTCACCCGCCTTTTTGAAATTCTAACGCGCGCTTATTCGGAGAGCGTGCTGAGGTTTGTTGCTGAATATTTGCCACGACGATCGATTTCGATATCAAAGGCCAAACGGTCGCCTTGAGTCACTTGCCCCATGCCCGAACGCTCAAGCGCAGAGATGTGTACGAACACGTCTTCGCCGCCATCGTCACGCTGCACAAACCCAAAACCCTTCATGTCGTTGAAGAATTTCACGGTTCCATTGGCGCGTTCGCCAGTCGATTCGCGCTGCGGGCCTCGTGGTGCCGAATCACGATCACCGCCACGGAAACCTCCCCGATCATCACCGCGCGGGGCGCGGTCACGGTCAAAGGCTGGACGGTCAGGACGCGGTTCCCGCTCGGTCACAGCCATTGGCTCACCGTCGATGACAAGATCAGTAGCCGACACCTTGCCGCCACGTTCCACAAGTTGGAACTCAAGTGGCTGGCCTTCTGCAAGCCCGGACAGACCGGCCTGCTCAACAGCACTGATATGTACGAAAACGTCGTCTGGACGACCGTCTACTTGAATGAAGCCAAAACCTTTTTGGCCATTGAAAAATTTGACAATTCCTTTGCCGGAACCGATGACTTGCGCAGGCATCGGGGGGCCACCGGGCCCACGACGCGGGGCACCAAAGCCGCTTCCGCCGCCAGCTCCACCGCCGCTGTTACTGCCGCCGCCATATCCGCCGCCGCCTGAACGGCCGCCGCCAAAATCACTTTGATAGGGGGATGGTGCACGATAGCCGTCGTAGCTTTCATCACCGAAACCGTCTCTTTTGTCCCGGCCCTTGCCAGCACGCTTGCGATCAAAACCCATAACTTCTTAATTGCCTTCTCAGCGCCCTGTACCACTATGTTATGCAGTCGAGGGCGACTGTACTGCACGTCACAAGCGCAACCGTTCTTGATTCCGCAAGAAGTACTTATATCGCATTAAAAGGTTACGCGATAGCAAATATTGCGGCGCGAAATCGCTGTGCCAAAGCTGCACTTTCATTTGCCTTAGACAACACTGTCGGGCAAGGGACATGCATGAGCGTATATTTGCATGAAGAGGACTTGCCTGCTGGCGTTTTAGCCGAAGGTCCAGTCGCCGTTGATACCGAAACGATGGGCTTGATTACCGCGCGTGATAGGCTTTGCTTGTTGCAGATTTCTGATGGCCGCGGCGATGAGCACCTTATCCGTTTCGGACGGGACAGTGATTATAGCGCACCAAACTTACGCGCCGTTCTTGCCGACCCTGCACGGGTAAAGCTTTTTCATTATGCCCGATTCGATCTGGCCGCGATTTCGCATTATTTGAATGTCGTCGCGACACCATTGTTCTGCACCAAGATCGCCTCGCGCCTGACACGCACATACACCGACCGCCACGGTTTAAAAGAGTTGGTGAAGGAAATGCTCGGCACAGACATTTCCAAACAACAACAGTCGAGTGATTGGGGTGGCCCAGTTCTTTCCGAAGCACAGAAGGATTATGCCGCAAGCGATGTGCGCTATCTGCACCGCTTGCATGCCGAATTTGTCATTCGTCTTGAACGTGAAGGCCGCACAAAATTGGCGCAAGCATGTTTTGACTTCCTGCCGCACCGCGCGGACCTTGATCTTGCAGGCTGGCCTGAAGTTGACATATTCGGGCACAGTTAAGGTTCAATGTGGTTAGGCATCTATAATGTCCGCACAAGCCGATCTCGAACGCACACAAAGGCAAAACTGGGCGCTGCCCGGTGGGCGACAAGATCGGCTTATTCGGATGCTGCGTGTTGTCCTGCCCAGCATCATAGGTTTGCTGGTCGCTTTGCTGGCATTTAGCCCCTTTGCCGGTAAGCAGGAACTCAGCTTCGTGCTCAACAAAGATGAAGTTGACCTGTCCCGCGAACGGCTGCGTGTGGTCGAGGCATTGTATCGCGGCGATGACAGCAAAGGTCGCCCGTTTTCATTGCGCGCCGGCAGCGCCGTGCAGAAAACCTCAGCCGAACCGCTGCTGGACATGACTTCATTATCGGGCAGGATCACGCTGAGCGATGGCCCAGCCTCAATCATCGCGCAGCGCGGTGTGTACGACCTCAATAAAGAAACCATGCGCGTGAACGGTCCATTGGCTGTCGACTCAGCTGGATATGACATGGTCGCAAGCAATGTCGTGCTGTCGTTAAAAGACCGTTCGATGCAAAGCTTTGGTCCCGTGAGCGGACGCACAAAGGTTGGAACCTTCCACGCGGGGCGTTTGCATGCGGATCTCGACACCCGCATTGTTCGTTTGGATGGCGGGGTTCGTTTGCGTATCGACCAGAATGCGATTAAGTGAGTTGCTCATGACTGCCCGTTCTACCTCCATTGGCCTGTGTGCCGCTATCGCTGGTATCAGCATGCTGTCCTCAGCATCGACTGCGCAAAGCATCCGTAACCACAACAGCAACGCGCCCGTCGATTTCTCCGCTGCATCTATGGAGTTGCAGGACCGCGCGGATCGCGTTGTGTTGTCAGGCGGCGTAACTGCCATTCAAGCTGGGCTTACGCTGAAAGCAAGTCGCGTCACAGCCGCTTATTCCAGCAATGGCGGCGTTGATGTGAACCGCCTCGATGCAACCGGCGGTGTCACGGTCACCAAAGATGATCTTCGCGCCACGAGCAGCTCAGCCATTTATGATCTCGACTCGAGCCTGATCACGCTGATCGGAAACGTGAACCTCGTGCAAGGTGGCAACCGTCTCACCGGTGGACGACTGGTCATTGATCTCAACTCCGACCGATCGACCATAAACGGCGGCGGTGTGCCTGGCACCACAAATTCCGGTGGAAGAGTCACGGGTAGCTTTAGCGTCCCGCAGCGCAAAAATTAAGTTTGAGCCGACGCAGCAACTAAAACGGCGCAGCATGAAGCATGCCAATTGCAAATTGCTTCTCTATTCACTAGCTATCGGACCGAAACCAAAAGCATGATTGCGGGCGAATATTGAATATGGATAGCATGACTGCCCCCCTCCCTGCTGCGGATGCGACCACCGATTCGGGTTTTCAGTCGGGCCTTGGCGTTGTCTCCATTGCCAAAAGCTATGATAAGCGTGCGGTTTTGACCGATGTTTCGCTGTCGGTGGCGAAGGGTGAGGTTGTTGGCCTGCTTGGACCCAATGGCGCAGGCAAAACCACATGCTTTTATTCGATCATGGGTCTGGTGAAACCGGATAGCGGACGGATTACCCTTGATGGCGCCGATATTACCAACTTGCCGATGTATCGCCGTGCCATATTAGGGCTTGGATATTTGCCTCAGGAAACATCCATTTTCCGGGGGATGACGGTAGAACAGAATATCAGCGCGGTTCTGGAAATGTCTGAGCCCGATGCCGACTCGCGCGGCGAGCGGTTGGAAAAGCTGCTTGATGAATTCGGCCTTACCCGTTTGCGGAGTGCGCCTGCCATGGCCTTGTCGGGCGGTGAACGGCGACGCTGCGAGATCGCACGTGCGTTGGCTGCAAACCCGTCGATCATGCTGCTTGACGAACCCTTTGCCGGCATTGACCCAATTTCCATTTCTGACATCCGCGATTTGGTGAAGGAGCTTAAAACGCGCGGCATTGGCGTTCTCATAACCGATCACAATGTCCGCGAAACGCTCGACATTGTTGATCGCGCCTGCATCATTTACGGCGGCCAGGTTCTGTTTGCAGGATCGCCAGAGGCATTGGTTGCTGACCCAAATGTTCGCCGCCTTTATCTGGGCGAGAGTTTTGCAATGTGACTTGGGGGCGGTGATACACCCATAACGTCATGGCCCTAGCTCCGCGCCTCGACCTTCGCCAAAGCCAGTCGCTGGTCATGACGCCGCAGCTGCAGCAGGCAATCAAACTGCTGGCCTTGTCTTCGCTCGAGATCGAAGCTTTCATTGCCGAAGAGGTCGAGCGCAACCCTTTACTTGAGGCCGGCAGCAGCGAATCCGCGCCTGAAATGCCTCTCGGCGAACACCCGGAATTAAGCGGCCCCGAAACCGTCGAACGTTCAAGCGACGATAGTCTGGGTAATGGCCGCCATGACGCGTCCGAGGCGCTTGATGTCGACTTCAGCGCCGAAACCTTCCACCATGACACGCCGTCTGACAGCGTGGGCGGTTCTGACGGAATGCTGGGCCTGTCGGGTAACACAATGTCTGGGGGTTTTGACGGGGACGGACAGGATTTCGACAGCTTTGCCGCACGCGACCTCAGTCTGCGTGCGCATTTAATAACGCAGGCTGGCTCAAGTCTTTCCGGGCGGCAGCTTTTCCTTGTGCAGCAGATTATCGAGCATATCGAACCAACTGGCTATTTTGGTGAGGATCTGCTGGCAATGGCGCAACGGCTTGGTGCGCCCATGGAGGAGATGGAGGACGCACTGGCTGCGCTCCAACGCTTTGATCCGACCGGCGTGGGCGCACGCAACCTCTCCGAATGCCTCGCGCTACAGGCAAAGGAGGCGGATCGTTACGACCCTTGCATGGCAAGGTTGATCGGCAATCTGGATCTGGTTGCCAAAGGCGCCTTTGACCAATTGAAACGCATGTGCCGCGTCGATGACGAGGATTTGCGCGATATGCTCATTGAGCTTCGCGGCTATGATCCAAAACCTGGCTGCCGCTTTGAACGCGAGGACAGCATAGCGGTGACGCCGGACATTTATGTCACGCAGCGCGGCGCTGGGTGGGCAATTGAACTGAACAGCGCAAACTTGCCCCGCTTGCTCATCAACCAAAGCTATGTGGCAGAGCTTGGGCAGGACAAGGCCACTAAAGCCTGGCTCAGCGATTGCATGGCGGACGCCAACTGGCTCATCAAGGCCATGGATCAACGGCAACGCACCATTGTCAAAGTTGCTACTGAAGTCGTGAAGCAGCAGGAAGGTTTCTTCCGGCGCGGCCTAGCGCATTTGCGGCCATTAACACTGCGCCAAGTGGCCGATGCGATTGAGATGCATGAATCCACAGTAAGCCGGGTGACAAGCAACAAATATCTGCACTGCGGGCGCGGGCTGTTTGACCTCAAATATTTCTTTTCATCAGGCGTTCAATCTGCCGATGGCGAAGGCGCAGCGGCAGAGGCAGTGAAAAGCCATATCAAGTCACTGATTGAAGCCGAAGGTGACAAAATCCTCTCCGATGATACTTTGGTCGAAATGCTCACGGCAAAGGGCTTTGACATCGCCCGCCGCACAGTCGCCAAATATCGCGAGGCAATGGGCATCGGTTCGTCGGTGCAGCGCCGCCGTCAGCGGAAAATGGGGCGCTGATCAGGCGGCGAAATTATGTCGGCTGAGACATTCACGTTCCGTGAGTATTTTTTCCGCAAGCACATGATCGCTTAGCTTATCAACATCGATCGCCGCCACTGGGTCGGACATTGCGACAAGCTTTGCCTCCAAGCCAATCCGTTTACCCGCGCGTTCCAACGCGAGGCGCAGACCAATGGTACGGGTGAGCGCACGTAGCGCGAGGTGCAAACCAAAGTGCAGGAAAAGACGCCATGCTTTCTTGCGGTCCTGCTCAGCAGCCGCCCATAATTCGAGCGCAAGGACCGACTTACGGCTCATTAAAGCAAAAAGATTGGCCCCTGACCAAGCACCGTCCGAAAAACGAAGCCATGTCCGTTTTGCATTCGGAAACTGCGCCAACATGGTTTTGCGTTCGACCATAGCGATCGCAAGATCGCCACTGGCTTTGCCCAAAAATTCGTCAAGCATCTCCGCTGTCAACAAAGGATGATCTGCCGTCGTCACCAAAATCGGCGAGGCAAAGCCCACAGTCTCGACTTGCGCCTTTATGCTTAACGAAATGCTGCTTTGGCTTTCCACCAAAATGGCCCCGCCCGCTGCATCAATGGCAGGACGTAGCGCCTCTATATCCTGAGATAATATGATGATTTTGGAGATATGCGGCGATGTGTGTAGCGTACGGACCACATGGCTGATCATGGGTTCCCCGCTCAGAGGTATGAGCGCCTTTTTATCCAGACCAAAATGTTGGGCAAAAATATCAGGCCCGGGCCGTTGCCCCGCCAAAACAATGCAGGTCCATTGCGCTTGCAACTCGCTTCTCCTAAACGCGACAAAATCAGGAGGGTACGTCAGCGCGTCTGGCGGTACCTTGAGGTGGGGCTTGGCGGTCAAATATGAATATTGCAATATATGATCTCGACAAAACTATCACCAGTCGACCGACATTTACGCATTTTTTGATATTTTATGCCCAGCACGCGTCACCAATCCGGTTGGTTGGGCTGCCATTATGGATACTGGCATTAATCGGATATCGTATTGGGCTTTGTGGCCGCAAACCATTGAAACAATTTGGCATACAGTTATTTATTGGGCGCAAAATTGGCGCTGACACATTAACCAGAGTCGTCGGGAAGTTTGCAGATTACGTTGCCTCAAGGGGGTTGCAGCCGGGCGCTGTCGCACAACTGCGTGTTGATCGCGATCGCGGCGCCTTTTTGGTTTTAGCGACCGCTGCCCCGGAATTTTACGCCCAAGCAATCGGCGACTTTCTGGGCTTTCAGGCCGTCATTGCAACGCGTCACATCATGACAGCCCACGGCCAGATCACAAACCGAATATTGGGGGACAACTGTTACGCAGACGAAAAACTGCGCCGTATTGAAGGCTGGCTTGCGCAATGCAGCATTGACCGCAAGGCAGCGCATATCGTCTTCTACTCCGACGATATCAGCGACAGCCCAACGCTAAACTTTGCCGATCAAGCTTATGCCGTTAACCCTTCTAAAAACTTCGCAGCAGCAGCGGCAAAGGCAAATTGGGGCGTGATGGATTTTCGCAACGCGGGGGATGTTGCACAGACGTAACGCCTATGCCGTCGGCCCGTCAAAGACTGCGGATTTCAAGCTTTCGATATACATACGTATTGCCTCAGCGCCGCGCTGGGATGCTGGACGCGGGTCGCTCTGATCGGCAGTATACGCCATTCTGCGTTCTTGGGCGTCGCGATATTGAACCGCAATCGCCGCATAGTCCGCGAGCAAGGGTAGCAGCTCCTGCGCATTTCTGACCACAGGACCATTGTTCCAGAAATCA
>CAIJLW010000030.1 GCA_903821685.1 uncultured Sphingomonadales bacterium | reverse complement strand
TTGCCCTCGCTATTTTCGATCTTGATGACCTCAGCGCCCAAATCGGCCAATTGCACCGTCGCATAAGGCCCAAGCACAACCGTGGCCATGTCGACGACCTTAATGCCCTTCAACGGCCCGGTTGGTTCTTTGTCCCATGTCAATTTCGGCCATTTCGCCATTTGCGCTCTCCTTATCTCTTGCATCGACTGCTAGCATATTTAAGCGTGCAGTTAAGAGATAATCGGGAGTGAAAAATGGTCAACTTTGATGCGAGCGCGCCAGTGATCATTGGCGTGGGTGAGGCAAGCCGGAAAACCGTCGCGGGCGAATGGCCGGCTCCACGTGAATTGGCCGGGGCTGCGATTAAGGTTGCCCTTGCCGATACAGGGCAGCGCGATGCAGTCGCCGCCGCCATCGACACCATCGCGGCGATCCGCACCTTTGAGGACAGCGGCCTGAGCCTTGGCACAGGATCGCCGGATAATGCGCCTGAAGCATTTGGCGCGGCGGGTGGAATCAGCGCAGCGCGGCTAATCTACGCAGATGTTGGCGGACAAAGCCCGCAAGCCATGGCGAACGAACTGGCCGGCGATATCAGGCGGGGGGCTTGCGATATGGCAGTGCTTGTTGCGGCAGAAGCCACAGGAACCGCTAAACGCGCGCGCAAGGCTGGCGTGACCCTGGACTGGAGCCTTGCTTCTGACACATCGTTCGACAACCGGCTGTCCAGCTTCCCGATATTGAGCCGAACCGAAATCCGCCATGGCATCATTTCCATGCCGCTGGCTTACAGCCTGATCGAAAATGCGCGGCGGATGGAGTTGGGATTAAACGCCGATGTGTACGCGCGGGAAATGGCGGCGTTGTGGTCGGCGTTTTCAACAAAAGCGGAAGCGCGGACGCATTCGCAATTCCCGGGCTATCGTTCGCCCGAAGCTTTATTGGGTGATGATAATGCCAACTATCCGCTGACTGACATCTACCGCCGCTGGCATGTGGCGCAGGACGCGGTGGATTTGGGCAGTGCAATCATCCTAACCAGCGCAGGCACGGCGCGCGCATTGGGCGTGCCGCAAGACAAATGGATCTGGCTAGCCGGTACTGCCGAAGCCGCCGAACCGCCATTGGCAGAGCGCGCAATCATCCACCGGTCAGCGGCGCTTGATTTTGCGATCCCCGCCGCGTTGGATCAAGCGGGGCTTGCGGCCACAGACCTTGGCCCAGTCGACATTTATAGCTGCTTTCCCTGCGCCGTATTCGCGGCGGTCGACAGTATGCAAGACGCATCGCGGGCACTTGGCGATTATACGCTGACGGGCGGGCTCACTTTCTTCGGCGGCCCCGGCAATGGCTTTGCTATGTATAACATTACAGCGATGGTGGATGCCTTGCGCCAGGATCCTTCAAAACCTGCGATGGTTACGGCCAATGGCGGCGTGATGTCCAAACAAGCGGTGGGTATCTACACCGCAACGCAGCCGCCTGTCGCGTGGTCGGGCGACGTGGCGAAGAGCTATGTTCCCTCGGCAATCGCGCTTGATGATGCGCCAGAGGGCAAGGCGCGGGTGCTGAGCTTTGTCCGCGCAGCTGGGAAGGACGGGTTTGGTCCGGCGACGGTTCTGCTGGAAACCGAGGGCGGCGCGCGGGCGATGGCGGTGATCGATTGCCCGGTGGATGCCGACCTTGGCAATGCGGTCGTGCACGTCACCCCCGGCGAAAAACGCCATATTGCGATACTAATTGGATAATCTAAGGTTCATCATTCGATACTTATGCTATGCAGCCGTTGGAACCGGAGAAAATCGATGTACATTCTCAAATTGGCCCTCTTTGCCTTTCCTGTGACACTATTGGCGGCGTGCGGACAAGTGGACAGCACGCCGAAGCCGCTGACCGAGAAGCAGACCGCAGTCTTGATGAAAGAACTAAACGGCAAGGTCGCCGGCGCGCCTATCAATTGCATCAACGATTTTAACGCCACCAACACTATCCGCGTTAGCGACAATATCCTGCTTTATCGAGTGTCAGGCCGCTTGGTGTACCAAAACAACTTACGATCCGCCTGCAGCGGATTGGCGCGTGACAATGACATCATCGTGTCCGAACAATTTGGTAGCCAAAAATGCAAAGGCGACATCATCCGGTTGGTAGACCGGACCAGCGGCATGACCGGCGGTTTCTGCAGCCTTGGTGATTTTGTGCCCTATCGCACCGCAAAGACCGACGGCTAATCGCGCAGGAAAATCGCTTCGATCGGGAGCGCGAACAAGTCAGCGATCCGGAACGCCAGTGGCAATGACGGGTCGTATTTGCCGGTTTCAATGGCGTTGACGGACTGACGCGATACGCCCAGCGCATTGGCCAAATCTTGCTGGTTCCAATCGCGCTCAGCACGCAGGACTTTCAGGCGGTTCTTCACTTGTCGCGTACCTTTAGCCAGAGCTGGCCAACGGCAAGTCCAAAACACCAAATTGGGAACATGAGGAAGACCGGCAGCTTGGGTACATCGGTATATAGCTCAAGTAGACCCCATGTCGCGGCCACGCCGAGGGCAAAGCCAGTTGCAATCAAAGCCTTTTTGATCTCGATTAACCGAAGATACTCATCCTCCATCTCCACAAGCAGTCGTGCCATGGCCCATATCATCGCGGTGCATGCCAAGCCCGGCAATAAAGCAATGCCAATGGTCAGCGGAGAAGCCTTGGCGTGATCCGGTATGAGCATGCTCGCCAGAACAATGGCGCCAGCGTAAATGACTGACGCGGGGATGAAGCGCTTCAGGTAACGATTGTAGGTGGGGTCGCGAAATAGGGGGTGCATGACAAGACTCCTTATGTTTTAGACAAGCACCCTTTACAAGGGTATTCGTCTGATGTCAAGTTTCCTTTCCAATTATGTTGGCGTACTTTACAAGTAGTCGACGACATCGTTGGTCCTGATGCCATTTCTGCACACTTGCGACTTCGCCCTTGGGCTGGCAAAGGGACGTTTCCTAACGACGTTGAAAGCAAGAAAACCCATGTCCGAGATGATCCGCGTCACCCTTCCCGATGGCTCTGCCCGTGAAGTTGCACGTGGCACCACCTCAGCGGATATTGCTGCCGCGATTGGCCCCGGCCTTGCGAAAGCGGCGATTGCGGCGCGCGTTGATGGCGAATTGCGCGATATTATGCGCCCGATTGAGGCTGATGCACAACTTGCTTTGGTGACCAACCGTGATGAGGCCGATGCGCTAGAATTGGCGCGCCATGACTTTGCGCATATCCTTGCCGAAGCAGTGCAGACTCTGTTTCCCGGCACGCAAATCACTTTTGGTCCATCAACCGATGATGGTTTTTATTATGACGTGATGGCGCCCGCCTCGCGCGGTCCATTCACGATGGATGATTTGCCTGCGATTGAAGAGCAAATGCGCGTGATCATCCGCGCCGATAAACCGCTGCGCCGTGAAGTCATGGCGCGTGATACGCTGATCGCGACCTGGCAGAATGCGGGCGAAAGTTTCAAGGCGGAATGGGCGGCGGAATTGCCTGAGGGCGAAGAATTGTCAGTTTATTGGTCCGGCGATGACTGGATGGACATGTGCCGTGGGCCGCATCTGGCATCGACGGGAAAGCTTGATCCGGCTGCATTCCAATTGACACGCGTTGCCGGCGCTTATTGGCGCGGTGATCAGAATAACCCGCAGCTTAGTCGCATTTACGGCACTGGTTGGCTAAACAAAAAGCAGCTGGATGCGCATTTGGTCCGGTTGGAAGAAGCCGCAAAGCGCGACCATCGCCGTCTGGGGCAGGACATGGATCTGTTCCATTTGCAGCAAGAGGCGCATGGATCTGTATTCTGGCATCCCAATGGCTATCTGATTTGGCGTGAGCTGGAATCCTATATGCGCCGCGCCATTGATAATGCGGGTTATAAGGAAGTTAAAACGCCGCAAGTCATGGACGCGCGGCAATGGGAGCAATCGGGGCATTGGGGCAAATATCGCGCCAATATGTTCGTAATTCCTGACGAAGTACCCAATGTCGATGACGAGGGCCCCGTGATTTCGGGTGACGCCGACTGGATGGCATTGAAGCCCATGAATTGCCCGGCGCATGTTCTCATCTTCCGTCAGGGGATCAAGTCGTATCGCGACCTGCCATTGCGCATTTATGAAAATGGTTGTTGCCACCGCAATGAACCGCATGGAGCGTTGCATGGCTTAATGCGCGTGCGCCAGTTTACTCAGGATGATGCGCATATCTTCTGCCGCGAAGACCAGATTGTCGAAGAGGTGCAGGCATTTTGCGCGCTTGCCGATCGTGTCTACAAGGAATTTGGCTTTACCTATTCGATCAAGCTCGCCTTGCGTCCCGAACAACGCTTCGGTTCGGACGCCGATTGGGACAAGGCAGAAAACGAACTGCGCGATGCTGTGGTCCGCGCTGGCCTTGCGACGGAAGAATTTGGTTGGGAAGAACTGCCCGGCGAAGGTGCCTTCTACGCACCAAAGCTGGAATGGCATTTAACCGACGCGATTGGCCGGACGTGGCAAGTGGGCACGATTCAGTCCGACCGCGTGCTGCCTCAGCGTTTGGACGCAAGCTATGTCGGCGAAGATGGCGCGCGCCACCGCCCCGTCATGTTGCACCGCGCGATTTTCGGCAGCTATGAACGCTTCATCGGTATCTTGATTGAACATTATGCTGGCCGCTTCCCCGTTTGGTTGGCACCTGTCCAAGCCGTGGTCGCAACGATCACGTCCGAGGCAGATGGCTATGCGCATGACGTGACGGCAAAGCTAAAGGCGGCGGGCATTCGCGTCGAAGCCGACACGCGCAACGAAAAGATCAATTATAAGGTGCGCGAGCATAGCGTTGCTAAGGTGCCGCATTTGTTGGTGGTCGGTATGCGTGAAGCCGAAGAAGGCAAAGTCGCGATACGAAGCCTTGGTTCCGACGGCCAGCGTATCATGACGCTTGAAGAGGCGATTGCGATGCTGTCGCATGAGGCAACACCGCCCGATATTCGCTAAGCCTGATCCGCGCCCTTAAAGGAGAATGTGATGAAAACGATTCGATTAACGCTCGCTGCTGTATTGCTGCTCGCGGCGTGCCAGCAACCAGCGGCGGAACAAACAGCTGAGACGCCAGATGCCACCGCCAGCTACAACGCCGCGCAAAAGGCGTATGCGGCGGCTAATGACAAAATGCACGCTGGCATGGGCATGATCGATGCCGACGCGGACGTTGCGTTCATGCAAGGCATGATCCCGCATCATGCGGGTGCCGTCGATATGGCTAAGGTTGCGCTTGAACATGGCAAGGACCCAGAAGTCCGCGCGCTTGCGCAAAAGGTCATTGCCGCGCAGGAAGCTGAAATGAAGGAAATGCAGGCTTGGCTCGACAAAAAGGGTATGCAGGTAGAAAAGCCGATGACTGCGGCTGACCATGCGGCAATGGGGCACTGAACATTCACGATCTAATTGGCATGTCGGCAACGCAATTGTTGCTGTTGGCGGCAGTGACCTTTGGCGCTGCCTATATTCGCGGGCTAACCGGCTTTGGCATGGCGATCATACTGGTGCCCTTGTTTGGCTTGATTGTGAAGCCGGGCGAGGCCGTTGTCATTGCTATATTGCTTCAGGCCCTCATTGGTCCCGTTGGGCTTAAGGCTATATTGGCCGATGCGCATAGGCCAAGTGCGTTGATGATTGCTGCATTTGCCGTGTTGGCAACGCCGCTTGGTATCGTCTTGCTGATGCAGACTACGCCAGATGTTGCGCGGGTCCTGATCGCCGTAATCGCAATTGCCGCGTTTTTGCTTGTGCTTCTGCCGCAACGCGGCGTGCTGCGTCCTGGGCCCAAGGAAACGGCATTGACGGGCATTGCGGCCGGCATTTTGACCGGTTTTGCCGCGATGCCGGGGCCACCTGTCGTGCCTTTTTACCTGCGCCAGCCGATCCCGCCGAAAGAGGCACGCGCATCCATGATGCTCGTTTTTTTCGCTACCGCGATTGCAGGCACGATTTCGGCATTTGTGCTTGGACTGGCGAACGGACGGCTGTTGTCGCTCTCGCTTCTGCTGTTTCCATCCGTGCTGCTGGGCAATTGGCTTGGCGCTAAATCCTTTGGCAAAGTGCCGCCAACAGTGTGGCGCAGTTGCGTTGCGGGCATCCTTGGCCTTGCCGGCATCTCGGCAGTTGTCCGGCTGCTGACCTAACGCCGCAGGATACAGCTTACTTCCCAAATTTCCGCTGCGTTTTGCCATAACGCATTTTGCGCGTGCCCGGTTGGCCTTCGGTCGCGCGGCCTTTGGGCGCAGCGACATGTTGCTGGTGTGGCAGACCAAGCTCGGTTGCCTCTAGCGAACGGATTTCATCGCGTAGCCGTCCAGCCTCTTCGAATTCCAGATCGGCCGCAGCCGCGCGCATCTTCTTTTCCAAATCTTCGATATAGGCACGCAAATTATGGCCGACGAGGTTGTTTGCGCCATCGGCATCAATCTCCACCAGCACCGAATCTCGGCTGGCGGTGTCTGCGACGATATCGTGAATGTCGCGCTTGATCGTTGCCGGGGTGATGTTATGTTCGATATTATACGCATGCTGCTTTTCGCGGCGACGGTCAGTTTCGCGGATTGCGCGCTCCATGCTTCCGGTCATGCGGTCGGCATATAGGATCACGCGGCCTTCAACGTTGCGCGCGGCGCGGCCAATGGTTTGGATCAAAGACGTTTCGCTGCGCAGAAACCCCTCCTTGTCGGCATCCAAGATCGCTACCAGCCCACATTCTGGAATATCGAGACCCTCACGCAGCAAGTTGATGCCTACCAGCACGTCATATACGCCGCGTCGAAGGTCACGGATCAGTTCAATACGCTCCAACGTTTCGACATCGCTGTGCATGTACCGCACCCGAAGCCCGGCCTCGTGCATGAACTCGGTCAAATCCTCCGCCATGCGTTTGGTCAGCGTGGTGACAAGCGTGCGGAAACCAGCCTCGGCCGTTTTGCGGCATTCGTTGATGCAATCCTGCACCTGATCTTCAACCGGCTTAATTTCGACTGGTGGATCAATGAGGCCAGTAGGGCGAATAACTTGCTCGGCGAATACGCCGCCGGATTGCTCCATCTCCCATCCGCCCGGTGTCGCGGAAACGCACACGGTTTGCGGGCGCATAATGTCCCATTCGTTAAAGCGCAGCGGCCGGTTGTCGATGCAGGAGGGCAGGCGGAAGCCATATTCTGCCAATGTGAGCTTACGCCGATGGTCCCCCTTGGCCATCGCACCGATTTGCGGCACCGTTTGGTGGCTTTCATCGACGAACAGAAGTGCATTGTCGGGCAAATATTCAAACAGAGTTGGCGGGGGCTCGCCGGGCAGGCGGCCAGTCAGGAAGCGGGAGTAATTCTCGATACCTGCGCAAGACCCTGTCGCAGCAATCATCTCAAGGTCGAAATTCGTCCGCTCCTCCAAGCGTTGCGCCTCCAGCAGTTTGCCCTCTGACACCAACTCCTTCAACCGCTCGGTCAGCTCAAAACGAATGGCTTCGCTTGCTTGCTTCATTGTAGGGCCAGGGGTTACATAATGGCTGTTGGCGTAAACGCGCACACTGTTGAGCTTCGCGCTGGTGTTGCCCGTCAATGGATCGAATTCTGATATCTCTTCAATTTCGTCGCCAAAGAAACTGACACGCCAAGCCGTGTCTTCATAATGCGACGGGAAGATTTCCAGATTGTCGCCACGCACGCGGAAATTGCCGCGGGCAAAGGCCATATCGTTGCGTTTATATTGTAGCGCGACGAGCTTGCGGATCAACTCGCGCTGATCAACGCTTTCGCCTTTTTTCAGGTCGAATATCATCGCGGAATAGGTTTCCACCGACCCAATGCCGTAAATGCACGACACTGATGCGACGATGATGACGTCGTCACGTTCCAGCAAGGATCGGGTCGCCGAATGGCGCATCCGGTCAATCGCCTCGTTTACGCTCGATTCTTTTTCGATGTAGGTATCGCTGCGCGGGACATAGGCCTCGGGCTGATAATAATCATAATAAGAAACGAAATATTCTACTGCATTGTCGGGGAAAAAGCTTTTGAATTCGCCGTAAAGCTGCGCCGCCAAAATCTTGTTGGGCGCTAGGACAAGCGCAGGGCGCTGCAGTTTTTCGATGACTTGCGCGACGGTAAAGGTTTTACCTGATCCTGTGACGCCCAAAAGGACCTGATTTTTCTCACCCGTTAAAGCGGTTTCAACCAGTTCACGGATCGCCGTTGGCTGGTCGCCGGCAGGCGCATAATCGGACACAATCCTAAATGGCCTGCCGCCCTCCAATTTGGACGGGCGTTCAGGGCGATGCGGGGTGAAGGTGCCAACCGTGTCCGGTTCTTCCAGCCCACGGCGAATGATAAGCTCGGCCATATTTTGCATATGTGCCCTGCGTGCCGGAAGGGCAAGGGCTGTGCGGTAGATGCTTGGCTTCGCTGAAAATTTACTTTCCAACATGGCCGCAATTTGTTTGACCAATTGTCATGAAAAAGAACATAAAATGGAGACTATTAGGTGAGAACTTAAGGTAACCGTATCGGTTGGGCCGTTTATCGATATTGCGTTTTGGGACATGCAGCGACACAAGAAGAAATCTATTTAGAAGCGAGAGGGTGATTCATGCACAAGTTCTTCCTCACAAGCGCTGCGCCGCCGTCAAGATGACGGTTAACGTCATCCGTAAGCGTATCGGGGATTGCTCGGTATGAATATCGCTTTTTTAAAAGCTATAGGTTCATCTATGGCGCTACTCCTCATTAACGGATGCGCCGACAACAGCGCCGATAAAGACGGCAATGGCGTCATCGACAGCAAAGAGCGCCCAGCGGAAATTAACTATGATGCATTCATTCCTATGAAGGCGGGGCTTTGGGAAACCAAGTTTGTCTTTGACGACATCAATGTGCCGACTTTGCGTCAGGCCCAAAAGCAGCAGATCATGGACGCGGTTGCCAAAAGCGCGTCAAGCCAGAGCTGCCTCACCGAAGTCGATGCAAAAAAGCCCAGCGCAGATTTCTTCGGCGGTAATGGCGCGGAAAAATGCGTCTACAAGGCGTTTGACGTATCGGGGCAGACTGTAAATATGAATCTGTCCTGCACCATGGAGGGTATGGGCACCGTCGACATGGCGCTGGCTGGCGTCATGGGGGAAACCGAATTCATTTACGACAGCAAGGTGGATGTCCGCCTGCCTATGGTTGGGACGGTAGCAATGAAGGGCAAGGCAACGGGCAAATATGTAGGTGCGTGTCCCGCGTCATGATTAGTTTGCGCGGTACATGGCTTTCCGCTGCGGCGGCTGCGGCCATGCTGGTTTCCGGATGCGCGCCCGCTCTTGGTCTAGATAAAGCGGCGCCAGCGGTAATCGGCATCAGGCCAGCAACCGTTGTGGTCAACTTTACAGCGGACAGTATTACCCCTGCGACGGTTGAGGGCGATGCTGGCGTTGCGCGTCGTCCAGTCACGATAGATGACCCGGCCCGCGTTGCGTCTATTTCAAAGCTTGTGGTAGCGATTGCCGTTATGCGGTTGGTAGAGCAGGACAAGCTTGGCCTTGACCGCGATATAAGTGACTATCTTGGCTGGAAAGTGCGCAATCCGGCCTTTCCGGATGTGCCCATAACGCTGCGTGCGTTGTTGTCGCACCAAAGCGGGCTGCGCGACGCCGTGGACTATATCGTCCCACTTGATGGCAGCTTGGAGGCGGTGCTTGTTGACCCACAGGCATGGGATGCCGGCCATGCGCCCGGCACATATTTCTCTTACGCAAATATCAATTCGCCTCTGATCGCTGCAGTCATGGAAAGCGCGACACAGGAACGGTTCGACCGGCTGATGGCGCGACTGGTGCTTACGCCGCTTGAGCTAGATGCGTGCTATAACTGGGGTGCTGGGTGCAGTGACGGTCGGCGGGCGCAAGCCGTGACCTTGCTGCGGCCCAATGGCGACCTCGCGCGTGACGCCGCGATGAAGGGCGCTGATCCATGCGCGGTGTATCCCGCCAGCGACGGCAGTTGTGACGTCGATAAAATGTATAAGCTCGGCCGGAATGGCTCGGCATTCAGCCCCCAAGGCGGCTTGCGTATTTCCGCGCGCGACTTGGGTAAAATTGGTCAATTGCTGCTGCGCAACGGCGCGCCCTTATTGTCGCCCAACAGCTTTGCCAATATGCTCGGCCCCGTGTGGACCTTTGACGGCAAAAACGGCGACGATGATAAAGGCTATTTCATGGCTTATGGCCTTGGCGTGCACTGGTTAGTGGACAAAGAGGGGCGGCAATGGTTCGGTCATGTGGGCGAAGCCTATTCACTAAGGGCTGGATTTTGGATCAACCCCGCCGAACAGCGCGGATTTTATCGGTATGTGACGATGGTCGACGAATTTTCAATAGTTGGCCATTGCTTTGATCGGTGCCCGTGATAGCGTAATAAAAATTAATCGGAATCACAGGCTGCGATGCGGTACTTTAACACCGCATGCAGATGTAAGGGAAAGTATATCATGATTAAGAAAGCAATTTTTGGCGCACTTTTAGCCAGCGCGATAGCCGCAACCCCCGCTGCTGCGGAACCGGATTACGCAGCCTCGATTAAGGCCGACTATGACAAGTCGCTGGCGAGCCTATGGGACCATTTCCACCGCAACCCCGAATTGTCGTTCCGCGAATTTAAGACCGCTGCGCGGATGGCGCAGGAACTGCGCGCCGTTCCGGGCATGGTGGTGACCGAAAAAGTCGGTGGCACTGGCGTTGTCGGTATGTTGAAAAACGGTGATGGTCCAGTTGTCCTTGTCCGCGCGGACATGGACGGTCTGCCTGTGCAGGAACGCTCCGGTCTTGCCAACGCGTCCACGGTGAAACAGGTCGGGGTCGACGGTCTTGAAATGCCCGTGATGCACGCGTGCGGCCATGATGTGCATATCACCTCATTGGTGGGCACAGCGCGCCAATTGGCGCGGATGAAGGATCGTTGGAAGGGGACATTATTGTTCATCGTTCAGCCTGCCGAAGAACGCGTCGGCGGCGCAAAGGCGATGATAGCAGACGGGCTCTACACCCGCTTTCCAAAGCCGGATTATGCATTGGCCTTCCATGTCGCAGCCGAGCTTGAGACAGGTAAAATCTCCGCGTCAGAAGGCATTCAATATTCGTCGGCCGACAGCGTTGATATTCGCGTTCCCGGCATTGCCACCCATGGCGCAGCGCCCCATTTGGGCCGCGACCCGGTCTATATTGCCTCGCAGATCGTTGTAGGTCTTCAATCGACCATCAGCCGCGAAAAGGGACCATTGGACCCCGGCGTGATTACCGTTGGCGCTTTCCACGCCGGAACAAAGCATAATATCATATCAGAATATGCGGACTTGCAGGTAACGGTGCGTTCCAACAATCAGGCGGTGCGCGACCAGCTGATTACCTCCATTGAGCGCGTTGCCAAGGGCATTGGCGCAGCACATGGCTTGCCTGCAGACAAGTTGCCGATTGTTACAGTGACGGAAAGCACGCCGGTCACGGTCAATGACGGCGCGCTTGCCCGCCGCTTGAACGGGGCTATTGCCGATGCCTTGGGTAAGGATGTGGTGACACCATTCCGCCAGACGACAATGGGCGCCGAAGACTTCGCCTTCTTCGTAGATCAGAAACATGGCATTCCGGGCTATTATTTCGCTGTTGGCGGGACGAAGCCCGAATGGATCGCTGCCGCAAAGAATGGCGGACCTTCAGTGGCTGGCCACCATTCGCCTTTGTTCAAAATTGATCCGGAATCATCCGTACGGCTGGGGATTGAGGCAACGACTGCTGCGGTGCTCGATTTGCTTGGGCCAAGCAAAAACTAATCGCTGGCCAAGCAGAGTATAGGAAAAGCCATTATGGCGCGCAAAATTCGCGATCATTATGAAGCGGACGAAGTTTCAGCAGAGCCAGAATTGAGCTGCTGGCTCTGCGCGCGCCCAATGGGTAATGTGACCGAATGGCATCATCCCGTGCCGAAAAGCCGGGGCGGGAAGGAACGGCAACCGGTGCATCCGATTTGCCACCGCACGATCCATGCCAACTTTACCAACAGTGATCTCGAAAAGCGTTTTGCAACTGTTGAGGCGCTTTTGGCGCATCCAGAAATCGGACGGTTTGTTGACTGGATTGCCAACAAACCATCTGACTTTAATGCACCGACCAAAGAGCGGCGTTAGCCGGTTTTTTCAGGCATCATGGACGAGTGCAAATGGTCGATTTTCCACTTTCCGTCTTCAATACGGTAGAGAAAGGAATAGCGCGCCTTAATGTCTGTTGTGGCGCCTGTGGAGGGGTCAGTCACGGTGACAGTCCAAGTGCCCACCCGCGCTGCGCTGTTGCAGCCCAACTTCACTGTGCTGCTGTTGATCGTACCCACCGGACTTGGTTTTAGAAATCCGACAAAATAGTCCCGGATGCCTGCGTGGTCCGTCCGAGGGGTGTTGGAAACGGTGGCCAAAAGCACCGCATCCTTGGTGAACAGCTGCGTCACCATATCGGGGTTCTTCGACGCCCACGCATTGTTGAAATCGGTGAAGAGTGATTCAATTTCAGCCGGTTGCACCGCCGTGCATTTCTGGGTCGTGGAAGGCTTGGCTTGCGCCGGTACCGCCATGATGGAAGCTACAACACATGCACCGAAAACATACTTGTTCATGTCATTTTTCTCCTATTGGTTATGCGGCTAAACTCTAAACGGGATTGGAGGCTTGAACCTCCCCCCGGGTCTTCCAAAGCGAAAATCCAATACCTCCCAAGATAAGCGCGAAGGTCACGCCAAGGCTCAATACCGGCGGGAATTTGCCGCCATCCATCAGGAAGTCGGACACAAATATTTTCGACCCGATGAAGACCAAAACCAGCGCAAGCGCATATTTCAGATAATGGAAACGATGCACCATCGCGGCCAGCGCAAAGTACAAGGCACGCAAGCCTAAAATCGCCATGATGTTCGATGTGTAGACAATGAAGGTATCGGTGGTGATCGCAAAGATCGCTGGAACCGAGTCCACGGCAAACACAAGGTCGGCCAAGTTGATGACCACCAAAGCGAGGAATAACGGTGTGGCTGCACGCACCATTTTGCCGGTCTTCTCGTCCGGAACCTTCACGAAGAACTTCTCGTCATGAAGCTCCTTGGTCACGCGCATATGGGTCGAGATATATTTGACGACCGGGTTCTTCGCGACATCCATTTCTTGGTCACCACTGAACAGCATCTTGATGCCCGTTCCGATGAGGAAGGCCGCAAAGATATATAGCGTCCAATAATATTCCTGCACAATGGCAGCGCCTGCCGCAATCATGAGGCCGCGCAGAACGATGACTGCGATTATTCCCCAAAGCAAAGCACGATATTGATATTTACGCGGTATCGCGAAAAAGGTGAAAATCAGGCTGATGACAAAGACGTTATCAATCGACAGCGCCTTTTCGATGAAGAAGCCCGTATAATATTTCATGCCCATGTCGGCGCCCTTTTGGAACCAGACCCACAGGCCGAAGAGCATCGCAATGCTGATATAGAAAGCAGAGAGCTTCAGGCTCTCGGTGATGCCCATTTCCTTGTCCTCCTTGTGCAGGATGCCAAGGTCGAAAGCGGTCAACGCGACCACAATGCTGAGAAACGATAACCAAAACCAGACCGGCGTTCCCAGCCAGTCCATCATCAAAAATTCCATGAAATAATTCCCTGTTGTACGCTAATGCCGGCACTGCGCCGGCCTAGTCCAGCCAATCGCAGTGCCAGCAGTTACAAATTAGATTTTGTTACTGCGCCTTGTCCGCCCGAATGGCGCGTGCGTAGTTCTGCAGTCGGTCTTTGACCGCCAGTTTAAGCCGCTTCAGCTTTTGGATCCGGAATCCATCGGGCCAGCGCCGGGCAATCTCCGCGCGCAATTCGCGGTCTATCCTCTGGTGATATTGCATCAGGCGAAACGACGTAATAGTCATGATATCATCCTCATTGAACATAGTTGAAGTTCAATCGGATGCTCCGGGCTCGGCCTAGCGTATTTCGGGGGTTTGAAGACCGCCTGACCAATGCACCGGAAACATCCGATGCGGCCGACATCACATTTCTTCCGAAGAAGCAAACGTCAGAGGGGCCCGGTCCGCCTCGACTTTATGGAGCGATTCGGTCTGAATTGCAAGATTGTTTGCCGTGTTCTGGATCGGTCTGCCGACTTAATCCCTCAACAGGTCGTTGATTGCGGTCTTTGCGCGGGTCTGTGCATCGACGCGCTTGACGATGACTGCACAGGAGAGATTTGGGCCGGGACTGCCATCGGGCAACGCTTTGCCGGGTATCGAGCCAGGCACCACAACGGAATACGCAGGCACGCGGCCGACGAAGACTTCGCCCGTCGTGCGGTCAATAATCTTGCTGGTTGAGCTGATGAAGACGCCCATCGATAACACTGCGCCTTCCTCGACAATCACGCCTTCGACAACTTCGGAACGCGCGCCGATGAAGCAATTGTCTTCGATGATGACTGGCCCCGCCTGAAGCGGCTCCAACACGCCGCCAATGCCTACGCCGCCCGACAAATGCACATTCTTGCCGATCTGCGCGCAGCTTCCCACCGTGGCCCAGGTATCGACCATGGTCCCCTCATCCACACGCGCGCCGATGTTGACGAAGCTTGGCATCAGAACGACGTTTTTGCCGACATAGCTACCGCGGCGGGCCACAGCGCCCGGCACAACACGAAAACCTGCTGTTCGGAACCGTTCAGCATCCCAACCGCTGAATTTTGAGGGCACTTTGTCGTAAGCCGGCGCACCTGCAGAGCCGGAATCGACGAGCACATTGTCGTTTAAGCGGAAGGACAGCAGTACCGCCTTTTTCAGCCACTGGTTCACCTGCCATGTGCCATCGCGTTTCTCAGCGACGCGGAATGATCCATCATCCAATCCCGCCAAGGCGGTCTGCACGGCATCACGTAATTCGCCTTGGGTGGCGCTGGAAACACCATCGCGTGCGTCCCAAGCGGCGTCAAGGATTGTGGCTAGCTGGTCGGTCATATTGTGCCTTCAATTGTGTGGATGGAGGAAAGCCAGTCATTCAGATCGGCAATCTCTTGGTCAATATATTGTTCTGTGTCGCTGCTAACAGCTTCGGTGCCGTGATTCACCCAAATTGTTGTCATGCCCAATACCTTGGCCGGCACGAGATTATGCGCTGAATCCTCGACAAAAAGCGCGCGTGCCGGATTAATATCAAGCTGCGCACACAGGCTATCATAACTTGCCGCCGCGGGCTTTGGCAGATGCTGCATCCGGTGAATATCGAAGATGTCTTCAAACAGGTTATCAAGCCCGCGCGCTGCCAAGACCCGCTCCGCATATGGCGCGTCAGCATTAGTAAAGATTATCTTCCGACCGGGTAGCGATGTAATCTGACGACGCAAATCTGCGTCTGGGCGCAGAAGGTCCATGTCGACATCATGCACGAAATCTAGATAGCCATTCGGCTCCACCTTGTTTTCGGCCATCAACCCCCCAAGCGTCGTGCCATATTTCTTCCAATAGGTGTGCCGTATTTTGTGGGCTTCATCCGACCCGATATTGAAATGCTTTTCGACAAACAAAGCTATCCGGTCCCGAACTTGCGCCATAATGTTGGCTTCTGGGCCGTATAGGGTTAGGTCTAGATCGAAGATCCAAGTATCGATATGGGCGAAAGGAGTTTGCATCGACGGCGCCTAACAACATACCCTGCGTTACTCAACGGGCATGTTAAGCCTACCGAGAGAGAATCATTTTTACATTGGCCATTCTTTTGATGAAGGTCTATCTTCCATGAACATGTTACGGATATGACTACAGCGCGGGTTGATCGCAAAATAGCAATCGGCACATCGGTTGTTTTGGCACTCGCACTGTCCGCATGCGGCGGTGGCGGCGGCGTGAATTCGACCCCCGTGCCGGTTCCACCCACGGCCGACTTGCCCCCACCTCCGCCCCCGCCGGCGCCGCCGGCGATCGTTCCTCCTTCTCCCCCGCCACCGGTTGTAGTCACACCGCCCCCCCCGCCAGTTGTTGTGACTCCGTTGCCTACTGTAGTCGCGCCCCCGCCATCTCCTCCGCCCGCCGTTGTGCCCCCGCCCCCTCCGCCAGTCGTGGTCGCTCCTCCACCGTCTCCTCCGCCTCCGCCGCCCGTTGTGGTCGCGCCCCCGCCATCAACGAATTTCACAACAACAGAATATCTCCGGTCAGATGGGCCGAGCTTTCACCGTGCGATCACTGCTTATCAGGCGGGCGCTACTGGGCGAGGCGTAACCGTTGGTGTGATCGATTCAGGCATTGATCCTAATAGCCACGAGTTCACTGGCCGCATTCATGCACAGTCGGGCGACGTGACGGGTGCGGGCAGGTCACTTGGCGATGACGACGGCCACGGCACAGAGGTGACGCGAGTCATTGCAGCCGCCAAAGATGATCGCGATGTACATGGCCTCGCCTACAATGCGACAATATTAGCGCTTCGGGCGGATCAGGCGGGAAGCTGTACCACGGCAGCCCCCGACAAAGATGCGGCTTCATGTTCCTTTTTTGACACCTCCATTGCAGCAGGGGTCAACCGGGCGGTCGACAATGGCGCGCGTGTTATAAACATTTCACTCGGCGGTGCGGGCGGTGCGAGTACAACACTACGTGCTGCGATAAATCGCGCGACCTTGGCCGGCATCGTTGTCGTTGTATCTGCTGGTAATGAGGCCAGTGCCGCTGCGCCCGCATTTGACCCGAACAACCCAAGCCCCTTTGCTCAGGCCCTATTGGGTAGTGGAAACGGGCTCGTTATCATTTCGACATCCGTCGATGACAATGATGTCATATCCAACTTCAGTAACAAGGCGGGTGCTTCGCAAAATTCAGTGTTGTCCGCATTGGGGCAAGGTATTTGCTGCGAATATCGGAACGACACGATCTATCGTTTCGTCGAAAATGGTCAGACTTTTGTCCGGACTTTCAATGGCACGTCTTTCTCCGCGGCACAGATTTCCGGTGCGGCGACCCTACTCGCGCAAGCCTTCCCCAATCTCACGGGGGCACAGATTGTAAGTCTACTGTTGTCGTCAGCGCGTGATAAAGGTGCTGCCGGCACCGATGCGATTTACGGACGTGGCGTATTGGATATTGGGCGCGCCTTTGCGCCCGCCGGAACGACGTCGCTCGCAGGCAC
>CAIJLW010000029.1 GCA_903821685.1 uncultured Sphingomonadales bacterium | reverse complement strand
GGTCACCCATTGGGCTTTTGATTGTTACGTCCCAATCACCATCAACTGCTGCCATATTCTTGCTCCTTATTTAGCACTGTTGCTTGCACTGGTGTTAGCAGCTTCAGTCACCATTTCAATTGGCAATCCAAGCGCTTCCAACTGCGGCTTTACCTTCGCCGCATCGCCCACAATGAGCCAAGTGATCTTGGATGGATCCACCTTAACCCGCATTGCGTCGTTCAAAGCTGCAGCGGTCAGCCCATTATATTTACCCGCCAATGTTTCAGCATAATTGAAAGGTCGTTTGTTCAGGCGATCCGACTGCATTTGCCCAAGCACAGCCGACGATTGTTCGTAGTTGCCGGGCAGTTTGAGGACATTGCCCTTGATGGTCTTTTCCAGTTCAGCCGCCGTGACCGGCTTAACGCCGTTAAAGTCCTTCAACTGGTCGATCAAGACTTTGACCGATGGTCCAGTCTGGTTGGTCTGCACTGGCGCGAACATGTAAAATGGTACGCGATCTTCGGCACCATTGATTTGGCTCCGTACGCCATAAGACCAGCCCTTGGTTTCCCGCAGGTCCATGTTGATACGCGACAAAAAGTCACCGCCGAAAATCTCGTTCGCGGCGCGCAGGGTCAGCAAATCGTCCGATCCCTTGGCATCCAAAACAAGGCCAGCGAGCACCAAGGATTGCGGCGAATTTGGACGATCAATCAACAGGATCCGTGATTCGGGCGCAGGCACCGCAACGGCAAAATTCTTTGCCGGCGCCGGGGCTGCATTTGACGTCCATTTACCGAAACGCACCTCAAGCATCGGCTTGATTTCTTTCAGGCTGGTGTCGCCGACGACGAAAATTTCGGCCTTGGCAGGGTGCACCCATGATGTGTGGAAATTCACAACATCATCGCGGCCGATAGCGGCCACCGTTTCGGCATAACCGCTACCTGTTTGTGGCCCACCATAAGGATGGCCTTTGCCGTACAGCAATGGCGGCAGGCGGCGCACCGCGATGCCTTGTGGCTGGTTATTTTCCGACTTGATCCGTGTGAGTTGCTGAACGCGAACGCGCTCCAGTTCGTTGGTCGCAAAGGCTGGATTTTTGATCACATCCGCAAGCAAATCGAGCGACAGTCCAAGATTTGGCTTTACCGCGCGCAGGCTGGCAACCGTCCGGTCAAGCGACGACCCCACGCTCACGTCGGCCCCGAGCTTCTCTTCGGTTTCGGCGATCTGGGTCGACGTTAAGCTTGTGGTGCCCTCCGACATCATCGTCGACATCATCGATGCGATTCCGCGTTTGTCGGCGGGATCGGCAGCATAACCAGCGTTAAAGCTGACGGCCACGCGCACCGTTGGTACCGCCGCGCGACGTGCAAAGAATACCTTGATGCCATTGCTTAAAGTCGTTTCTTCGACCGTCGGGAAATCAAGCGCTGGCGTTCCGGTTGGCTCGGGAAACGTGCTGCGGTCTTGAAAGCTAAGCGGCGAGGACACTAGATTGTCTTCGCTGCCCGGAGGGGCGTAAAATGCAGGTGATGACAGCGTGCCAGTCCGGCTACCCGCTCCGGCAGCGACTTCTTTGTAAACTTCACGCTCGCCGGGCTCGACACGGATTTCCAGCACGGGGCGCGTTAGCCATTTTTGCATCGCGGCCGTTACTGCCGTTGGCTTAGCCGCTGCGAGGCGCTGCAATTCCTTTTTATAAAAATCGGAATCGCCGACATATAACTGGCCTTCGGCCAAGGCGACGGCCTTGCCGCCAAAGCCACCGACTTGTTCAAGCCCATCAATTTGCGCGGCAATGTTGCTCGTGGCAACGCGCTGGACTTCCTCGGCAGTTGGACCGGTTTTGATATAATCCGCCAATATCTGGTCAAGGCGCTTTGCGACAGCATCGGCATCGGCCCCTGGCTTTACATCAACCTGAATATTGACAAGGCTGCCGTGGACGAATGGAATGAGATACGCAGACGCGCCAACAGCAGTCTGTTCCTGACGGACAAGGATATTGTCCAAACGCGAACTCGACAGTCCGCCAAGCGCGCTCAATCCGACGAACAGCGAATTCGTGTCGGGATCGGCAAGACCTGGCACAACCCAATTACGATAAATACGCGTGGTCGGCACCTTGTCCTTCATGACGATTTTGATGTCTTTTTCGAGCGTTGGCACAGGCGCATTGACTGGGGCCACATCTTTGCCGCGCTTAATCTTGCCGAACCATTTTTCCACCAAAGGCTTTGCTTGGGCCGCATTGATGTCACCGGCCAGAACCAAAATCGCATTATTTGGGCCATAATGGTCGATGAACCAGTTTTTCATATCATCGAGCGAAGCCGCCGATAGGTCTTCAAGGCTGCCGATCGTGCTGTGATGATAAGGGTGCCCAACGGGGAATAATGTCCCTGACTGCGTGTAACTGACCAGGCCAAATGGCTGATTGTCACCCTGACGCTTTTCATTCGAAACAACGCCAATCTGGTTATCAAGCTTTTCCTTTGACACGGCATTGAGCAGATAGCCCATGCGATCACTTTCAAGGAACAAAGCGGATTCCAGCGCCGTGGTTGGTACGGTCTGGAAATAATTGGTGCGGTCCAACCATGTGGTACCGTTGAGGTCGGTCGCGCCGATTTTCTTGGTATATTCGAAATAATCACCCGGTGCGTTTTCGCTGCCATTGAACATGATATGCTCAAACAAATGTGCGTAGCCCGTTTTGCCCTTTGGTTCGTTCTTTGACCCAACGCCATACCAGATTGACACAGCAACAATGGGCGCTTTGCGATCTTCATGCACCAAAACAGTCAGGCCGTTGTCGAGCGTAAATTTCTCATGCGGAATGTTGACCGCGTCTACGAGTTTCGAAACAGGTGCCGGCGTCTGTGCCAAGGCGGGGGCCTGCGCGGTAAGTGCTGAGCCTGACATCAAAAGCGCGAGGGTCAATTTCCGGATCATATTTTGCTCCTAAAGTTTAAAAACCATTTCCGTCAAAGATAATGACAAAGCGGGCAAACGCAACGTAACTGCCTAAAATTTTCGACAAACGGCGTTCATGGCCGATAGCGGCGTTTGGCGTGCTTCACGGCGTCGGCCCATTCAAAATGGACTGGCTTATATTTGCCCGCCACGAACAATTTCATCTGGTCAGTGTAATGCGGCGATTCGGGCCGCGTTGTTGCCGCGCCATAAGGTTGAATAGATTCGGACAACACATTCCCAGCCTTGTCCCAACGCACGAGCATGATGTAGCTGTCGCCATGTTTCACGCGCATTTTGCCATCGGCTTGATCCGCGTCCCACGCAGTTGTCGCGCGCAGAGCATCAGTTCCGCCAAGCATCGGCAAATCGACGTTTCCACGCCGCAACCGCTGAACATCGCCCAGCGGTGGATCAATGCGTCCAAAGCGGCTTGTGAACTCAGTCACCGCCTCCTGAAGCGTATTGCGGGCATCGGGCATTGTGTCACCGAGCCAGTGCGGGCGGGCGCCAAAGCGAATGATACGCTCGGCAAAAGCGTCGGCACTCCCTTTGCCATCGCTTGTCCAATCCCAACCGGCCAGCAGCTTTTGCGCTTTGGCAAGCTCCGGCGCATCTTTCAGGTCAAGCGCCGCAAAGGACGCCATCCAAGCCCCTACCCAGCTTTGTTTGCTGTAGGTCATGTCCATCTTGATCGCGAGCAACTCGTCTGGCGTGATCGATGTATCGGCGGCCAGCAACTCAGTTGCGCGCAAGCCACGGTTGGTCATGCCAAGTTCAATGCCCAAATAGGGGGAATAGGCCGACGGGTCCATTTCGGAGCCCGGCCCAGCCGCCAGAAACGGCGTATTGTTGGCGTTCTGGACAAAGCCAGATGCTGGATCCACAATTTTGGGATATCGGTCAAAGCCAACTGGCCCGGCCCAAATAACTGCGGACGTATCGCCCGGCAGCAGCTTAGTATAATCATAGCCCGGTTTACGGTCTGGAAAGAGCGCATTGTAGATATAGGCAACGCGGCCCGTTTTGTCGGCATAGATAAAGTTTGTGGCGGGGACACCGCCAATCGACATGGATTTGCTCCACTCGTCCCAATTGGTCGCCTTTGTATTACGATAATATTGCTCAACGGCTTTAACGCTGTCGATACCGGCATAGCGGATAGCGAAATAGCCCTTGTCGTTTTTGATCACTGGCCCGTGGATCGAACGGTGCACTGTCTGCGGCACGGGCAAAGCGAATGGCCCCATTTTGACGGGCAACCAGACACGGGTGGTGACCAGTGGTAGCCATTTTCCGTCGTACCGATATTTGTCACCGGCCTTATTCATCACCAATTTGTAGACATCGGTAAGGTCGGGGCGGTTGACGGTGTTGGTCCACCCAAGATTGCGGTTATGGCCAAGCAACACGAAAGGCGATCCAGGGAATAAAGCGCCCGCCATATCCAGCCCTTCGCCCGAATGCGTAACCGCCTCATACCATGCAACTTGCCCTTCATATGGCTGATGCGAGTTGGATATCAGCCACGTCTTGCCATCGGCCATGCGCTTTGGCGCAATCGCAAATGCATTGGAGCCATTCAAATCGGGATCGCGGCCAATCGGCGTCATAGGCGCAGCGCTGTCTTTCGGCTGCGGCTTGCCTTCGGTAAGTGCAGCGATTGTCCCGTCCAGCCCGTAAAAGAAGGGCGCACGCAGCACAAAGCCAGTGACGATGTCTTTTCCGGTCACGGGAAACAGCTTCGACAGCCGCACTTCGCCCGGATGCTTGGACACATAATAGTTCAAACCAGCGGCATAGGCCTCACACACCGCCCGAACCTCAGGCGACAATTCCATATAATGCTTCTCGGCCGTTTCGCGCGCACCCAGCAGGTGCATGACATAGTCGACCTTTGCGCCATCGGAACCGGCGAGCGCTCCATAGCGACCACGCGTCATGGCAACGACATCTTCTATGGTCGAAAAATCATCTTCGGCATGGGCGTAAGCAAGGCCATAAGCGGTGTCGGCATCGGTCTTGCCATTGATATGCGGCACCCCAAATTCGTCGCGCACGATTTCGACATCATATGTGCCTTTTGGCGCTTCATATCCGGTCGCCGCCAGCGGTTCCCAAAGCGCGCCTGCACCCGCAACAACACCCACAAGCGCCAAAGACGCCCATAAAAATTTCCGCATTATACTCTCCCCCTGCAATGAGACCTTGTCACATCGGTTCATTTGCTTACATGATCGGCATAACCAAGATTTACGGAAAGGAAAGTCCCTCGATGAATCGCAACTTCTTTGCCCTTGCACTTGCAAGCGCCGCAATCACCCCCGCATTTGCGCAAGCCGATGTCATTGGATCGGGCGTATCGCCGTCCGCGGCTGCGCATTCGCAAACACGGCCCATCAATTTCGCGACGACCGCGCCGACGTCCGGCGCGCTGGTCATATTGATGCGCAATGCAACGCTGCCATCGAATGTGGTTGATGCGGCGACGGCGCAAGCAGTGAACGCGGCCATCGCTTCGGCAAAGTTTGAAGGCAAAGAGGGCAGTTCCTTGTCACTACGCGGCATTGGCAATTATGCGCGCATCATACTGAGCGGGGTTGGCGAGGAGGGTGACCACGTCACCCACATCCGCAACGCATCGGGCAAAGCCGCGCAGGATTTGCGCGATGAGGTACAGCCAGTGACGATCACAGGCGCCTTCAATCAAGACGAAGCCGCTTCCGCCGCTTTGGGATATGCCATGGGCCAATATCGGTTTGACCGCTATAAAACCGTCGACCGCAAAACGCCGCCCACAAACCCAGTGACCATCGTCAGCAGCGATGCGGGCAGCGCAGAGGCTTTATGGAAGTCGCGCCATGCGTCCTTAGCCGAAGGCGTAGCCTTATCGCGCGACCTAGCGTCCGAGCCTGCTAATGTGATTTACCCTGAAACCTTTGTTGAGCGCGTCCGCGCCGCATTTGGCAACACAGCGAACGTCAAGATTGAAGTGCTGGACGAACCGATGATGCGTAAACTGGGCATGGGGTCGCTTGTTGGCGTCGGCCAAGGTTCACGCCGCCCATCGCGCCTGATGATCGTCGAATATCGCGGCGCTGGCGATGGCGCGCCATTGGCGATGGTCGGCAAAGGCATTACATTTGACTCCGGTGGCATATCGCTGAAACCCGGTGCTGGCATGTGGGAGATGAAGGCAGACATGTCCGGCGCAGCCAACATCATGGGCGCTGTGTTATCGCTGGCAAAGTCAAAGGCGCCGGTTAACGTCATTGGCGTTGCCGCGCTGTCTGAAAATATGCCCGGCGGCAATGCGCAGCGTCCCGGCGACGTCGTCCGCACAATGAGCGGCAAGACCATTGAGATCCTGAACACAGACGCCGAAGGCCGCTTGGTGTTGGCAGACGCCAATGAATATGTTGTCGCCAATAAAAAACCTGGCGCTTTGGTGAACATGGCGACGCTGACAGGCGCTATCGTTGGCGCACTGAACGACGAATATGCCGGCTTGTTCAGCCGTGACGACCGGTTGGCAGCAGCGGTCACCGCAGCGGGCACGGCAACGGGTGAAGATGTCTGGCGGATGCCGCTGCACAAAAACTATCTCAATGATATGAAATCCGACATAGCCGACATCAAAAATGTGGTTGAAGGCGGCGGACCCGGTGCTGGCTTAGGCGCGACCTTTGTTGGCTTCTTCGTCGATAAAAATGTCCCTTGGGCGCATCTTGATATTGCGGGCGTCAACTGGGCGGACAAGGCCGGTCCGGTGACGCCAAAGGGGGCATCAGGCTGGGGCGTGCAACTGCTCGATGCGCTTGCCCGCAACTGGAGATAATATCTGCGGCGGCGCATGTCCGTTGAATGGCCCTCGCACTTGTGTTGCGAAAATGGCGCACTACATTCTGTGTGTAGCTGGAGTCTTTGTGCACAAGGGCTTCAACGCCATTTGGGAATTAGCGCATGAACCTCGAAAAATTCACTGACCGGGCTAAGGGTTTTCTGCAAAGTGCACAGACCGTTGCCATTCGCATGAGCCATCAGCGAATTGGGCCTGAGCATCTCTTGAAAGCCTTGCTTGAAGATGAGCAAGGCATGGCGTCGGGCCTGATCAAGGCCGCTGGCGGGGATGCGGCAACCGCCTTGCGCGAGACCGACGCGGCCTTGGCAAAGGTGCCTGCGGTATCCGGCGGCGGCGCGCAACAAACACCTGGCCTCGACAATGACGCGGTGCGCGTGCTCGATGCCGCCGAACAGGTCGCGCAAAAGGCGGGCGACAGCTATGTCACCGTTGAACGCTTGTTGCTTGCGTTGGCACTCGCCAAGACCACCACCGCAGGCAAGGCGTTGGCAGCAGCAGCCGTCAGTGCCGAGGGCCTTAACGCCGCGATCAACGACCTGCGGGGTGGCCGTTCTGCTGACACCGCTGGCGCCGAAGACCGCTATGACGCACTCAAGAAATTTGCACGCGACCTGACGGAAGTTGCGCGCGCGGGTAAACTTGACCCCGTCATCGGCCGCGACGAAGAAATCCGCCGCACCATCCAAATCCTCGCCCGCCGTACCAAGAATAATCCCGTGCTGATCGGCGAGCCCGGCGTTGGCAAAACCGCGATTGCCGAGGGGCTGGCCTTGCGCATCGCCAATGGCGATGTGCCCGATAGCTTGAAGCACCGCAAATTGCTGTCGCTCGATATGGGCGCGCTGATTGCAGGGGCAAAATATCGCGGCGAGTTTGAAGAGCGGTTGAAGGGCGTGCTCGACGAGGTCAAGCAGGCCGAGGGCGACATCATATTGTTCATCGACGAAATGCATACGCTTGTTGGCGCGGGCAAAGGCGAAGGCGCGATGGATGCCGCCAACCTCATAAAGCCGGCTTTATCCCGCGGGGAACTGCATTGCATTGGTGCAACGACGCTCGATGAATATCAAAAACATGTCGAAAAAGACCCCGCACTGCAGCGCCGGTTTCAGCCCATTTTTGTGGGCGAGCCGACGGTCGAGGACACCATCTCGATTTTGCGCGGGTTAAAGGAAAAATACGAACTTCATCATGGCGTGCGGATCACCGATGGCGCGTTGGTAAGCGCCGCGACCTTATCGCATCGCTATATTTCGGATCGATTTCTGCCCGATAAGGCCATCGACCTGATGGACGAGGCGGCATCGCGCTTGCGGATGGAAGTAGAATCAAAGCCTGAAGAGATTGAAACGCTCGACCGGCGCATCATCCAGCTGAAGATCGAACGCGAAGCGCTTGGCAAGGAAAGCGACGCCGCGTCGAAGGATCGTTTGGCCAATCTGGAGGGCGAGCTTGCCAATCTGGAACAGCAGTCGCTTGAACTGACGCAGCGTTGGCAGGCGGAGAAAGACAAGATTTCCGCTGAAGCGAAGATCAAAGAACGGCTTGATGGCGCCCGCATCGAGTTGGAACAAGCGCAGCGTTCGGGCGACCTCGCCAAGGCGGGTGAGCTGCAATATGGCACGATACCCGGCTTGGAAAAGCAACTGGAGGTCGCCCAGGCCGCAGCAGGCAATGCGATGCTGCGCGAAGAAGTGACCGCACAGGATATCGCCGGCGTGGTGAGCCGCTGGACTGGCATTCCGGTGGACAAAATGCTTGAGGGCGAACGCGACAAGCTGCTCAACATGGAACAGCTTATCGGCGCGCGCGTCATTGGCCAGAAGGATGCGGTCGCGGCGGTGTCAAAGGCCGTCCGTCGTTCCCGCGCCGGGCTTCAGGACCCGAACCGCCCGCTGGGCTCATTCCTGTTCCTTGGGCCAACGGGCGTCGGCAAGACTGAATTGACGAAGGCGCTCGCTTCGTTCCTGTTCGACGATGACAATGCGATGGTCCGCATCGATATGTCCGAGTTTATGGAAAAGCATAGCGTCGCGCGGCTCGTCGGCGCGCCTCCGGGCTATGTCGGATATGAGGAGGGCGGTGTGCTCACCGAAGCCGTACGTCGTCGGCCCTATCAAGTCGTCCTATTTGACGAGGTCGAGAAAGCCCATTCCGACGTGTTCAACATCCTGCTTCAGGTGTTGGATGATGGCCGCCTGACAGATGGTCAGGGCCGCACGGTAGACTTCTCAAACACCCTGATCATTTTGACCTCCAACCTGGGCAGCCAGCATCTCGCCGCGCTGGAAGACGGGCAAGATGTAAAAGAGGTCGAACCGCAAGTGATGGACATGGTGCGCGGTCATTTCCGGCCCGAATTCCTGAACCGGTTGGACGAAGTCATATTGTTCCACCGCTTGGGCCCCGATCATATGGCGCCGATTGTCGATATTCAGGTCCAGCGCGTGCAGAATTTGCTGAAGGATCGAAAAATAACGCTGTCGCTGACGGAACAGGCGAAGGCATGGCTTGGCCGGGTGGGATATGATCCGGTCTACGGCGCACGCCCGCTGAAGCGTGCTATTCAGCGTTATGTTCAGGACCCCCTGGCCGACATGCTGTTACGCGGTGATATTCCAGATGGCAGCACAGTCGCGGTTGACGAGGGTGATGGGGCTTTGAAGTTTGTCGTAAAGGGGAGCACTTTGCGCCGAGAACATTCTGCTTATGGAGCTAAGTGCCCGTAATCAGAATGTTATAGAGTAGTCATGAAAAATCTTTTGAGCGCCTCAAATTGATTTTCGGAATATAGTCGGCAAAAGTAGCTTTACTGACCGCCTGGGCGTGAAGTTCCGTCCTCCACCAAGCGACGGGCGAGAGCATTACCAGATTCTGTTATCTGGCGCCACTGCGCCAATGTCTTGCACACCTTCCCTTTTTTCACCAGTGAACCCGTCACCCTCACAGTGCGGCACCGAATGGCTTCATCTGATTGGGAGAGGGTTGCATCGGGTACTAAGGCCGAAGTGCCGCTCTGCGATACCGATGCAGGCGCTGGCGCGGGCGCTTTTACAGGCGCCGAAGTTGGTGCCTGGGCTAAGGCCGACGTCATGATACCAATGGTTAAGGTTATAAATAGGATTGACCGCATGACCATATAACTCCCTTGAGTGTCGGGTTGCAACTAACACAGACGTTATTCAGTAAAAGTAAAGAGGATAAAAATATAGTAAATCAATGTGTAAGCTTAAAATCCGTTGCGTCAGCCGCAGTATAATAACGGGAAATGACATTTTGTTCAGCGAAAGTTAAATGCGGGTTCCACACGTCAAAGATAAGTACTGCACGATTGTGATCGCTATCATTCCACGCTTCATGCTCGATGGTATCATCAAAGGCAAAAGCCTTCCCGACCTGCCATTCACGGGTTTCGCCGCCAACGCGGAAACCACAATTCTCGGGCACTATCAAAGGCAAATGAACAATCGCACGGGTATTCGTCACACCTGTATGTGGCGGAATTCGGGTATGCGGCTTCAGTATGGAGAAAAATGCACTGGGTGCACGACCCGGAAGGGCTGCGGTCGGTAAGCTGGCCAGGGCTGCCGCCGTATGCGGGCAGCGGTCTAAAACGGGGTTATTTGGTTGCCCATATTCCCACAAAAAGCATGCACCCCAGTCAAGGGACCGGTCGAGAGCTGACCATTTATTCTCAGGGGTGCCCGAATCCATCTTAACATAAGGCCGCAACGCGTCGCCCGGATCGGCAAGCAGCGCCTCTAATTCTTTGCGTATTTCGTCTGTGGCAGCTTCAATGGCAGGCATCCATGGGAAATGATGCCTGTCGAAGAATTCATCCGCCGGAAGGAAGGGGTAATATAAGCCTTCGCATGTGTTTACATAGGTCCGCCGACGGCCCAGTGCCACATCGACAAATGCCTGACTGCGGCGCAGTTCTGTTTCATCCATGGCGGCAGATAATGGCGCCAGTTCCGTACTAACCGCATCCGCAATCTGAAGCGTCGCTTGCGAAACAAACGCCTGTCCCCTTTGCAATGCCGCGGCAATATCCGGAGAATGCTCTGATGCATGCGCCGCCATTTGCAGCACGCCGCTCCAAGCGGTCAGCGCTTGTGCCTTTTCACCGGTACGTTCATGCAATTCGGCCTTGCGGAGCCAGCCCATAAAGTCCCGGCGGTCGATGTTGATAGCTGCATCCAGCGCCTGCATTTCGCCTTCGTCATCGCCTTGCGCGCGCCGAGCCGTTGCAACATTTCGCCAAAGCGCACTGGACAAAGTGTCATGCATAACTGCCGCCACAAACAGGCTCTCCGCCTCGGCATAGTTTCCGGCCCGCAGTGCAAGCATGCCTTGGCTGTTCAGTCGGGCCGCTTCGGCCGGTGGTGCGCTCTGATTCATCAGGTGAATGCTTGCCATTTACCGTTATAAACGGCAAGGTCGAAGGCGTCATGGTGCGTAATAATAGCGACATATGGAACGACGGCGCCTGGCTTGCGCATCGGTATGACGCGTCCGCAGATGCCTTCCATCTGCGTCAGGTAAGCCGTTCAGCGCACAATGCCGCCACCTTCCTCACCGATGAATATCTTGGCATGGAGCCACGCCCGATCGTCTTATCGCGGCGAGAAGCCAAGGCGCGCAATGCTGAAAACGCTGACCTGCATTTTATTTTGCATTCCGCCTTTTGTGCATCGACCATGTTCGCCAACGGGTTTGATCTGCCTGGCCTGTCGATGGGTTTAAAGGAACCAGTTTTGTTGAACGACATTGTCGGCTTTCGCCGTCGCGGCGCGCCACCGGTGGCGGTGGCCGAACGGTTGGGCGATGCACTGCATATGCTGTCGCGCCCCTTTGGTGATGATTCGGCGGTTGTCGTAAAGCCATCCAATATCTTCAATGCACTTGCGCCCGCCGCCCTTACAATGCGGCCAACAAGCAAGGCCATTCTTCTGTATGCGCCACTTTCGGTGTTTCTTTTGTCTGTGGCCCGCAAAGGTCTCTGGTGTCGGCTGTGGTGTCGCGAGTTATTGGAGGGGCAAATTGCAGACGGCATAGTGGAGCTTGGTTTTGAGCCGAGTGATTATTTCCGGCAGACCGATTTACAAATCGCCGCGGTCGGCTGGTTGGCGCAGCAAAAACTGTTTCATGACATTGCGCGAAAGGTCGGAGCTGAACGCATTGCGACGTTGGACAGCGAACGGCTCACCTCAAATCCCGGCGAAGCTCTTGCAGCTGCTGTGTCCCATTTTGGACTTGGCGGTCATGCCGCAGCCAACGCAGCGCATCCCGCCTTTGCCACCCATAGCAAGTTTGGCGGCAGTTTCCGGACAGAGGACCGGCGCGCGGAATATGAATTGGCGCAGATGGCGCATGGCGATGAAATTGAAAAGGTCCTGATTTGGACCGAAGCAGTCGCGCAATCTGCCAATATCCCATTGACGTTGGAACATGCCCTTCGCTTTTGAAGCCGTCGGCCAGACCTCTTGGGGGCCGGGCTTTACCTAAACTGACCTAACCCAGCGTAGCGGGTCATGGTTCGGCGTCATGGTTCGGCGTCGTGGCTTGGCAAAACAAAAGGGGCGGACATCGCTGCCCGCCCCCTTGTTTCTTTAAGTGCTCTTCAAATTAGAAGCGCAGCTTTGCCGTTACAGCATAGCGACGTCCCAACGCGTCGTATGTCGACGGGAAGGTGTTGCCACTGTTGTACGATGTCGAACCGGCATTGTTGCCGGTTACCGGCGGATCCTTGTCCAGCAAGTTCTGAGCAGAAACGGTGAAGGTCAGATTTTCGCTGGCATTGATACGCGCCGACAGATCGAAATAGTCATAGGCTTTGATCTTGCCGAAGTTAAGTGTCTGACCGCCAAGGCCCGGGACCGACGCACCGATCGTTCCGCTAAAGAACGCTCCACCGTCAGCCACGTCAAGTGGCTCTTGCTCGATCGCAGACAGGTGACGCCACAACAACGAAACGTCGAACTTGCCGTACGACAATGTTGTACGCTGCGACCATGAGAAGTCTGGCTGCAGTGAACCACAGTTGGAGCTGACATATCCAGTACAATCGCGATTGACGGATTCTGGGTTCGCCACGAACGCGTTGAACGTCGAAGTGAACGTGTAGTTACCGTTGAACGACAGGGCCAAACCGATTTTGTCGGTGAGATCCGTCTTGTAGTTCATAATCAAGTCGATGCCGTCAGTTTCAATGGCACCCGCGTTCGACAGAACCGAAGGCAGGCCAGTGAAAGTGCTTGGGTCACCGCTCAAGCTGCCATCGGCAGGACTACGGCGAATGCTGGTGCAAGCTGCCGAGGTCGATGCGCCAGCAACTGGGCTGAATACGTTCGTACCAAAGCAAGCTGCAATTATGTCGCCAGGGGTAGGCGACGAAATCGCACCCGTTACCTTGATTTTGTAATAATCGAGCGATGCAGTGAAGCCTGGGAGAATAGCTGGCTGGAATATCGCACCAATGGTGAAGCTGTCCGACGTTTCAGGCTTAATGTTCACGTTACCACCACCAGTCGAGTTCACCTGGCCTGCGTTAGGCTGAGGAATCGAACCGATGTTGCCCAAATTGGCACCTTGCGCCAAACAGACGGCACGAAGCTCACCGGTTGGGCCAGTTGCCGGACGTCCTGGCAACACAGCGCCAGCCGTGGTCAACGTCGCACATGGGTCGGTACCAAGGTTGGTCAATCCCGTGTTCACTGGTGAGAACAGTTCACCAATGTTCGGTGCACGAACGGCGCGGGCAAAGTTACCGCGAACCGCAAGACCTTCGACTGGCTCCCAAGTACCGCCAGCCTTAAAGGTGGTGGTGTTGTACGATGGGTTCCCTGGTGCGTCGACTGTGTATGACGAATAACGAAGGCCGCCTTCAACAGTAAGGCTGTGGATGTATGGCTTGTCGCTGGCCACTGGCACAACAACTTCACCAAAGGCTTCATACACGTCGAAGCCGCCTTTGATGTCTGGTGTTGCACCGCCGGCACCGCCAAGATCGCCGCCCTTGGCAAGCGCATCTGCGCCCTGACGTGCGGTGTATTTACGGAATTCACCGCCGACTGCAAATGCCACGGGCTCTTCGGCAAATGGGCTGGTAACGCCCGCATCGCCGTTGATGGTTCCCTTAACTTGAGCAAGCGAGGTTTTCGTAAAGGCCGTGCTTTCCTGAACCAAAAACGGAATTGCTGCTTGCTGGATGGTGCCAAAAACGTTGGCAGCAACGCAACCATTTGATGTGTCGAAGCAGACTGGTGCCGCAGCCGTTCCGCCTGCGCGAAGCGACTGACGGAAACGCGAGTTTAAGGTATAACCCTTAATCGTCTGAATGTTTTCACTTTGGCCATAGGCACCTGTGATATCCCAGTCGACTGAGTCAGTGATCGCACCACGGGCACCCAGGCGGTAATCGAATACGGTCGTGACATATTCGGAAATACGTGGGCCAGCTTCAACAGCGCGACGGGCAAAAAGTGACTGCGGGTTAGGGTTGTAACCTTCACCTGCTGAAATCGTGCCATCGCCGTTAACGTCGAATGGCTGCCATGCTTGCAATACTGCAAGACCGTTGCCGGACGTTGTAGCAGTTGCAGACGCGCCACCAGTACCGATTTCAAGATAACCGGCCTGACCAGGACGCAAGGTTGAGACAGCTGCGGCATCGCACTGCGCCTGTGTGAAGCGTGGAGTATACACCGACGCGCTTGGGTTCACGTCGAATGCGCAGAACTGGTTACGCGCAGCGGCTGGCAAGAATGGGTTGTTCAAAGGAATGTTCACGGCGATGCTGAACGCGCCTGATGGAGCGATGATCGTGTTTACAGTGTTCTTGGAGAACAGGCCGCGTGAATATACTTCGACCGCATCGCTGACTTCGTAGCGTGCCTGGCCAAACATGTTGTAACGTTCGAACGGCGTCTGGAAGACGTTATATGGGTTGAAGTTAAACGTTTGGAACGTTGGAACGAGCTGTCCAGCTGCGTTGATCTGGTTAGTACCGCCATTGCCCGTACCGCTAACCAGACGACTGCCTGAGAAACGCGAAGGGTCTGACGTACCCGAACCAAGCGCCGTGCCGCTGTAGGTATCAAGGGTCGTGAGCGATACATCGCGCGCACCTTGATATACTGCATCTGCTTGCTGGTAGCCAATGCCGAACACGGCGTTACCACGGCCATCATCGAAGTTTGCGCCAATTGTTACGTCAGCACGGAAAACGTTGCCGTCACCTTTTTCGGTGAGCTGCTGCGAAGCCTGGGCTTCCAAACCAGAGAAATCATTCTTCAAAATGAAGTTAACAACACCACCAACGGCGTCAGCGCCATAAGTCGTAGATGCACCGCCGGTGAGAACGTCGACGCGCTCAACCAGAGCGAGCGGAATGTTGTTCAAATCGACCTGGCCGCCAAAGCCCGCAGGAACGATCCGATCACCGTCAAGCAAAACGACGTTGCGGTTTGAACCGATGCCGCGCAAGTTCACGTAGGACGCGCCGCCGTTGCCGTTATTGACGGCAGAACCGATCGAAGCAACAACGCCTGGGATTTCACGAAGGAGTTCTTCTGCCAGATTGGACTGCAGAAGTTCCATTTCTTCCGAAGAAGTTGAGTTAACCGGAGCCGAACGCTCCAGATTCGGATTGGTAATAAGCGAACCCGTAACGATAATTTCGCTGCTGGCTTCTTCTGCGGCCGCATCCTGAGCGAATGACGGCGTTGAGATCAACGCCAGACCCAGTGCAAGCGGTGCCGCTGCATATTTCAAATTGCTGATACGTGTGTTTTTCACGGTATTGCCCCTTATTTAACGCCTTCGATTGGCAACATAGCTGCCGACCCGTTGGCTCTACAACTCCCTTGCTTTTCCATGAACGCAAGGCGCACAAACAGCGCCCGCAACGCCATGGATTGCATCCGGATTGGGCGTGCATTGCCAAATGTTCATGGTTCACGCAACAAATTGAAGGCAAGTTACAAATATATTTCAAAAATGTCACCTTTATGCAACAGTGGGAATGAAGCCCATTCGATGCCGTTTGCCGCTGCACTGGCGCGCCACTGAAAATGGTTCATGACAGCGACATCGTCGTTGGTTAAAGGATGGTCATCCAGTCCTCTGAGGCACGCAATTCATGTCCCTTCGTTCGATTTTTTCAAAGCTGACTATTCTCTTACTCGGCATCGTTGCTGTGGCGCTGTCTCCGGCTATGGCCCAAACTGCCGCGCCTGCACCGACGCCAACCGCGCAGGATCTGGAAAACATGCTGGTGCTAGATTTGTCGACCGGCGGCCGCGTTACCATTCAAATGTTCCCCGCTGTCGCCCCGGCGCATGTCGAGCGCATCAAAACATTGACGCGGAAAGGCTTTTATAACGGCGTGATTTTTCACCGCGTAATCGATGGCTTCATGGCGCAAACGGGTGATCCCAAGGGTACCGGTCAAGGCGGATCGGAGCTTCCCGACCTTAAGGCAGAATTTAACGACACCCCGCATTTGCGCGGCACCGTATCGATGGCGCGCACGAATGAACCCGATACGGCCAACAGCCAGTTCTTCATTTGCTTCCAACCCCGCTTCAGCCTTGATAAAAAATACACCGTCTTTGGTCGCGTAACATCGGGCATGCAGTTTGTGGACGCAATTGAGCGCGGTGAGCCGCCAGTGAACCCAAGCACAGTCGCTCAAGCATCGATAGCATCTGATAATGTCGCGCCACCGGCCTTTGCTGCGCCGACTGCTGCCGTGGCGCCTGAGGCGGCGATTACCTTAGACCAGCTTAGCGGTACTTAATCGGGCATAGCTTTCCATGCGTGTTGATTTATTCGATTTCGAGCTTCCGCCCGAGCGGATTGCCCTGCGCCCTGTTGCGCCCCGGGATTCGGCGCGAATGCTATGTGTTGGTGCTGGGGGCAACCTAAGCGACCAAGTGGTGCGTGACCTGCCGGCAATGTTGTGCAAGGGCGATTGCCTGATCTTCAACGATACGCGGGTTATACCGGCGCAGCTGCATGGGAAACGTGGCGATGCGACCATCGGCGCAACGCTGCATAAAAGGATCGACCTGCGCCGCTGGCAGGCGTTCATCCGCAATGCCAAACGCTTGCACCCCGGGGACAGCGTTGAGTTTGGTCATGGCGTTAGCGCGACGGCCGAAGAACGCCATGACGACGGCAGCTTCACGCTGCATTTCGAAGGCGATGAACCTGTCGAAACCCTGCTACACCGTGCAGGGACTATGCCCTTACCACCCTATATCGCAGGCAAGCGCCCGACCGACGCACGCGATGCGCAAGATTATCAGACGATGTTCGCGCAAAAGGATGGCGCCGTTGCCGCGCCCACGGCCTCTTTGCACTTCACGCCGGAATTGATGCATGCGGTCCAAGCGGCGGGTATCGAGACGGCGACGCTGACACTGCATGTGGGTGCGGGCACATTCCTGCCCGTTAAGGCAGACGATACAACTGAACATCGCATGCATAGCGAGTGGGGCAGCATTGACGCCGAAACGGCCACACGGTTGAACAATGTGCGCGCAGCTGGCGGGCGGTTGATCGCGGTTGGCACAACGTCGCTCCGTCTGGTGGAGAGCGCAGCAGATGCACAGGGCGTCCTGCACCCGTTCGAAGGCGACACCGACATCTTCATCACACCGGGTTACCGATTCAGGGCGATTGGCGGCCTGATGACCAATTTCCATCTGCCGAAATCAACGCTGTTCATGCTGGTCAGCGCGTTGATGGGCCGCGAGACGATGCAAGCGGCTTATGCGCATGCGATCGCCAACGAATACCGGTTCTACAGCTATGGCGACAGCAGCCTTTTGTTGCCTTAGCCAAATCGTACAGTCTTAATGGTCCTTCAATTCGTCACCCGTTAGGCGCACGATATGCAGCACATTGGTTGATCCCGGCGTCCCGAACGGCACACCTGCCATGATGATAATACGGCCACCAGCGACACCCAAATGATAGCGCAGCGCCATGCGCTTGCCCTTGGCGACCATTTCTTCGAACGACCCAATGTCCTTGGTCCGCACGGCAAAGGCACCCCACAGCAAACCCAGGCGCCGCGCGGTCGACTGACTTGCCGTCAACACCAGAAGCGGCACAGAAGGGCGTTCACGCGATATGCGGCGCGCAGTGGAGCCTGATGAGGTGAAGCAGACGATCGCGCTGGTCTCCACTGTGTCGACAATCCGCCCGCTGGCCTCGGCCAACGCATCGGCGGTGGAGCCATCTGCTGGTGTTTCGGTAAAATGGATACGCTTGAAGAAATCAGGGTCGCCTTCAACCTCTTGCGCGATGCGGTCCATGATCGACACCGCCTCAATCGGCCACGCCCCGGCCGCAGTTTCCGCAGACAACATCACGGCATCGGCACCGTCGTAGATTGCGGTCGCAACGTCCGAAACCTCTGCGCGGGTGGGGGATGGCGAGACGATCATCGATTCCAGCATTTGCGTTGCCACAACCACCGGTTTGCCCATGCGCCGTGCGGTCGACACAATCTTCTTCTGCAAGGGCGGAACTTGTTCAGGGCGCATTTCAACGCCCAGATCGCCGCGGGCAACCATCACGCCATCGGCCAACTCAATGATTTCTTGCAACCGCCCGATGGCGGCAGGCTTCTCGATCTTAGCCAGCAAAGCCGCCTTATTGCCAATCAGCTTCTTGCCTTCGGCGACATCTTCTGGCCGTTGGACAAAGGACATGGCGATCCAGTCCACCCCTTGCTCCAAGGCAAAGGCGAGGTCCGAGCGGTCCTTTTCGGTCAGCGCGGCAATCGGGATCACAACGTCCGGAACATTAAGGCCCTTGCGGTTCGACAACATCCCGCCAACCTCGACCCTCGTTATAATATGGTCCGGGCCAATCTCGGTTACCCGCAACACCAACTTGCCATCGTCGAGCAACAGCCGTGCATTGACTTCCAACGCTGCGAAAATTTCGGGGTGCGGCAAATGCACACGCTGCGCATCCCCCGGCGTCGGGTCCGTATCCAGCCGGAAGCTGTCGCCCGTGTGCAGTTCAACCTTGCCCTCGGCAAAGCTTCCCACACGCAATTTGGGACCTTGCAGATCAACCAATATGGTTGTCGGCCGGTTATACGCCTTTTCCAGCGCGCGGATATTGGCAATCAACTGCGCTTTATCGGCTTGCTCGCCATGGCTCATATTGACGCGGAAAGCATCTGCGCCTGCACGGAACAGCTTTTCGATCATTTCAGGCGTGTCGCTCGCTGGGCCCAATGTCGCCAATATGCGGACCTTGCGCATGCGGGGTTTGTGATATTGCATGAAATTGGCTCCGCGATATGGATTTTGACGTTCGCCTTCCCCATAACGCGGCACATCAACAACGCAAAGGGCGCATAGCTATGCAACAGGATACGCACATTTCAGACGCCGCCGCCGCCGCGGCATTTCGCCGCCTCGTCGCACATCTGCAACACCGGCATGATGCGCAGAACATCGATTTGATGGGCCTAGCCGGCTTTTGCCGCAATTGCCTGGCCGACTGGGTGATGGAAGCAGACGGGCAGCTCACCAAGGATGAAGCGCGAACGCTTATCCACGGCATGCCCGCCGCAGAGTGGAAAGCAAAATATCAAAGCGAAGCGACGCCCGAGCAATTGCAACGCATGCAGGAAAGCGTGGCGAAAAACGCCCCATCGCATTAAGGCGCTGTCATCTTGATTCGGGGCCTCTGCCCCAACTAACACCACAGGGAGAATATCATGGCCGAAGGCAATATCGCAGCCGATCAACTGCGTCTTTTCATTGAGCGCATTGAGCGTTTGGAAGAAGAGAAAAAGGGCATCGCCGACGACATCCGCGATGTGTATTCCGAAGCCAAGAGCCAAGGCTATGACGCGAAAATCATGCGCCAGATCGTGCGTTTACGCAAAATGACCCAAGACGATCGTCAGGAAATGGAAGCGATCCTCGACACCTATAAATCGGCGCTTGGCCTCGCGTAACGCCGCAGCAGCACCCCGTCGCTGTCGTGATCAGGACGTGACGATGGATAAATGACGATGGCGACTGCGGCGAATTTGCGTTAAAGCACATGACTTGCCCAATGGCGTGCGCCTGATGTAAGGGCGCGGCATCCTATCCTTTAGTCAGAGAAGAGCAGAGCCATGGCAGGCCATAGCAAATTCAAGAATATCCAGCATCGTAAAGGTGCGCAGGACAAGAAACGTTCGGCGCAGTTTTCCAAACTTTCGCGCGAAATAACCGTTGCGGCGAAAATGGGCATGCCCGATCCCGACATGAATCCGCGTCTGCGCCTTGCCGTCAACGCAGCCAAGGCGCAATCTATGCCCAAGGATAATATCCAGCGTGCGATCGACAAGGCAGCGGGCGGCGACGCGGAAAGCTACGATGAAATGCGCTATGAAGGCTATGGCCCCGGCGGCGTTGCGATCATCGTTGAGGCATTGACCGACAACCGCAACCGCACCGCAACCAATGTGCGCACGGCATTTAGCAAAAATGGCGGCAATCTTGGTGCATCCGGCGCGGTGAGCCATGGGTTCGACCGGATGGGCCTGATCACCTATCCAATCAATGCAGGCGATGCCGACAGCGTGTTTGAAGCCGCGTTGGAAGCCGGCGCGGAAGATGTGGAATCAAGCGAAGACGAACACAGCATCTGGACCGCGATGGATAGCCTGCATGAAGTCGCTAAGGCGCTCGAGGCGACGCTTGGCGAGGCCGAAAGCGCAAAGCTCGCGTGGAAACCGCAAGTTCTGGTCGAGGTGGACGAAGCCAATGCCGCTACCCTGCTAAAAATGATTGATGCTCTGGAAGACGACGACGATGTTCAGACAGTCTGGGGCAATTTCGATGTGTCCGACGAGGTGATGGCGAAGCTGGGATGATCATGTCGTCATGATTATTTTGGGTCTCGACCCCGGCCTTGGGACCACTGGCTGGGGCGTCATCCGTAAGGAAGGTAACCGCCTGTCGCATATCGACAATGGTGAAATTGAAACCGACGCCAAAATGCCACTGGCGAGCCGGCTGGTTATGCTCGACGAGAAATTGCGGGCCGTGCTTGACCATTTTCGCCCCGATTATGCTGCGGTCGAAGAAGTGTTCGTCAACAAAAATCCGCAATCGACGCTGAAGCTTGGCCAGGCGCGTGGCGTGGTCCTTTTGGGTGCAGCGCGCAACCACACGCCCGTGACCGAATATGCGGCGCGGCTGGTGAAGAAATCCGTTGTTGGAACTGGCAAGGCTGAGAAAGAACAGGTGCAGGCGATGCTCCGTATACTGCTACCGGGGTTGAAGCTGGCGGGACCGGACGCCGCCGATGCGTTGGCAGTTGCCATCACGCATGCGCATCATATTCGCGGTTGATGGGTTCACGCAGATTTGCCGCCCCTGTTCCCACGATGTTCTCTTTTGCTTGCCGATTTGGTAACGAACAGCTAACCCGCGAGAATGATTGCAAAGCTATATGGCCGCATTGACGAAACGGGCGTTGACCATCTGGTAATCGACGTGAATGGCGTTGGCTATCTGGTGCAGGCCAGCGCGCGGACATTATCGGCATTGGGCAAGACGGATGATTTTGCCACCGTCTTTACCGAAATGCAGGTGTCGGAAAATGACATGCGCCTTATCGGTTTTGCCACACGCGAAGAGCGCGACTGGTTCCGCTTGCTGACGGGCGTGCAGGGCGTAGGCGGCAAGGTTGGGCTGGCTATCCTCTCCGCAATAGAACCTCAGGACTTGGCCCTTGCGATCGGCAGCGGCGATGCCGCGATGGTCGCGCGCGCCAATGGTGTAGGCCCAAAACTTGCCAGCCGCATCGTCAATGAATTGAAGGATAAGGTCGGTGCACTCGCGGGCATCGGCGGCGGCGCGAAGCTGATGGCCACCGGCGCCGCGAACGGCAACCACGCACAAGATGCGATGTCCGCGCTCGCCAACCTCGGCTTCAAACCCGGCGAAGCAGGAAGCGCCGTGGCACTGGCGGTAGAAGAGCTTGGCCCAGATGCGACGCTTGATGCGTTGGTGCGGCTGGCGTTGAAGCGGGCGTCGCGATGAGCGAAGACCGCATCACCACGCCGGACAAACGGCCAGAAGATATCGACGCTGCCTTGCGGCCCAAAACGCTTGCCGAATTTATCGGTCAGGCTGCGGCGCGGGACAATTTGCGGGTGTTTATTGAGGCGGCGAAGGGCCGTGGGCAGCCGTTGGACCATGTGTTGTTCTTTGGCCCACCAGGGCTTGGCAAGACGACATTGGCGCAGATTGTGGCCAAGGAAATGGGCGTAGGTTTTCGCGCGACGTCCGGCCCAGTCATTGCAAAATCCGGCGACTTGGCGGCTTTATTGACCAATTTGGAAGATGGCGACGTCCTGTTCATTGACGAAATCCACCGCTTAAGCCCCGTGGTCGAGGAAATTCTGTATCCCGCAATGGAGGACCGTGCGCTGGATATCATGATCGGCGAAGGCCCGTCGGCGCGGTCGGTGCGGATTGATTTGCCGGCGTTCACCCTTGTTGGCGCAACCACGCGGCAGGGATTGTTGACCACGCCATTGCGCGACCGCTTCGGCATTCCGGTGCGGCTCAATTTCTACACGCATGCAGAGCTTGAACTGGTTGTCACCCGCGCGGCGCGGTTGCTGGATCTGGGCATTGCCCCCGATGGCGCGAACGAGATTGCCAAGCGGGCACGCGGAACGCCGCGTATTGCCGGACGATTGCTCCGCCGCGTGCGCGACTTTGCCAATGTTGCAGGTGAGCCCGTCGTCACCGCCAAGATCGCGGATGGCGCGCTCAACCGGCTTGAAGTGGACGCGCTTGGCCTTGATGCGATGGACCGGCGTTATTTGCACATGATCGCAGATATCTATCGCGGTGGCCCTGTTGGCGTTGAGGCGCTTGCCGCTGGCCTATCGGAACCGCGCGACACAATCGAGGATGTGGTTGAGCCTTATCTGCTGCAATTGGGCATGATCGCGCGCACGGCGCGGGGTCGTTGCCTCAATGCGCCGGGCTGGAAGCATCTTGGCCTCAATCCGCCAGCCGGATCACAGGACGGATTATTCGACGCATAACGTTGTGCGGAGTCCTTCAAGCGACCAATTGAGCGCACGCAAACTAAAAACTCTTCCCGCCGGACTCGACAACGGTTAAGCATTTCATTGATGACCGTCCCTACTCCCTATCAAGGCCATTTTGACGGCACGAAGCACCTGTTTGCTGTGCGGGTTTATTTTGAGGACACCGACTTTTCGGGCGTCGTCTACCATGCGCGCTATCTGCACTTCATGGAGCGCGCACGGTCGGACATGCTCGCCTGCGTTGGCATTGACCAGCGCACGGTGCATGCGGCAGGCCAAGGCGCCTATGCGGTTACCGAAATGCATATCAAATATCGCCGCCCTGCGCATTTTGACGATGCCTTGGTGGTCATCAGCACCGTCGAAGCGGTGCGCGCGGCCAGTTGCGACATTCATCAAACCGTCATGCGCGGCGACGACATACTCACCGAGGCCCAGGTAACTGCGGCCTTTGTTTCACCAGACGGCAAACCGCGCCGGCAACCTGCGCACTGGGTTGCGGCGTTCCAGCTTATTATAAACAGACACGTAGAATAGGATATCCATGAGCCTGCTTATCGCGACCCAAAATATGGGCTTTTCACCCGTTGATTTGTTTATGGACGCCGACTTGGTGGTCAAGTCGGTCATCATTGGCCTAGCGCTGTCCAGCGTCTGGGTATGGACAATCGTCATCAGCTTCACCGTAAAAATGTCCGGTATTAACAAGAAGAGCGACATATTTGAGCGCGAATTTTGGGGCAGTTCCGACATCGCAGCCTTCGCCAAAACGCATAGCCAGAACGACCTGCCCGTGGCCAAGGTGTTTGCCGCAGGTATGGCCGAATGGCGGCTATCGACCAATGGCAAAAGCATTGACCGTTCCGGAACGCGCGAGCGGCTTGCCACCGCAATGGATGCGACCATTGCCGCAGAAACCGACCGTCTTGCTAATCGTTTGAACTTCCTTGCGACCACGGGTTCGGTTGCGCCATTTGTTGGCCTATTTGGAACCGTTTGGGGCATCATGCGCAGCTTTGCGGCGATTGCGGCGGAGCAGAATTCCAGCCTTGCGGTTGTGGCACCGGGCATTGCGGAAGCGTTGTTTGCCACCGCAATCGGCCTGTTCGCCGCCATCCCCGCGGTCATCGCTTATAACCGATTCTCGCACCGGCTAAACCAATATGAGGCCCGCATGGGGCGCTTTGCCGACGGCTTTCACGGCACGTTGAGCCGTGAATTGGAGCTTGAGGTTTAAACATGGCGATGAACACATCATCAAACGGTGGTGGCGGACGCGGGCGCAGGCGGGGGAGCAGGCGCGCGCCGATGGCGGACATCAACGTCACGCCCTTTGTCGACGTCATGCTGGTCTTGCTCATCATCTTCATGGTCACCGCACCCTTGCTGGTGACAGGCGTGCCTGTCGAGCTTCCGGAAAGCCGCGCCAACGCGCTGGATCAAAAGGATGAACCCATACAAATCGCAATCGACCGCGATGGCGTGACCTTTATCGACGGCACAGAAGTTGCGCCCGCAGAGCTTGCGGCACGGTTGGAAGAAATCGCCGCTGCGCAGACACCCGACGCCCCGCGCCAGATCATGCTGCGCGGCGATACGGCAATCAGCTATGGCCAGATGATGCGCGTCATGGGCGAATTGAACCGCGCTGGATTGAACAGCGTGAGCTTAGTCACCACCGGTTCAGCAAACGACAGCTAACAAGATGGCAATGGATCGGGCGGAGAAACTGGGACTTGGCGTGGCGGTTGGCGGCCATGCCCTCTTGCTGGGCGCATTTGCGCTTGGCCTGCTGGCATCTGCAAAGACCGCGCCTAAGCAAGAGTCTATTTCCGTGTCGTTGGTGGGCGAAATTGCCGATGTCTCCACTGCGCCCGATGCAATCCAAGAGGATTCTGCGCCGCCTGCCCCAGGTGACACTGCGCCGGCAGAGCCCCCGCCTGCCCCGACACCCATAATGCAAATCGCAAAGCCGGTGGAGAAGCAACAGGTCAAGCCTGTTTCAAAGCCTGTGAAGCCCGCAACTGCGCCGCCTGTTGCCAAGGTCGCGATGAAGAAAGAGCCTGTGAAGCAGCCCCCCGCAAAGACAGCGGCAGTCAGCGGCAAGGGCGCAACGCCAGCCAAGCCCGGCGGGTTAAGCCGAAGCTTTCTCGACAGCATCGACAATATTGGCAAGGCCCCCGGCGCGGGCAAGGCCGTTGGAACCCCTGCTGCCAAAACTGCTGCCGAAGTGCGCCGTTCGGTCGGCATCAGCATCGCTGGTCAAATTCGCAGCCGCGTGCGCGCTTGTGCGCCATCGGGCATCGACATCAATAAAATCGAGACCTTTGTGACATTGAACCTTGAACCGACAGGCAAACTGACCTCGGTCCGCTTTGACAAGCAAACTGGCCTCAACACCAGCAATCAGCCGCAAGCAGGGCCTTTGAAAGATTGCATCTTGCAAGCGGTGCGTGCAGCATCGCCTTATAGCGGGCTGGACTCAGAATATTATGACGTTTGGAAAACCCACGCGCTACGTTTGCGCGCTACGGGATAAAGGAATGAGATATATGTCACTCTTTGCACGCAACCGGAAACTGGCGTCTTTCCTGCTTTTTATCTTGGGCACGCAAGCCGCCATCGCACAAACGCCGCCACCTGCTGCGCCTGCATCGGATGAACCCGAATTGGTCGAATTCGACACCTCCAAAACCCGCTCCATCGCGGTGCCCGCTTTGGTCGCGCCCGCGCCTGCCGACACGGCGGCGGGCAACAGCGTGGCGCTTGGCCGCCAGATCGCTGAGGTAATCTCGTCTGACTTGCGCGCATCGGGCGTCTTTGAAACGCAGGGGCCAAACGGATTGCGGGCCATCACCTTGCCTGAGGTCGCAACACCCCAATTTGACTATTGGAAATCGCGCCCCGTTGAACAATTGGTACAAGGCTTTGTCCGTGTTGGCGGCGATGGCAACCTGACCGTTGGCTGTTATTTATATGATGTCGGCTTTGGCAATGAAACCACGCGCCTTGGCTTTAACGTGCCGCCGCGCGAATGGCGCAGAGCCGCGCATAAATGCGCCGATGCGATCTATTCGCGGTTGACGGGCGAGCTTCCCTTTTTTGATAGCCGCATCGCCTATATCGCCGAAAGTGGACCAAAGAATAAACGGACAAAGCGGCTTGCGATCATGGATTCGGATGGCGCAAACCACCGCTTCATCACCAATGGCCAGTCGACAGCGCTCACGCCGCGCTTCTCGCCCAATTACAAATCGATCCTGTATCTGTCCTATGTCGACGGAAATCCGCGCATTTACGTTTATGATATTGATGCCGGACGTCAGCGTCTGATTACCCAGTCCACAAGCCCGACTTTCGCACCGCGTTGGTCGCCCGATGGCAAGACAATATTATATTCAATGGCAGTGTCGGGAAATACCGACGTCTATAAAATTGCAGCCACCGGCAATGGTACGCCTGTAAAGCTGACCAGCTCGCCCGGCATTGATGTCGGCGGCAGCTTTTCCCCCGATGGCCGCCAGATCGTATTTGAAAGCGACCGTTCGGGCAGCCAGCAAGTCTATGTGATGAACGCCGACGGCAGCAATCAACGCCGTATCAGCTTTGGTTCCGGCCGCTATGCGACGCCGGAATGGAGCCCGCGCGCTGACCTAATTGCCTTCACCCGCATCGCTGGTGACTTTCGCGTTGGCACGATGCGTCCAGATGGCTCCGGCGAACGCTTGCTCACCGATAGCTGGCAGGACGAAGCACCGACATGGGCACCAAATGGCCGCGTCATTCAGTTCTTCCGCACGGCAAAGGGAAGTGGCAAAACAAGCATCTGGCAAGTGGACCTTACCGGTTCCAACGAGCGGCAATTGCCCACGCCAGTCGATGGTTCAGACCCAGCATGGGGACCTGTATTGCCTTAAGGACGTTTCACTCTTATGTTTATCCCGAAACGCATTCGGGCGAAGTCGAAGGAGAATATCATGAAGACAAATACGATCAAAATAGCAGCCATATTGCTGGTATCGACCGCGCTTGTCGCAGGCTGCGGCAAGAAAAAGGTCGAGGCGCTGCCCCCTGCTGCACAAGGTACTGATTATGGCCAGAACGCGACTGATCCCAATGCCGGTACCGGTCAGATCATACCGGGTAGTCAGGAAGATTTCCTGCAACAGGTTGGCGCATTCGGCGACCGCATTCTATTTGAAACCGACCGTTTCAATGTTGATGCCGAAGACCAGGCCGTGTTGCAGCGTCAGGCGCAATGGTTAGCCCAATATCCCAATACACGCGCCATCGTCGAAGGTCATGCGGACGAACGCGGCACGCGCGATTACAACCTCGCGCTGGGTGAACGCCGTGCCAACTCGGCCAAAAACTATCTGACCTCCATCGGTGTCGACGCTAGCCGTATCCAGACCGTCAGCTATGGCAAGGAACGGCCATCTGCATTGGGTTCGGACGAACAGTCTTGGGCCCAGAACCGCCGTGCGGTGACAGTAACCGTTCGATAAACCGCGGCTTCAGGCCAGTTGCCTTGCTCCGGCCCATCCGGATGAGACACTGGCTTGGAACGTAGAATTTGATTTGAGAAAGTGCGCATGAGGGCATGTTTTGCCCTTAAGCGCACTTTTTTTGCGCCATATTATTGGCGGGCGCGCGCGCAATTGCGTGCGGCCTTCCGGCTATACCCAACAGCTTCCTGCCCCTTATTTGCCACGTGAGCTCTCTCATTGTCGTTTGCCGAACGCTGGGTTCGGGTTATCGAACCGGCGATACATGCTTGCGGTGGCCCGCTAGGCATGTCAGCCTGAAGACATAAGAAAATGGCAGGGGAGCCAATCCATGAAATATTATCTTAAATCCGTTCTGTTGATGAGCGCCGCGATCATGCCGGCTACGGTTTTTGCGCAAGCTGCGCCTGATGATAAAGCGCCCAAATGGGATGTCTCCGCGCCTCCGGGCCTGACGGTGCGCCAGATAAACATCGACACCGATGAGGGTTCGTGGATGAACCTTGACGTCAGCCCAGATGGCCGCACGATCGCATTCGACCTGCTTGGTGATATCTACGTTATTCCAGTAACTGGCGGCACGCCGACGCGCATATCCGAAGGCCTGCCCTTTGAAACACAGCCCCGCTTTTCGCCTGATGGTACGCGGATTGCCTTTACCTCGGACCGTGGTGGCGGCGACAATATATGGATCATGAACCGCGACGGTTCCGACAAACGGCAAATGAGCAAAGAGGATTTCCGCTTGCTTAACCAGCCGAGCTGGAGCCCGGATGGCCGCTTCATCGCCGCGAAGAAGCATTTCACCACGGGGCGCTCGCTCGGCACGGGCGAGATATGGCTCTATCATGTCTCCGGCGGTGCTGGCGTCTTGTTGGTCAAACGCCCCAATGAGCAGCATCAGAAGGAATTGGGCGAGCCCATATTTGCGCCTGATGGCAAGCATATTTACTTCACGCGCAACATCACGCCTGGCCCCATTTTCCAATATGCGCAGGATTCCAACGGTCAGCTTTTCAACATTGAAAGCTACGAAATCGATACCGGCAAGGTGGAAACTGCGGTTGCGGGTGTTGGCGGCTCGGTGCGCCCAACCCCTTCACCCGATGGACAAAAGATCGCTTTCGTCCGTCGCGAACGGACCAAGTCAAAGCTCTATGTGAAGGACCTGTCCACTGGTGAAGAGCGCAAAATCTATGACGCGCTGGATCAGGACGTGCAAGAAACCTGGGCCGTTACCGGCGTCTACCCGAATATGGATTGGTCGCCAGACAGCAAGACGATTTATTTCTGGGCCGGCGGCAAGATTCGCAAAGTTGATTGGTCCAGCGGTGTATCGAGCGTCATTCCCTTCCGCATTTCAGATACCCGCGGCATGATTGACCCGCCGCGTCCACCGATTGAAGTCGCGCCAGCCGCGTTTCAAACGCACATGCCGCGCGGCGTAGTCACGTCGCCCGATGGCCGGACGATAGTGTTCGAAACCATGGGTAAATTGTGGCTCAAGCCCGCAAGCGGCGGCACAGCGCGGCGCCTGACGTCGGCAACGACCGAGATGGAAGCTTATCCCACATGGTCGCGGGACGGTAAGACAATTGCGTATGTGCATTGGACAGATAAAGGCCTTGGCCACATCCGAACCGTTGGCGCAAATGGTGGCGTGCCCAAAATTGTCACGGCGCAGCCCGGCCATTATGCCCGCCCGCGCTTCTCGCCCGATGGCAAGACAGTGGTGTTTGAAAAGCAGGAAGGCGGCGGCCTGACCTCGCCATCGCGCTCCGACCAACCCGGTATCTACCGGATTACGACCGCGGGTGGTGAGCCTGTGCGGATAAGCGATAGCGGAACGACTCCGCATTTCGGCGCGGCAAACGACCGGATATTCTATACCGAATCCGGCGCCAATAAACGCCTGCTCGTCAGCGTGGATTTGAATGGCGAAGCCAAGCGAAGCCATGCAAGCGGAGAGCTAACCACGATTTACGAAGTCTCGCCCGACGGCAACAACTTTGCCTTCCGCCAGAATTACGAAGCCTTTGTGATGCCGTTGATGCCCGGCACGCAGGAAGTGACTGCGTCGTCATCGGGCAGCGCGCTTCCCGTGGTTAAGGTCAGCAATGGCGGCGCAGATTATATGCATTGGAGCGGCAATGGCGATGCCTTGCACTGGGCGATGGGTCCAACCGTGTATACCGCGCAGACCAAAGCATTTTACCCCAATGGTCCACTGGCCAAAGACGCCAAGCCTGTGAAATTTGCCCCGCCAAAAGATGGCGTTTCGCTGTCGATGACAGTGCAATCAGAACATCCGACGGGCTTGGTCGCCTTCACCGGCGCACGCGTGGTGACCATGGCCGCCAAGGACGGCGGGATCATCGACAATGCCGTAATCTTGGTCGAAAATGACCGGATCAAAGCGGTTGGCAAAATGGGTGACTTCCCCATTCCCGCTGGTGCAAAGACCGTTGACGTTACGGGCAAGACCATCATCCCCGGCCTTGTCGACGCCCATGCCCATGGCCCGCATGGCGTGGACGAAATGACCCCGCAGCAAAATTGGGTGAATATGCTCAACCTTGCCATGGGTATTACCACACGGCACGACCCGTCCAGCAGTGCAGCAACGGTGTTTCCAGCGTTGGAAATGCAGCGGGCTGGCCTCATCATTGGACCGCGGTCATTCTCGACAGGCGAAATCGTCTATGGGGCCAAGTCAGCCGACGTATATGCGGAGATTAACGGCCTTGATGACGCGTTGGCGCATGTCCGCCGGTTGAAGGCACAAGGCGCGCACAGCGTCAAAAACTATAACCAGCCGCGCCGTGAACAGCGCCAGCAAGTCGTTGCCGCTGCGCTTCAGGAAAATATGCGCTCGGTGGCCGAAGGCGGTTCATTGTTCGGTATGGACATGAACTTGATTGCCGATGGCAACACCACCGTTGAGCACAATATCCCGCTGGACGTGTTCTACGATGATGTATTGCAGTTCTTCTCCAAGTCGAAGGTGGGTTACACGCCGACGCTTGTGGTGACCTATGGCGGTCCTGCGGGCGACCCCTATTGGCGGTCGCATACCGACGTGTTCCGCCATCCGTTGATGGCCAAACATTATCCACCGACTGAGCTTGCGGCCAATAATGCCCGCCGCGAAATTGCGCCGGAAGAGGATTATGTCGACGACAACAGCGCGCGTGAGGCACATAAGCTCGCCAAGCTTGGCGTGCCGGTATCCATTGGCGCACATGGTCAAGAGGCCGGCATTGCCGCGCATTGGGAACTTTGGTCCTTCGTCCGTGGCGGCATGACTCCGATAGAGGCGCTGGCCGCTGGCACCATCGAATCCGCCCGCTCGCTGGGTTATGACAAGGATGTGGGCTCTATCACCGCAGGCAAGTTGGCCGATCTTGTGATCCTCGATGCTGACCCAAGCGCCGACATCCGCAATTCGGATAAGGTCGCAAAGGTCATGATCGGTGGCCGTTTATATGATGCAGCGACATTGAATGAAGAAGTCACCGGAACGCGCAAGCGGATGCCTTATTATTGGGAATAAGGCTCATCCGACGCACATGGTTTTCTGGCCCGGGTGCATAATCCCGGGCTGGAAAATGGTGCAAACATCGGGTCAACGCATCCCGGTCACTATGTGACGACATGCCAAATCATTTCAGGAGAAAAAAGCTGACTCCACATTGCTGCAAAATGCAGTATGGAACAAAACATGAACATAAAGGCGATTCTACCAAAAGCGGCTTTTCCTTCTGTGCCCAATGCATGGAAGCAATATCAGCCGAGCGCGTCGCAACCCTTATTGCCCATCGGCGCGGCTGAGGTCGACGAACGCTTGCACGGTGGAATAGTACAAGCCGGGCTGCACGAATTTTTTGGCGGGGCAAAGGCCGACTCACATGCCGCCGCGGCCTTTGCGTTGTTGCTGGCATGGCGATTGCCCGAAAGCGATGCGGGCATATTTTGGGTAACAGGCGATAAAGAACGCCAGACGTCCGGGCGGCTATATCCGTTGGGGTTGTCGGCGATGGGCGGCAATCCTTCACGGATATTGCTGGTCCAGACTGCGGATTTGCGCGACGCCCTGCGCGCTGCGGCCGATGCCATCCGGTCAAAGGCGGCGCGCGCCGTCATTCTCGAAACACATGGCAATGCCCGCATGGTTGACCTGACATCAACCCGGCGTCTGGCGCTGGCGGCGGCGGAAAGCGGGGTGTTGGCCTTGCTGGTACGCGGCGACGCTGCGCCGATGCCAAGTGCGGCCAGCACGCGCTGGCGGATATGTTCTGCACCGTCGGCGCCGTTACCTGGCAATGCGCCTGGCCTTCCAACCTTTGACATCAACCTTCTGCGCCACCGCGGTGGCACAGCATCTTTTGCGGCACGAGTGACCTGGGATCATGCAACACGAAGCTTTTTTGACACGCCGCTATCTGGCGGTCTTTCTGCCGCTGTTACCGACACAGAGGCTGATCCGCAGCAAAGGTTCCGCGCCTGACACGCCTTTCGCGATGGTCGAAAAGCAGCGCGGCGCCATGCGGCTGGCGGCATGCGATCCAGCGGCGCTTGCGCTTGGTTTAAGCGGGGGCATGGCACTGGCCGATGCGCGTGCCCGCGTGCCTGAACTGGCGGTATTTGATCATGATCCAGCGGCGGACCTTGATTTGCTTGGCTGGCTGGCGGACGGTTGCGAGCGTTATAGCCCGGCGTGCATGATTGACCCGCCGCAAGGGCTGTTGATTGATATCACTGGCTGCACATACCGTTTTGGCGATGATGAGATCTGCCTAGCCAAGGACCTAAAGCAACGGTTGCGCCGCCATGGCCTCACGGGACAGATTGCCTTGGGCGCCACACCCGACAGCGCGCGGGCCAAGGCGCGTTATGCCAAACAGGCCATACACGCCTTACCCGTCGAGGCATTGGACGCCGGAGACAAGGTGCATCAGGCATTGCGCCGTGCGGGTCTCAAAACATTGCAGGACCTTGCCTGCCGCCCACGCAAAGCTTTTGCCACACGCTTTGGCAAGGCGACTGTCGTCAAACTGGCGCGGCTATTGGAGGAAGAGGATGCCTGTATTACGCCGCGCCGTCATGTGCCCGTCGTCAGCGTCACGCAAAACTTCGCCGAACCCATATCGCGCACCCATGATGTCCTCGACAGTATCGCAACGCTGATGGGCAAAGCCGCCGCGCAACTGAATGACCGTAGCCAAGGTGGCCGCCGGTTTGAGGTCAGCCTGTTTCGAAGCGATGGCCATATCGCCCGACTAGCCGTCGACACAGGCGGGCCGACACGGGATTCCGCCTTGTTGATGCGGTTGATCCGCGAACGCATTGACGCCCTGTCCGACCCACTTGACCCCGGCTTTGGCTATGACCTTATCCAATTGACGGTGCCGACGGCGGATATTTTACTGCCTTCACAGGCAGGGTTGGACACGAAAGTCGACAGGTCTGCGCAAACCGAGGCGTTGATTGACCGGTTGAGCGTATGGCTGGGCCGTGACCGCGTGCGCTATTTTGAAGAACGCAACAGCCACATCCCCGAACGCGCCGTGGTTGAATGCGCCGCGCAATCCGGCCAGCCGCAAAAGAATTGGTCAAAGCCCACCAAAGCGGAACCGCCCATGCGGCCCTTCCGCCTGTTTGAAACACCGCAACGTATTGAGGCGCTGGCCTCTATCCCCGATGGCCCGCCGCGCCAGTTCCGCTGGCGCAAAAGCCTGCATCATATTGTCGCTTATGAAGGCCCCGAACGCATTGCCGCCGAATGGTGGCGGCGCAAGGCGGGGCATGAACAAGGCAAAGGCGGCCCAACGCGCGATTATTACCGCGTAGAGGACAGCGAGGGGCGGCGCTTCTGGCTGTTCCGCCATGGCCTATATTCCGAAACCGATGCGCCGATCTGGTATCTACATGGGCTGTTCGCATGACGCAGTGCCCAGCTTATGCGGAGCTGGTCGCGGCGACCAATTACTCTTTCCTGCGCGGTGCGTCGCATCCGGCCGATATGGTGCTTCAGGCCGCTGCACTTGGCTTGAGCGCCATTGGCATTGCCGACCGGAACAGCGTTGCTGGCGTTGTGCGCGCGTGGGTCGCGGTCAAAAAGGCAAAGGCCGAAAATGCGCTTCCGGAGGGCTTCCGGTTGGTCACGGGCAGCCGCTTGGTCTTTGCCGATGGTACGCCCGATATTGTGGCTTATCCCAAGAACCGCAAAGGATGGGGGCGGCTGACGCGGTTGCTGACGGTCGGGAATATGCGTTCCAACAAGGGCGGGTGCATATTGCGCTTTGATGATCTGGCCGGATATTTGGAGGATTTGCTCCTGATCATATTGCCGCAGTCGACCGCAGAAGAGACCAACCCGCATAAAAAGCCCGTCGCATATAACCATGCCGATGGCGACGGGAAATTGCGCTTGGTGGAAACCACGCCCACATGTTTGGACGACATATTGCGCAGGCTAAAAAAGCTTGCGCCAGACAGGGTCTGGCTTGGCATCTGTATGCATGGCCGAGGCAAGGACATGCGCAGGCTTGAGGAGCAGCG
>CAIJLW010000028.1 GCA_903821685.1 uncultured Sphingomonadales bacterium | reverse complement strand
GGGGCATTGCTTGACGGGCGCGACATAGGAACGGTCATTGCGCCGCATGCCGAGGTAAAGCTGTTCGTTACCGCCCCTGCCGAGGTCCGCGCACGGCGACGCCATGATGAAATGCAACGGCAGGGAATCAATGTCCCGTTTGCAGATATCCTCGCCGACATCCGCACCCGCGACGAACGCGATATGGGCCGCTTGGATGCCCCATTAAAACCCGCCGAAGACGCGCTATTGCTTGATACCGGCGATTTGACTATAGGCGACGCCGTTCAAGCTGCGATATCTTTGGTGGAGTCGAAATTCTGCCAGAAGTAAGTGGCGGGGCGTTTCGCAGGAAAGCTGCGTCATGCTGAACTTGGTTCGGCATCTTACTTTGGCATTGGCCTTCATCAGTAAGACCCTGAAGCACGTTCAGGGTGACAGGCGCGTTTCTTCGTTACCCTCTTAAAACGAACGCTTTGCTGCTATTCGGGCATCAAGGCAACTCTGGTCAAAGACCGTCGGAACCAACCGACTGGCCGGACAAAAAGTACGTAAGGAAACTCTAACCTATGGCAACTTCGCCAAACCCGACCCGCGACGATTTCGCGGCACTTCTCGACGAATCACTTGGTGGCGCAGACGGTGGCTTTGAAGGCCGCGTCGTAAAAGGCACCGTAACCGCAATCGACAATGACCATGCCGTCATCGATGTGGGTCTCAAATCCGAAGGCCGTGTGGCGCTGCGTGAATTCGCTATGCCCGGCCAAAAAGCCGACCTTAAGGTTGGCGACGAAGTCGAAGTCTTCGTTGATCGCGTAGAAAATATGAACGGCGAAGCCATGCTCAGCCGTGACCGTGCCCGCCGCGAAGCGGCTTGGGACGTTCTTGAAGGCGAGTTCGACGCTGGCAACCGCGTTGATGGTGTTATCTTCGGACGCGTTAAGGGCGGCTTCACCGTTGATCTTGGCGGCGCAGTGGCCTTCTTGCCCGGCAGCCAGGTTGACGTCCGTCCCGTACGCGACGTCGGTCCGCTCATGGACATCGCACAGCCATTCGTCATCCTCAAGATGGACCGCAAGCGTGGCAACATCGTTGTGTCGCGTCGCGCCATCCTCGAAGAAACACGCGCCGAGCAGCGCACTGGCCTTATCCTGAACCTTGCAGAAGGTCAGATCATCGACGGCGTTGTCAAGAACATCACCGATTATGGTGCGTTCGTCGACTTGGGCGGTATTGATGGCCTGCTGCACGTCACGGACATCAGCTACAAGCGTATCAACCATCCAAGCGAAGTCATCAACATTGGTGACACCGTTAAGGTTCAGATCGTCCGTATCAACAAGGATACACAGCGCATCAGCCTTGGCATGAAGCAGCTGGAAAGCGATCCTTGGGATGCAGCCGTTGCCAAATACCCAGTCGGCACGAAGCTTAAGGGTGCGGTCACGAACATCACCGAATATGGCGCGTTCATCGAGCTCGAAGCCGGTATCGAAGGTTTGGTCCACGTTTCGGAAATGTCATGGACAAAGAAGAACGTACATCCTGGCAAAATCGTTTCGACCTCACAAGAAGTCGACGTTGTCGTTCTCGACATCGATATGGAAAAGCGCCGCATTTCGCTTGGCCTCAAGCAAGCGCACGACAATCCATGGGCATCGTTTGCGGACAAGTTCCCTGTTGGTTCGACTGTTGAAGGCGAAGTCAAGAATGCGACCGAATTCGGTCTGTTCATTGGTCTCGACGGCGACGTTGACGGCATGGTCCACATGTCTGACATCGCATGGGGTATCACCGGCGAAGAAGCTTTGCACCTTCACCGCAAGGGCGAAACAGTCAAGGCAATCGTTCTGGACATCGACGCCGAGAAAGAGCGCATTTCGCTTGGTATCAAGCAGCTTGAAAAGGGTGCCCCATCGGCAGCCGGTGCTGCTTCAGCTGGCGGCTTGAAGAAGGGTGCAACGACCACCGTGACTGTCCTTGAAGTACGCGATGGCGGACTTGAAGTACAAGCGGGCGAAGATGGCGCAACTGGCTTCATCAAGCGCGCTGACCTTGGCCGTGACCGTGACGAGCAACGTCCGGACCGCTTCCAGGTTGGTCAGAAGTTTGACGCGATGATCACCGGTTTCGACCGTTCGAAAAAGCCAAACTTCTCGGTCAAAGCACTGCAGCTGGCTGAAGAAAAGCAAGCCGTTGAGCAATATGGTTCGTCGGATTCCGGCGCATCGCTCGGCGACATTTTGGGTGAAGCACTCAAGGGCGCAAAGAAGTAAGCTTCGGCTGAACACATCCTCCGCGTTTGCGGATTAGAAACCCGCTCTTTTCCCAAAGAGCGGGTTTTTTGATGCCTAAGGGCACGAACTGGCTGCAATAGCATTGTAATATTCAAAAACTTCTGCCATTTTAGTAACATTATATTAATCTCTCTATCGAAAGTCACGCCACACCCCAAATGTGGCCAGCAAGAAAAGGACGCAGCATGATCCGTTCCGAGTTGATCAAGAAGCTGGAAACCGAAAATGTGGAACTGAAGACAGAAGAGATCGAAAAGATTGTCGATCTGTTTTTTGGTGAAATAATCCAGAGACTGGCCGATGGCGGCCGCGTTGAATTGCGAGGCTTTGGGGCATTTTCCACGCGTGACCGCAGTCCGCGTCAGGGCCGCAACCCGCGCACGGGTGCTTCTGTTGAGGTGCCATCAAAGCGCGTGCCCTATTTCAAGCCCGGCAAAGAAGTCCGCGAACGCCTCAACACATAAGGAGTTTGTGCAAAGGCACTTGACCGTGCGGGCTTAATGCTGTCTGCGCGTGGTTAAGCGGATGTGGCGGAATGGTAGACGCTACAGACTTAAAATCTGTTGTCCGTAAGGGCGTGCGGGTTCGAGTCCCGCCATCCGCACCATTTGGCCTGAAGGCCCTGACGCAAACTATGCGCGTCTATCAAACTCTGATCGTCGGCAATATGAATAGCGACCCCGATGAAGCAGTTCTGTAGCGGGGCACATATTGGCGCTTACCCCATGTGCCATGAGAAAAGCACCGCCTGACGCCATTCAATTGCGGGGCGGTTGTCTTCGATAGCTGAGCGCCTCTGCAATATGGATGCGACCAACATCAGCGGCTTCAGCCAAATCGGCAATGGTGCGCGCAACCCGCAATATGCGGGTATACCCCCGCGCCGATAGCCGCATTGTTTCGGCCGCTTGCGCCAGTAATTTCTGTCCGGCGGCGTCGGGCGTGGCGAAGGCTGCGAGCATATCTCCGTCCAAATCTGAATTGGTACGCATGCCGGTTTCCCGCAACCGTTCGCTTTGGCGATGCCGCGCCGCATGCACCCGCACCGCCACCTCGGCCGACCCTTCGGCAGATGGAGGAAGGACGAGATCCGCCGCGCTCACTGCCTGCACCTCGACATGCAAGTCAATCCGGTCAAGCAGCGGGCCCGATATTTTGGCCTGATAATCCGCAGCGCAACGCGGTGCCCGGCTACAGGCAAGCGCCGCGTCGCCCAGATATCCGCAGCGGCAGGGGTTCATCGCTGCAACCAACTGCACATTGGCAGGAAACGTCACATGGCTGTTGGCACGCGCAACACTGACTTCGCCGGTTTCAAGCGGCTGTCGTAAACTGTCGAGAACGCCACGTTGAAACTCAGGCAGTTCGTCAAGAAAAAGCACGCCGAGATGTGCAAGGCTGACCTCCCCAGGGCGGATGCGTAACCCGCCGCCAACCAAGGCTGGCATGGACGCACTATGATGTGGCGCGCGAAAGGGGCGCGTGCGCACCAACCGCCCCCCTTCCAAAGATCCGGCAACGGAAGCAATCATCGAGACCTCTAACGCTTCAGCAGGCGAAAGCTCGGGCAGAATACCGGGCATGCAGGAGGCCAATAAAGACTTACCCGCCCCCGGAGGCCCGACCATCGCAAGATTATGGCCGCCAGCTGCGGCAATCTCCAACGCGCGCTTCGCCGTCTCCTGGCCCTTGACCATTTTCAAATCTGGGCCGCCTTGGCGCGCTTCGACAACACCCGGTTCTGGCGCACGCAGCAGCGACTGGCCCTTCAGATGGTTTAATAAGGCAAGCAAATCGGGCGCGGCCACCACTTCGATTTCCCCGGCCCATGCAGCTTCCGACCCCTGCGCCGCCGGACAAATCAACCCAAGCCCACGCGAGGAAGCATGCAGCGCTGCCAGAAGTAGGCCGGGTGATCCCGCAACGCGACCATCAAGACCCAATTCGCCAACCACGACAAATTGCGCCAACGACTCTGCATCGACCAAACCCATTGCGCCAAGCAAAGCCAGCGCGATCGGCAGATCATAATGCGACCCTTCTTTTGGCAAGTCGGCCGGCGATAAGTTGATCGTGATTCTTTTTGGGGGAAGCGCAAGGCCAAGCGCAGAAATGGCAGCACGAACGCGCTCACGGCTTTCGGCTGCAGCCTTATCCGGAAGACCGACAACGGCGAAGCCCACCATTCCTGGGGCGACTTGGCATTGGACTTCGACGCTGCGGGCTTCCAAGCCAAGATAGGCGACTGTAGAAACTATCGACACCATATCCTATCCCCATATGATGTGAATGGACCCCCGCCACATCGGGATGTGAGATGACGAGGGCCCAGCCGACCGGTCCAGAAGTCGACTCGCCCTTCATGATGGATGAAAGTGGGTAAAAGCAACTGCCGCCGATTAGTATACGAAACGTCCGTATATCCATTTTGAATATATCTACACCCGAAACGGATATAATTTTTGCGATAATTTCGGCTTCACAAACGGCTAGAAATCTACCTGCTCATAATGCTTGGGAGGTGTGATGACTTCCATCCGCTCGGACAATAAAGGCCGGAAACTGGGGCGAGATTTGAACATAGCGTACCACGCTTTAGTCTGCTCATGACCGTTCCAATCGATTCCGCCCAGATAATCGGCAACCGAAATTTGCGCAGCAGCGGCCAGATCAGCCATCGTCATTGTTGAGCCAGCCAACCACGCACGGTGGTCAATCAAATAGTCGATATAATCAAGATGCCCGTTGGCTAGCTTCATCGCTTCGCGCAGAACTTTGGCGTCGGGGGGCTGCCGATCAATCAGCCTTTTCTTCATCCGTTCGTGCAAAAGTGGCTGCGTCACGTCACCGTAAAACTGCTCGTCAAACCAAGCTACCAGCCTGCGGGTTTCGGCACGATATTGCGCAGTCCCGCTGATCATGGGATTGGAGGAGACGGTCTCGTCAATATACTCAGAAATGGCGACCGAATCTACGAGCGTGATATTGCGTTCGGAATCGCGCATTACCGGCGTCCGTCCGGCTGGGTTCATTTGTAGAAACTCATCCCGCTGTTCCCAGGGATTTTCCCGTACCAAGCTATAAGGCACGCCTTTTTCACCAAGCAGCAAACGTACTTTCCGCGAAAACGGACACAGCGGATATTGATGGAGATGCCACATGCGTATCTGTTAGGGCCCGTTAAGCATAATGTGAAGAGGGCGCACCCCAAAAGCATGCGCATTAATGCGATTTAACATGTGCATCCGGCTCGCGTTTGGCTTCCTTCGCCATTTGCGCATCGATTTTACCCTCGGCAGCCTGTATCTTTTTTTCTGTGTCCGCATATTGGGAGTCAAAATCCTGCTGGCACGCCGCAACCGATAATAGAGGTAACATCGCAGGTAAAAGACGAAGGGCGCGCCGCATCAATAGTCGTTCTTATACCGAATGTTGAGGTTCGACCTACCGCCGCTGCTGATTTGGCTGAGCACTGAAAGCGCGGGCGTAAGGCTAATCTCCAATTGCGTTGCGGTATAGCCGCGCGCGTCAGTGACGATTTCGACATAGAGGTCGTTGGTAATATACTGGCCAAAAGCGACCGCCATATCCCGCCCGGTTTTTGCATCGGCACTTAAGATGCGTAAACGGTCAAGCCCGGTGGCAGATTGCAGCACGCCAAGCGGATTGAGCCCAGCCGCCCCGCCGCGCAGGCTATTCAACGATCCGGCAAGTTGAACCGCCTGAATGGCGGACAATTCGCCAATGGAATTGCCAAACAATATGCGCGCCATGATTTCATCCTGAGGCAATGCAGGGGTTGAGCTAAAGCTGATGTCGGGATTCTGGCCTGTGCCGCGAATAATGACACGCACGGTTGTTCCGTCGACCTCGCTGGCTGCTGCTACGCGGATTGAAGGATTGCTTGCCGGGCCACCATTAAACGAAATGCGTCCACTCTCCAGTTCAAAGGATCGTCCGGCAAAGCCAAGCGTGCCGCGCACCAGTTCCATATCGCCTGCAATCAAGGGCGCGTCGCTTGTGCCGGTTACCCGCAACTTCGCACCCCATTCGGATTCAAGCCCCATGCCGCTGACATATAATTTGTCGGGCGCTTCAAGCCGGATATTGAGCTTCCAATTGCCTGGCAGTTTGCTGATCGGATCCGCGTCGCCCGATACGCGCGCACGGATGGTTGGTGTTTTGCGGCGAATGCCTGAAAGTGTCGCGACCCGAGCCGCACCTTGGCGGATAATCTTGAACCGCGTTTCTGGTAGACGCAGGGTGCCGCTGATAAGGGCTGCCCCTTCCGGTGTATTGGTTACGCTGATTTGCCCCGTTGCCTTCGACGAAATCAGTGCGCTGCGCGCCACCCGCGCCCGGTCAAGGTCAAGATTAAGCTGCACCGGAAAACCCTTGTCTGCGCTCAAGTTGACCATACCTTTGCCCGTTACCGTGCCGTCCCCAGCTTTTGCACTAAGTTCCGTTACGTCCAATTGGTCGTTGGTGAAAACGCCGCGCACGCGCAACTCTGTAAGCCGGGTGCCATAGACGTCGTTTTCGTAAATCAGGTCATTGGCCCGAACGACCCCGGTAAGCTGAGGGCTCTGCACACGGCCTGAAAAATCCGCAGCCACGCCAATGTTGCCGGTCAAACTTTGGTCCGCCAATGCGGCCAATGAAAACAGCGTATCAGCAGGTCCGTTGTAGCGGACACCACCCGACAAAGGCGCGGCAAGCAACCGTTCGCGCCAGCTTGCATTCCCGGGCGGCAATGGCGTCAGGTCCATCTGCAGCCGGCCCACGGCCACACCGCGCCTGCGGATGATGGCGCGTGCGTTGCCGCCACTGGGTAGCAATCTTCCGACTAAGCTGATGTCCACAGGCTGTGACCGCGCGCCCAGATTGGTCCGGACAAAGCGCGTGATTTCAAGCCGCGCATCGGCGCTTGGGAATGCGGCGGACGACGCCTGCGACCAATCAAGACTACCGGTTGCGCGGCCATTAATTTCAAGGCCCGGTATGAAGGGGTTGAGCAAGGCAATATCGACTTTGTCCAAGCGCGACTGCAGCGTGATGGCGTCGCCATAGCTGCCAGCCAATCGCAATGCGCCATCTGCGACCTTCATCGTGCTGGGCAGGATGTCATAGCTGTTCCGGCGCGGGATGATCCGTATTGGTCCGTCAGTCGCGAAATCAATGCCATTGGCACGGCCCATTGCGGCAACGCGCCAAAGTTGCGGTGTAAAGTCGGCATTGCCTGCTATGCGGAAAGGCACTTTGCTTCGACCTTCAGCCAAAATTTGCGCAGTGCCGGAGCCCGCACGATAATTCACCTTCACGCGCGCGGCGGCGAGCGAAATGTCATTCACCATCGCATTTTCAACCTGCACATCCGCAATGATTTGCGGGCTGTCGTACAGGATGATGTCTGCGTTCATTATGCCCCGCCCGATGGCGAGTTTTTGCGTGCCTGAAAGCACCGCATTCAGGGCAATGGCATCGATGACGGCGCGTTGGAACTTTCCTTGTGCCGACAAGGCGATAGTTCCGTCAAAGCCCGAACCGATGCCATTTAATGTGCCCACAAACGGGCCTGAAGCGGTCTGCTGAATTCGTCCAGTCACGCCGATGCCCGAAAAATTGCCGCGCATGATGTCAATGGTCAATGGGCCATTCCCCGCCAGCACATCCACGTCGCCGCTAATAGGTCCGTAGTCGGTCGTCCCCGTTATCGCGATTGCATAGCCACGACGGCTTAACGTTACGACGCCAACGACGTCGGCCATGCCAATACCAAAGTCGGGTTTGGTGGCCGTTATTCGGTAAATCGGACTAGCAAACGTACCAGTCATGCCGACAAGCACTGGGCCATATTGGTTTGAGTAGCCACGGCCGCTGAACACGACGCGTCCGCCCTCGGTCATATAGGTCCCGCTGCCGCTGTTCAGACGGAATAGGGGCGACACCACATTAGCGCGGGTAATCTGCAATACCCCGTCAGTGCCATAACGGATGCCCGCATTCACGAACATTTGCCCGCCTAAAAAATTCTGGAATCCTGCGCTAAATAAACGAGTTGATTGCCCCTTTACTGTGCCGACAAGGGCATAGCCGCGGCCACGTGTCGTTTCGAGATCGACATCGGCGACAACGTTGAACAGGCCAACCGAACTGACCTGAAATCCATCGACCTTCCCGTTGAGCGCAGTGGTGTAGAACCCCTTGTTGATGTCCCCCACAAGCAGCGCCGTCACGGTAATCCGGTCAGAACGGATTTTCAAATTGTCAGAGAGCAACCGTCCATTGGCGACCGCCAGATCACCGTTCAGCCGGACATTATTGAGCAACCCGCCCGCAATCTGATTGATGCCAGTTACCCGCAGTGCCTTAGCATTGACAGGTATCACAAAGCGATCGGCCTTGCCTTCCGTTTCCCCTGTGATGGTCACATTTTCAAAAGTTGTGGCGTCAAAGGCAAGCCGCCGTGCGCTGGCCGAATATGCGATAGTTGGGCCGGAAAACGCGCCATTGACTAAGGCCTTGCCGCGCACGTCAGTCCCGCTGACATTTGACCCGATAATGCTTGGGCGCAATAGGCCAATATCGAGCTTCAGGTCTTTGAAAACACCTTCGCCCAAATTGACCATTCCGTCGGCATCGATTTCAACGGCGGCGGAGCGGACTGTTCCCTTAAGTTGCGCCACCCGGTCCGCAAAAGTCGCTGCCATGTCCACAGTCGCGATGGGCGATAGCGCGCGCATGAGCAAGCTATCTGCCATTATTCTGGCTGGAGCAGCGGTGCCCTTGACCGCAAACGTCCCATCGCGTGCCGTAAGCGCAACATCCGCGATGTTTTCGGACGCCATTTGCGCTGTCAGCTTGCCATCCCATTTGCGCCAATCACCCCGGCCGCTTAAATTGGCCTTCATGGGCACTTCGCGACCCATCAGGCCAGCGACCAAGCCTTTTGCCGGGGCATCAAGCTTCAGGTCGACATCGAAGCGATTGTCTTCCGGAACGGCATCGAGCTTCAACAGGATGCGGTCGCCTCGGTCACTTCCGGCTCTGGCATCGATAATTGCGCGCCGGTCGGCGATGCGCAGTCTACCCGACAAAGAAGCCATGTGCGCCGCACCGGTTACAGCTTTGGCAAAGACGATGCGGTCGACTTGAATCCGTTCAATGTTGATGTCGAGATCAGGTAAAAGCGGATTACCCCGGTCGGGCACCGCCCTAAACATGGGCATCCGCGACACATTTAACTCTTTTGCGGTCAGCGCATGGATAGCAATGCCGCGCCGCAGGTACGAAAGCGGGTTCCAGTCGAGCCGGATTTTGGGAGCGCGCGCGAAGTCCCCCTTTGGATCGCGAAAGCGAACGTCAGACAAAATCGCGTCGCTGTAGATCGACCCTTCGATTTTTCCGATGCGGATGTTGAGACCGTTTTCAAATTCAAACGCCGCAATTTGCCGTGCCACAAAGTTACGACCCGATTGGCTATCAAGCCAGAGATAGCTTCCGGCCGCTATCGCCACTGAAAGCGCTGCAAAAGCCGCAATCCCGATAGCGAAACGCCGCCAAACCATCAAAATGCCTGCCCAATCGACACATAAACGTTGAAACGGGACTCACCCGGTCGGCGGTTCAATGGCGTTGCAAGGTCAAGCCGAACTGGGCCAAAACTGGTGTAAAAACGGCCGCCAACGCCAACGCCGACGCGCCAGTCGTTAAATTTGGGTATGCTGGATTCATACGCCTGCCCCACGTCTACAAAGCCAGCAACACCGAAATTGCCAAAGCGATAGCGTCCTTCAAGGGCGAATTCGTTCAAACTGCGTCCGCCAATGGGGTCGTTGTTCGGGTCTTTAGGACCAAGTTGCTGATAGCCGAAGCCACGCACTGACCCGCCCCCACCGCCATAGAACCGACGCGACGGTGCAAGGTTATCGCGCGAAATACCCGATATCGTTGCAATACGGGCACGCGTAGCGACCACGATATTGTCATTCACTGGGTAATAATAAGAGCCGTCGAGAACGACGCGGACATAAGCTCGCTTGCCCGTTCCCAAAGAAGCTTCAGGCGATACGCGCACATTGACCCGATAACCCCTGACGGGATCAAGCAGGTCATTCGACCGGTCAATGCCCAATTGTCCGGGCAAAGCGGCGATGTAATAAAGGCGTCGGTCACGCGCACCGCGTGCAACATCAAATGCATCTTCATAAGTGGCCAATATTTCGGCGCCAATCGACCATGTAAGTTTCTTCTGCCAAATCGGTGTCGAAACAAAGGCCATCGTTGCTGCAAGCCGGCCAGTATACGCCTCGAATGCATCATATTTGCTGTGTAATGCAGAGAGCGCAATCTCCAGATTTCGGTCACGCCGTCCGGCATTCCCGCGGGCAAAGGCAACACTTGCAGCTTGCTCCTGCGTGCCAAGCAGCCCTGTAACCTTGAGCGAGCCTTCTGGTGGAAAGAGGTTTCGGTGGATCCAACTACCCTCTGCGCGAAGACCCTGCCCCGTGCCGTAACCAGCGCTTGCCGCTAACGTGCGCGGTGGAGCCGCCTCCTGACGGACGAGTAAATCGGCATAAGGGGTCCCATCAGGCGCAAGACCTTCGCTCGGCACAGCTTCAACCGAGACAGTGGACAGCAACCCCGTTGTGATCAATGCGGCGCGCAGATCATCCACCTTGCGGCTATCATATAGGTCGCCCGTTTTAAATCGCCGCAATATGGCGATATGTTCTGCTTTAAGGACGGGTGTTCCCTCGGTGCGTAATTGTCCGAAATAACTGCGTGCACCAGTGTCCACAGGCAAGGTGTAGTCGCCAACGCCGGTTTCGCTGTCTAACAAAATGTCGCGCTGGCCAATGGTAGCAAACGGATAGCCGCTCTGTGGCAGCTTAACCGAGATATTTGCCTCCGCAGCCATAATGACATCTGCAACGATGGCATCGCCCATTCTGGGCGCAAAGCTGCCGCTGATAAGGTCTGTGGGCTGCACTGCAGGGGCAGTAAAGGCAATCTGCCCCAGATGATAAAGGCGTCCCGACACGACCGTCAGGACCACGTTAAGCGCCCCGGCATCGGTGGCGGACACTTCGGACTTCAGCCGCACCTCGGCATCAAAAAAGCCCTGACCGTTCAGAATGTCCAACAATAATTGGCGGTCAGCACGGGCGCGTTGAGCCACCTCAGCGCGACTGTCGGCGCGGCCTCCACCATCTTTTAACGCTGACAGACTGTTGAACCGGGCACGAACGTCACGCCATGCCGCCGCCTCAACTGCTACAGCATCTGCATCCTTTGTGACGTCCACTGTTTTAATTGCATCCAAACCATCCACGCGCACGACATAGCGCGTGGCCCGCGCTTCGCGTTCGGCTGCTTGCGTCGGTTCAAGGGGTGGCTCTGCATCAAAACCCTCGATAGGCGGCAGCGGGTCATCCAAAAGTGGGTCTGTAACGGGCGGATCGGGGAGCAGTTCAACTACATCGCCATCTTGAACCGCCTTGATCTCAGGGTCTGCTGCGGTCTGAGCGGCCTGTTGCTGCGCCGATCCACCCTCTTCACGGCTTTCCTGCGCCGCATCCCATGCTTCTATGCTTTCCAATGGGGCGTCGTCGAGCGAAGGGATGGCCTCCTTGAATTCAGTGTCCGTTATAATCGGCGTTTGAGGCGCGACTGCACCTTGGGGCGCAGTTAAAGGCGCGGGTATTTGGACGTCAGGATTTTGGGCAAGCAGAGGCGTCGCTGCGCAACCCAGATATAAAAAGGCAATTGATCGGATCAAACAGACATCCCCCCGCCCCAACCTCACGTCACACAAAAAGGTTCCGCCTAGACTTACGGACATCCGATACCGTCAACGGTGCGTTATGCAAACAAGAACCCGAAGCGGAAAAATTTAGGCCCGCCTCGGGTAGCTTTTAGCTATGGCGTAATAACGAATGTTGGATACGGGTGCTTTGGCGTGACCGGCGCCGTTAAACGCAATTTGGAAAATTCTTATGGGTGTGATGGCTATTCTGCAGCAGGGTCAAGGATTGATCGGCATCACCTTTGTGCTTTTGCTAGCGTGGGGATTATCGGAAGATAGGGCTGCGCGCCCTTCATGGCGGTGGTTATTCGGCGCCTTGTTTTTACAGATTGCCATTGCGCTTGCGGTGACGCGGGTACCCTTTATTTGGACATTGGTTGGCTACGTAAATACGGCAGTATCATCGATCGAAAAGGCCACCTTGGTCGGATCAAGCTATATGTTCGGCTATACCGGCGGCGCGCCGATTCCGTTTCTGCTGAAGCCCGGCGTTGAACCGCCAGTCATCCTCGCTTTTCAGATTTTGCCGCTTATCATTGTCTTTTCAGCAATCTCGGCCTTGCTATGGCATTGGGGCGTGTTGCGCGCGGCCGTCAAAGGGCTTTCTTGGGCCTTACAAAAAACAATGGGCGTTAGCGGTGTTGTCGGCCTTGGGGCGGGAACCACCATGTTTCTTGGCGTTGTCGAGTCACCGCTTGTGCTGCGGGCATGGTTTGAACGGATGAGCCGGTCTGAAATGTTTATGATCATGGTGCTTATCATGGCCACGATCTCCGGCGCTATTCTCGTCCTGTACGCATCCACGCTGTCAAAGACCGTTCCCAACGCGGTAGGCCATATGATTGTGGCTTCCCTCATTTCGTTGCCTGCCGCCATTTTGATTGCTCGACTGATGGTCCCCGGCGACGGAAGCGTGACCGCCGACAATGTCCAAGCTGATTTGAAATATGACAGCAGCATGGATGCCATTATTAAGGGCACGATGGAGGGTGTTAATTTGGTGCTGGCGGTCATTGGCATCATCATCGTCGTGTTTGCACTCGTCAATCTGACCGATCAGATGCTTTCATGGTTGCCGTATGTGGACGGCACGCCGCTGACGCTGAAACGTGGTTTCGGTTGGCTATTTGCCCCGCTGATGTGGAGCATTGGCATTCCGTGGGATCAAGCTCCCGCTGCGGGGGCATTGATGGGTACGAAAACGATTCTCAACGAATATGTTGCCTATCTTGATTTGGCAGCATTGCCGGCAGCTACCTTTGATGCCCGCAGCCAGTTGATCATCACATATGCGCTCTGCGGCGTCGCAAATTTGGCCAGTGTTGGCCTTTTGGTTTCGACGATTGCGACCTTGGCACCGGGGCGGCGCGCAGAGGTCTCGGCGCTTGGCATGAAGAGCTGGGTTGCGGGGAACATGGCTTCGGCAATGACGGGGGCAGTCATTGGTCTTGTGACGTTGGTCTGAACATGTTCGGGGGCTAGCTGCCCCTCCAGCAGTATCCTAATCAGCGCTTCACCAAAGAAATGCCGCCGGCACAATTATTGCGGTTCGATAGTTATCCTGGCCATATAGTGCAGGAGAACAGCAAATATGCCCGCATCTTGGGTGTCCCACGTCAAAAAGAACATCGTCCTTTACGGCGCACTCGTGGCCAATTTGGGCATAGCGGTGGCAAAGTTCATTGCAGCGGGCATCACCGGATCGTCATCGATGCTGACCGAGGGCGTGCACTCCCTTGTAGATAGCGGCAACCAACTGCTTCTCCTCCACGGCCAAAGCGCAGCTGCAAAGCAGCCCGACCGCGCGCATCCGTTCGGATATGGGCGCGAGCTGTATTTCTGGGCTTTCGTCGTGGCAATGCTCATATTTGCTGTGGGTGCGGGCGTGTCGATCTACGAAGGCATCGTCCACTATAATGACCCGGAACCATTGCGCGACCCGACGATCAACTACATCGTTCTGGCGGTCGCATTCCTCTTCGAAGGAACGTCTTGGTTTGTTGCCGTGAAGGCACTTTCTTCCAGTGGGTTCCGCGGAAGCTGGTGGCAGGCTGTGGTCAGTTCCAAGGATCCGGCCCTGTTCGTTGTCTTGTTCGAGGACACGGCCGCACTTATCGGCTTAACAATCGCTGGCGTCGGGGTTTGGGCGAGCCATTATTTCGGCGCACCACGGCTAGATGGGATTGCATCAATCCTGATAGGGTTGGTTCTGGCAGGGGTCGCCGTTTTTCTGGCGCGCGAGGCGAAGGGGTTGATCATTGGCGAAAGTGCGGATCCCGAAATCATCCGGCAGTTGCGTGAAACGCTCGAGGCCTGCCCGGAAATAACATCGGTCAATCATATTCGCACCATTCACTCTGCACCCAATGCAATTTTCGTGGCCATCAGCGCCGATTTCGACGACCGGATATCCATGGGAAAGGGCGAACTATTGATTGAGCAGATTGAGACTAAGCTCAAGCGGCTGTCCCCGTTGTTTTCATCCATCTATACTCGGCCAGAAAAAGCGCGGGATGCGGTCATAGTTGATGGCACACAATCATTCGGAAAGGGCTAATGCCGTTTATCGATGATCATGCAAATGGTGCCCGGAAGAGGACTCGAACCTCCACGCCGTTACCAGCGCCAGCACCTGAAGCTGGTGCGTCTACCAATTCCGCCATCCGGGCACGTGAAACGCAGTTTGGCTGCGTGTCGGGTAGGGGCGCTCCTTTAAGCGATCAGGTGATATTGTCAACGGCCGTGCCGCGCCCTGCCAGGATTAAATAGCTATTGCTGCCTGTCCCAAACGCGCGCCAGTCATTTTCACGCAGGTCGGCCTTGAAAGCTTACCGGTGCTGGTGCAAAGCGCCCGCAGGCTATTACGTTGCACGACGGAGCATATATGCAAGGCAAGTTGATTACGATTTTTGGCGGCGGCGGTTTCCTCGGCCGCTATGTTGCACAAACATTACTTGGCCAAGGCGCCAGGGTTCGCGTCGCGTGCCGCAATGCAAATAGCGCCAACCACATAAAGCCGCTTGGCAATCTGGGTCAGGTGCAGTTGATGGAAGCGGATGTTCGCAAGCCTGCAAGCGTTGCTCGCGCGGTGGCGGATGCCGACGCTGTTGTCAATTTGGTTGGCAGCTTTGCTGATATGAATGCGGTTCAGAATATCGGTGCGGGGATTGTTGCCAAGGCCGCTGCAGATGCTGGCGTCACAGCATTGGCTCATATCTCGGCAATTGGTGCCGATGCGCATAGCAACGCCGAATATGGGCAAAGCAAAGCTGGCGGGGAAGCTGCTGTTCATGCCGCATTTCCCTCCGCCGTTATATTAAGGCCATCCATCGTCTTTGGACGCGAAGACCAGTTTATCAATCGCTTTGCCGGATTGATCCGTATGCTGCCAGTCGTTCCGGTTATCGGCGCGGCTACGCGGTTCCAGCCGGTATTTGTCGGTGATGTCGCCAAGGCAGTTGCCGCGGCGCTTGCGCATCAGGATGGCCGTGTTCTCGAATTGGGCGGGCCAGAAATATTCTCGATGATGGAGCTTAACCGATGGATCGCCAAGGCCATCGGGCGCACGCCTTTGTTTGTCGAAGTACCGGACATTGCCGCCAAGATGCTCGCCAAGGGCACAGGCTGGATGCCGGGTGCGCCGATTACCGAGGACCAGTATAAGATGCTGGGCAGCGACAATGTGGTGACGGGAACGGACGGGCTAGCCGCTTATGGCATCGTGCCAATGCCGATCGATGTGATCGCTGCGGATTGGTTGGATATTTACCGCAAGCATGGCCGCTTTGGCAGCAGTCCCAAACAATGAGCGATACGATGATCGCTTTGCTCCTCGGTTTAATCGAGGGGCTGACGGAATTTTTGCCCGTGTCATCGACTGGCCATTTGATTTTAGCGAGTGAAGTCATCGGCTTTACGGACAACAGTTCGGTTGCCTTTAAAATCGCGATCCAGCTCGGCGCGATCTTGGCAGTGCTGTTGGTATATTGGCGGCGCTTCTGGGCCGTTGGAACTGGGCTACTGAAGATGGAAAAAGGGCCTGTGGCCTTCACACGAAACATCCTTCTTGGGTTTGCACCGGCTCTAATGATTGGCGTTATCGCATATGACGCTATCCGCGCAGCCATGCAGACGCCGGAGATTGTTGCTCTCGCGCTGATCATTGGCGGCATCATCATATTATTGCTGGAGCGCGTGGTGAAGACAGTGCGCTTTCATGCAGTTGAGGAAATCCCCTTTGGCACGGCATTGTCGATTGGCCTTGTCCAATGCACCGCCATGCTGCCGGGCGTGAGCCGTTCCGGCGCGACGATCATGGGCGGGCTCATGATGGGGGTTGAGCGCAAGACAGCAGCGGAGTTTTCCTTCTTTCTGGCTGTGCCCACAATGCTGGCCGCAACGGTTTACGCTTTATGGAAAGACAGGGCGCTTTTGAACGCCGATGATCTGGGGATGATAGCCATTGGTTTCACCATGGCCTTTCTGGTTGCAGTGGTCGTGGTGAAGGCCTTTGTTGCCCTCGTCGGCAAGTACGGATTTGCACCTTTCGCATATTACCGAATCATAATCGGAACTGCTGCGTTGTTGTGGCTAACGCTTAGATAGATATCATATCGGACCCTTTTAATTGAAAGATTATTGCGCAGAGTTAAATTTTAGTCTCAAATTTTGCTATTTTAGTCAGTATAGCTGACCTATTTATTCGATTTACACGTGACAGAGCGTGTTTGCCGCGTTACGCGCAGCGCTTCTTAAGGAGCGTGCTGTGGCTAATGATCCGATGCTAAAGTTTATTTCAAAGCCGCAGGCTTATCCGCACAAGCGGGATGCCGAAATGCGTGCGGAGGATTTTGCCGAAATCGCCGACCGTTATGCCCCAGACGCAGCGGCCGATCAGGCGTCGCGGTGTTCGCAATGCGGCGTACCTTATTGTTCAGTGCACTGCCCGCTGCACAATCATATTCCCGATTGGTTGCGCCTCACCGCCGAAGGCCGTTTGCGCGAAGCCTATGAGCTGTCGAACCTGACCAGCACCATGCCCGAGATTTGCGGCCGTATCTGCCCGCAGGATCGCTTGTGCGAGGGCAATTGCGTCATTGAATTTGCAGGCCATGACGCCGTCACGATTGGCTCGGTCGAAAAATACATCACCGATACGGCGTGGGAGCAGGGCTGGGTAGAACCCGTCGAGGTTGGGCCGTCGCGCGGCCAATCGGTTGGTATTATTGGCGCTGGCCCCGGCGGATTGACGACGGCAGAATATCTACGCGTCGCTGGCTATGACGTTAATGTCTATGACCGTTACGACCGGATGGGCGGCTTGCTGACCTATGGCATCCCCGGTTTCAAGCTGGAGAAAGACATTGTCATGCGCCGTGTGCAACGGCTTGAGGATGCCGGCATCATTTTCCACGCGAATTTCGAAGTGGGCCGCGATGCGTCACTGGATGATTTGCGCGCGAAGCATGACGCCGTACTTATTGCCACCGGCGTGTACAAGGCGCGGGCGATTGCAACGCCAGGTAGCGGGCTTGACGGAATCGTCCCTGCCCTCGATTTTCTTACCATTTCCAATCGCAAGGGCTTTGGCGATGCCGTCCCCGCTTTCGACAGCGGCGCGATGAATGCGCATGGCAAAGACGTCGTCGTCATAGGTGGCGGCGACACCGCAATGGATTGTGTCCGCACCGCCGTCCGCCAAGGCGCAAAGTCCGTAAAATGCCTGTACCGCCGCGACCGCGATAATATGCCGGGGTCGCAGCGCGAAGTGACCAATGCCGAAGAAGAGGGCGTCGAGTTTGTCTGGCTGTCCGGCCCCAAGGGTTTTGACGGCGACGGCAAAGTCCAGCGCGTGCATGTTGCCAAAATGCGGCTTGCAGCCCCCGATGCCTCTGGACGCCGCACGCCGGAAAATGACCCAGAAGGCGACTTCACGCTCAACGCCGATATGGTAATTACCGCACTTGGCTTTGAAGCCGAAGACCTGCCTGTGATGTTTAACGCCCCCGACCTTAACGTCACCCGCTGGGGCACGTTGCGTGTTGACCATAAAACGCAAATGACCAACCTTGATGGAGTCTTTGCAGTCGGCGACATCGTGCGCGGCGCAAGCCTTGTCGTCTGGGCAATCCGCGACGGCCGCGACGTCACGCAGCATATGCATAATTATCTCAAATCAAAAGCAAGCCGCGAGAGGCAAGCAGCATGACCATATTTTATCCGACCCCCGAACATGAACGCCTTGCGCGCGAAGGCATGTATCATCCTGAGTCCGAAGGCGATGCCTGCGGCGTTGGCTTGGTCGCGGCGACAGATGGCAAGCCGTCGCGCCGCGTTGTTGCGGCGGGTATTGAGGCGTTGAAGGCGGTATGGCATCGCGGCGCAGTTGATGCAGATGGCAAGACCGGCGATGGCGCAGGACTGCATATCGATTTGCCCGTCCGCTTTTTCGACGATGCGATTTCGGACAGCGGCCACCGACCAATGCCTAACCGGCTTGCGGTCGGCATGGTATTCCTGCCGCGCACTGACCTGAGCGCACAAGAGAATTGCCGGACGATTGTTGAGGCGGAGATCATCGACGCGGGCTACACAATTTATGGTTGGCGTCAGGTACCTGTCAATGTGTCCGTCATCGGCGACAAGGCACAGGCAACGCGGCCTGAGATTGAACAGATCATGATTGCTGGGCCAATGCCCGATGAGGTCGACGCAACAGAATTTGAGAAGAACCTGTATCTTGTCCGCCGCCGGATCGAAAAGAAGATCATCGCTGCGCAAATACGCGATTTCTATATCTGTTCGATGTCGTGCCGGTCCATTGTCTACAAGGGCCTGTTCCTTGCGGAGTCGCTGTCGGTATTTTACCCCGACCTGCAAGATGACCGCTTTATAAGCCGCGTTGCGATTTTCCATCAACGCTACTCGACCAACACTTTCCCGCAATGGTGGTTGGCGCAGCCTTTCCGCGGGCTAGCGCATAATGGGGAAATTAACACCATTCGCGGCAACCAAAACTGGATGAAGAGCCACGAGATCAAGATGGCCAGCATCGCCTTTGGCGCGCAGTCCGATGATATTAAGCCCGTTATCCCAGCTGGCTCATCAGACACAGCCGCATTGGATGCCGTGTTCGAAACCTTGGTGCGTTCAGGCAAGGAAGCACCGACCGCAAAGCTGATGCTGATCCCCGAAGCATGGCAATCGAACCCCAATTTGCCCGCCACCCACCGCGCGATGTATGAATATATGGCCAGCGTAATGGAACCATGGGATGGCCCTGCCGCCTTGGCGATGACCGATGGCCATTGGGCCGTCGCAGGCGTTGACCGCAATGCTTTGCGTCCGCTGCGCTACAGCCGGACGTCGGACAATTTGCTGGTCATTGGTTCGGAAACCGGGATGGTCATCCTACCCGAAACGACGATATTGGAAAAGGGCCGCCTTGGCCCCGGACAAATGATTGCCGTCAATTTGGATGAAGGCAAGTTATACCGCGACGGCGAGTTGAAGGACCGCATTTCGGCCGAACAGGATTATGGCGCTTTGGTCGGCGGCTTCCGCCGGATCACCGACTTGCCCGAAGCTGGCGACGACAGCACGCCCGCTTGGTCGCGCGCGGAATTGACGAAGCGGCAAATCGCCGCTGGCATGACGTTGGAAGATGTCGAGATGATCCTCGCGCCGATGATCGAAGATGGCAAAGAAGCCATTGGGTCGATGGGCGATGATACGCCTTTGGCGGTCATCAGCGATAAGCCCCGCCTTATCAGCCAGTTCTTCCGCCAGAATTTCAGCCAGGTCACTAACCCGCCGATCGACAGCTTGCGCGAACGGCATGTGATGAGCCTGAAGACACGCTTTTCCAACCTTGCCAATATATTGGATGAGAAGAGCCAGAATGCAGACGTGCTGGTGCTGGATAGCCCAGTTCTGACGGCGCATGATTGGCGCAAGCTCAAGGCCGCGTTCGGACCGCTTGGCGCCGAAATCGACTGCACCTATGATATCTCTGCAGGGCAAGAAGGACTGCGCGCCGCCATCACGCGCATCCGTGAAGAAGCCGTCGCTGCTGTGCGTATGGGCAAGTCCGAGCTGTTTTTGACCGACGATAATATCAGTGAAGACCGCGTCGGTATCGCGATGATCCTGGCTGCTGCTGCTGTCCATACGCACTTGGTCCGCAATGGCCTGCGCAGCTATTCGTCGATTAACGTCCGTTCCGCCGAATGCTTGGATACGCATTATTTCGCCGTACTCATTGGCGTCGGTGCAACCACCGTGAACGCTTATCTTGCCGAAGCTTTGATTGCCGACCGCCATGGCCGCGGCCTGCTGGGCAGCCTGACATTATCGCAAGCCGTCGAAAATTACCGCACGGCCATTAACGAAGGGCTGCTGAAGATCATGTCCAAAATGGGCATCGCAGTTATCTCCAGCTATCGTGGCGGCTATAATTTTGAAGCGGTTGGCCTGTCGCGTGCGTTGGTCAATGACTTCTTCCCCGGCATGCCGAACAAGATTTCAGGCGAAGGCTATCACTCTTTATATGTGAACGCGCGTGATCGTCATGCCGATGCGTTCGACGCCGCCGTTGCGCGGTTACCCGTTGGCGGCTTTTACAAGCAACGCGATGGCGGGGAAGAACATGCCTATTCCGCTGGCCTGATGCATTTGTTGCAAAGCTCCGTGGCGAATGACAGCTATTCGACTTACACGCAATTTGCCCAAGGCGTCAAAGAACTGCCGCCGATTTACTTGCGCGATTTGCTGGAGTTCAACTTCGCGAAAGAGCCGGTTGCGATTGACGAGGTTGAGGCGATAACCGAAATCCGCAAACGTTTTGTAACACCCGGAATGTCGCTTGGCGCGTTGTCGCCAGAGGCACATGAAACATTGGCCATCGCGATGAACCGCATCGGCGCAAAGGCCGTTTCGGGCGAAGGCGGCGAAGACAGCAAGCGTTTCATGCCTTATGAGAATGGTGACAACGCCAACAGCGTCATCAAGCAAGTCGCAAGCGGCCGCTTCGGTGTTACCGCCGAATATTTGGGCGCGTGCGAGGAAATTGAAATCAAGGTCGCACAGGGCGCAAAGCCCGGCGAAGGTGGGCAATTGCCCGGCTTTAAGGTGACCGAAATGATCGCACGGCTGCGGCATTCCACGCCGGGCGTCACGCTGATTTCACCACCACCGCATCACGACATTTACTCGATCGAAGATTTGGCGCAGCTGATCTACGATCTCAAGCAGATTAACCCGCGGGCGCGGGTCTGTGTGAAGCTTGTCAGTGCGGCAGGCATTGGCACGATTGCGGCAGGTGTGGCCAAGGCGCATGCCGATGTCATCCTCGTCTCGGGCAATGTCGGTGGTACGGGCGCAAGCCCGCAAACCAGCATCAAATATGCAGGCACGCCATGGGAAATGGGGCTATCCGAAGCCAATCAGGTGCTCACACTCAATGGGCTGCGTCACCGCGTCAAGCTGCGCACCGATGGAGGCCTAAAAACCGGACGCGACATTGTTGTTGCCGCGATATTGGGCGCTGAGGAATTTGGCATCGGGACCCTAAGCCTCGTTGCCATGGGCTGCATCATGGTGCGCCAATGCCATTCGAACACTTGCCCTGTTGGTGTGTGTGTTCAGGATGAAGCCTTGCGCAAAAAATTCACGGGCACGCCGGAAAAGGTCATCAACCTGATGACCTTCATCGCCGAAGAAGTCCGCGAAATATTGGCTAAGCTTGGCTATCGCAGCCTTGACGAGGTGATCGGACGCACCGAATTGTTGCGGCAGGTCAGCCGCGGTGCGGAGCATCTTGACGATCTCGACCTCAACCCGATCCTCGCCAAAGTCGACGCGCCAGACAGCGCGCGCCGGTTCAACATCCCGACATTCCGCAACGAAGTACCCGATAGCCTCGATGCGCAAATGATCCATGATGGCAGGCCAGTGTTCGAACGGCGCGAAAAAATGCAGCTGACGTACAATGTCCGCAACACGCATCGCGCAGTGGGCACGCGGCTCAGCTCGGAAATCACGCGGTTATATGGCATGAAGGGCCTCGCAGAAGGCCATGTGCATGTCCGCTTGCGTGGCTCTGCCGGTCAGTCGCTTGGGGCATTTCTGTGCCAAGGCATTACATTGGAAGTCTTTGGCGATGCCAATGACTATGTTGGCAAGGGCCTGTCCGGCGGAACGATCATCGTGCGTCCAACGGTCAGCAGCCCGCTGACCAGCCATCAAAATAGCATCATCGGCAACACCGTGCTCTATGGGGCCACATCAGGCCGACTGTTCGCGGCAGGGCAAGCGGGTGAGCGCTTTGCCGTCCGCAACTCTGGCGCGCATGTTGTGGTTGAAGGTTGCGGCTCAAACGGGCTGGAATATATGACCGGCGGCATGGCGGTCATTTTGGGCAAGGTCGGCAGCAATTTCGGCGCTGGCATGACGGGCGGGATGGCCTTTGTGCTTGATGCCGGTGGTGACTTTGCCGCCATGGCCAATCCTGACAGCATCGTGTGGCAACGTCTGGAAAGTGCCTATTGGGAAGAGCAGCTGAAGGCGCTTATCACAGAACATGCGCGGACAACCGACAGCGCATGGTCGAAATCGATCCTTGAGGATTGGGATCGCAGGCGCGGCGAGTTCTGGCAAATCTGCCCGAAGGAAATGCTTACGCGGCTCAGCCAGCCTCTGTCGGACCATGTGGCATTGGAAGCTGCTGAATAGCATAAGCCACTGGCCAATTGGTCGCTCTCCTGCTTAAGTCATCGCAATGATATGTCATGGAGATGCGTCATGCGCAGTGTATTACTTGCCGGCTGTTTATGTGCGTTGTCGGTGCCCGCTTATGCCGATGCCAATGCTGACCTGAACAATCTTGTCAGCGATGTCTGGGCGTATACGTTAAAAGAGCAGCCTGTGTACGCAAGCGCGCTTGGCGTGAATGATTATGCCAATGAACTTGGCGATTATACGCTTGCCGCGCAGGACCGCAGGGCAGCGCAAGCGACCCAATTTCTTGCCCGTTTGGACGCCATACCGGCGGCATCGCTTGATGCGCCAACAAAGGTTGAAGCAGGCATATTGCGGCGGTCGCTCAATTCGGCGATTGAGGGCAATAGATTTGGCCAACGCGCCATCAACTTCACGACCTATTCCAGCTGGCATCAGCAACTGGCCGGCATGGCACAAAACCTGCCGTTCAAAACCAAGCGAGATTTTGAATCCTACAACGTACGCCTGACACAATATGCGCGGGCGAATGATGAAAATATCGCGGTCGCCAATGTTGCTATCAAGGGCAAGTTTACACAAGCTTGCGAAACGTTAAACGGCTTTGAAGGCACAATCAGCGGGCTTGTTGCCCCCGACATTCACCGGTCACGTTTCTTCGGACCTTATGCCGGCAAGCGTCCTGAAAATATTTCGGAAACCGACTTTGCTATATTGGCCGCAAACGCCGAAGCGACCATCCGCACGGTCGTGTATCCGGCGCTAAACAAGCAACTGGCGTGGTACACAACAAGCTACAAGCCAGCCTGCGCCAAGGCGCCTGGTGTTTCGGCGCAGCCAAATGGTGCGGCCTATTATGCCTTTCGTATTCGTGAGGAAACGACGACTGATCTGACCGCTGAACAAATCCACCAAATCGGCCTTAGCGAGGTCATGCGCATTCGTGCCGAAATGGTAGAGGTCGCCAAAAAGGCTGGCTACCCAAGCCGCGAAGCCTTCATCGCGCATTTGCGGACTGACCCGCAATATTATGCCAAAACGCCTGAGGAACTGATGGAGAAGGTCGCGCGTGTGACCAAGATCATCGACGGCAAGATGCCGACATTGTTCGGGCACCTGCCCCGTTTGCCATATGGCATCCGGGAAATTCCCGCAGAAACGGCCGAGGGCACGACGACGGCTTATTATAATCCGGGCTCACCCGAGATTGGCATTTCAGGCACCTATTTTGTAAACACATCAAAGCTGAACCAGCGACCGTTTTGGGAAATTCCGGCGTTGTCAGCGCACGAAGCCGTTCCGGGGCATCACAACCAGATTGCCCTGCAGCAGGAACTGCCTTTGTCCGATTTCCGCAAATATGGCGCGTCCTTTACCGCGTTTACCGAAGGTTGGGGCCTATACTCCGAACGGCTTGGCATCGAAATGGGGCTGTATGATACCCCTGCCAAGGACATGGGCAGGCTGTCCTACGAAATGTGGCGTGCGTGCCGCTTGGTGGTCGATACCGGCATTCATGCCAAGGGATGGAGCAAGCAGCAGGCCATCGCCTTTATGACCGATAACAGCGCATTGTCCGCCGCCAACATCGAGGCAGAGGTCAACCGTTATATTAGCTGGCCGGGTCAAGCACTGGCCTATAAATTAGGCGAGCTGAAAATCCGCGAATTGCGGGATATAGCGACCAAGGAGCTTGGGAGCAAATTTGATTTGGCTGCCTTCCATGACGCGGTGCTTGGCCAAGGGTCAGTGCCGCTAAATGTCCTTGATCAGCAAATCAAGGATTGGGTCGCGGCGGAAAAAACGAAGGGCTAAGCCGCCTGTTTATTTGGGTTCAGGAAGCGGCTGTGCATCGGCGCTTGCCGCTTCCTTGGTTTCTAACTCGGCCTGCAATTTTGCCTCACGCTCAGCGCGGCCTTTTTCAAATTCGACAACGCGCGCTTCTACTTCGGCGGCTTCAGCGTCAATGCCTGCCATGCGCTTGGCGCGCTCGGCGGCGATTAAGCGACCAAAGACAATGCCGGTATCTTGCGCCTTTTCGGCATAGGCCTTTTTAATCTCTGCCAGAGCGCAGCCGGTAAAACCGCCAGCGCCCGATGTCGAGCAGGACATCGTGCCGCTTGCGCCAACATATTCATAAGATTTGATCCGCTCTGACATCGCTTGATTACGCGGGTCGTTGATATCGCCGCGCAAAGATGAAGGTATGCGAAAGCGGTCGGCCTCGCCCAAGCGGGCGCAAACCACAATCTCGTCGCCTTTGCTTTCGGGGCATTTGTCGGCGCCGTAAATGATGAGCTGGTTGATTTTCTCATCACCGGGCCTGGCTGCCGAGGCATCCTGCGCCGATGCCTGCACCGACAGCATCAATGCGATGCTGGCTAAAGAAATTCTGGCCGTTGCTCTCACGCGATTATCTCCAAAAAATATGTAACCGGCAACTGAAGGTCGCAGGCTGAATGCGGCATGAAGCTTAAATATGTTTCGACACGGCAATGGCGGTGCGGCACCCCATGCGGACCAACGCGCTCATCAAGGGGTAGGCAGGGGCGCGTTCCGCACCTTCGGCCAAGGCGGTTGCCTTATGCTCCTGCTCGTCCGCTTGGAAATCTGCAATCATCGCCGACAATTCGGGGTCGCTATCGCCGATTTCGGCAAGCTGCTCACTATAATGGCGGTCAATTTCGGTCTCCACAGCCACAGTGCAGGCCATGGCCGCCTCCGGGCTGACGGCGGCGGACACAGCGCCAAGTGCAAAGCCAGCCGCGCTCCAAATCGGGTGCAAGGCTGTTGGCCGCACGCCACGCTCGGCCATCATCTTGTCAAAGGCGTTAAGGTGGCGCTCCTCTTGCTCTGCCATATGCGCGATGCTGCGCGCGGCAGGCGTGCGGTCACCCATGACCGCAAGCTGTCCGGCGTAAATCCGTTTCGCGCCGAATTCGCCCGCTTGGTTGACACGAATCATGCGTTCGATTGCCAAGTTCCGCTGCGCGGAGGTTTTTAGATTTTCTTGTTGCGCCATATCATTGCCAAGATGAGCATTGCGCCGCCGAACGACAAGAGGAAATTGTATCCCGCCAGCGAAATGCCAAATAAAGTCCATGGCGCAACGTCACATCGCACCAAGGGCGCGTTCATGATGGATTTGAGCAAATCATCTCCAGTACCCGAAATCGTCGCGGTGCAGGCGGTGAGCCCTTCCCAATAGCCATATTCGACACCGGCATGAAACCCGCCGATGATGCCGCTTGTTGCAATGGCAAGAGCAGCGAGCGCGACGAGCATTTTGCGAAAAGCGGGGTTACCGACGCCAAAAGCGACCAACGCAATCGCGACGGCCGCGAAATGCGGATAACGCTGCCACCAACACATCTCGCAGGGGTAAAGCCCGCCAATATATTGCGATCCATAAGCGCCGCCCAACAATGCAGCGGGAAGCAAAAATGCCAGCCAGTGGGCCTTATCGAATTTTGATGTCATAAATGCGGAGATACCTAGAAAGCTGCCATCCTGAACATGTTGCAGGATCTTACGTAAACCTATGCGCCCATCAATTCTGCGCCTTGCCCGTAAACGGTTTTGCCGCAAGTTTCATTGTCCGCGATCCAAGCCGCTGAAGCGTTTCCATTGCGTAATATAGCTGGAAATCATCGATATTCTTTGCCTTTAACTGCTCGGCAGTCATGGCGAAGCGGGGATCGTCGGCATTGTCCTTTTCCAAATCCTTATTGTCGTCTTTCAATTCATTGACCAAATGACGACGCAAGTCGGACTCGCGCACCGAAACGCGCGTTTTATAGTCGGGGTCGGTCAATTGCGGAACGCGGATATCGGGCTTGATACCGCCTTCCTGCACCGATCGGCCCGAGGGCAAATGATACCGCGCGACCGTGAGGCGCAAGCCAGTGTCGCGGGTCAAGGGAAGGACATTCTGGACCGACCCCTTGCCAAAGCTGCGTTCGCCCATGACCAACGCGCGGTGGTTGTCCTGCAAAGCGCCGGCAACAATTTCGGATGCCGATGCAGAACCCGCATCAACCAAAACGATAATCGGTGCGCCATTGGTCACGTCCCCGGGTACCGCCCGTTCTGCCCACCAATGGTTGATGTCATTTTTGTCGCGGCCACGCTCGGATACAATCTCACCTTTTGTCAAAAAGGCATCGGATACGGCCACTGCCTCATCCAAGATACCGCCAGGGTTCGACCGCAAATCGACAATGTAGCCCAGCGGATTGCCGCCAAGCGTTTTCTTGATACCCGCAACCGCCGCGACGACGTCAGCGCCGGTCTGTTCGGAAAAACCGGTAACTGAAATGATGCCAATGCGGTCTTTCACTTCCCAGCGCACCGGCTTCAGGTCGATGATGGCGCGTGTGAGGGTTAGGTCGAACGGCGCATCACGACCGGGACGGAAGATCGAAAGCTTGATCGTCGTACCCGGCGCGCCGCGCATCGCCTCTACCGCTTCATCAAGTGTGCCGCCGACAATCAACTTGCCATCCAAATGTGTGATGAAATCACCCGACTTGATGCCCGCTTTATCCGCAGGCGTATCCTTCGTGGGCGCGATAACCTTTACCGCTTCATCTTCCATCGTGACGGTCAGACCTAGGCCGCCATATTCGCCATCAATCTGCGTGCGTAACGAGTTAAAGTCGGTTCGGTCGAGGAAACCACTATGCGGATCAAGGCTGGCCAGCATCCCCTGAATGGCGCCTTCCATGAGCTGCTTGTCGTCAACCTTGTCGACATAACTGGATTTCACCTTGCGATACACCGCGAGGAATTCGTCCAGATCCTCAATCTGCTGCGCCTGTTGTTGTTGCCATTGCATGTTTTGCGCGACTAGCACCGTGGCAGGAACTCCAAGCGCCAATGTTATGGCAAGGGTTGAGGGCAGCAAACGGTTCTTCATAGACCAATTCCATTTCATCATATTTTTGCTGCTATATCGCGACTGAACCTAAGGTGAAAGCACGTTATCACCAACCAATATCCTGCCTCGACCAAGCGCGCTAAACTCAACCAAGCATGGCCGCGATGTCCATCACGCGGCCGTTCTTGCGCAGTTCAACGCCAATTTCAGGTCCGTTTTTTCCGGCCCGCCCAAGTAAGGCGCCTTGATCAATTTTCTGGCCTTTAGTGACTTCGACCGAATCGAGGTTGGTGATCAGGCTGTTCCACCCTTTGCCATGCTCGATAATCACGATCTTGCCATAGCTGCGGTACCGCCCGGCAAAGGAGATAATTCCGCCTGCTGGAGCGACGATGCGTGTCGCTTGATTCACCGCCAGCCTAATGCCACGCTCGCGATAGCCGTTGACGTTGAGTTCACTAAAGCCGGCGACAACTTGCCCGGCGGCCGGAAGAATATAGGCGCTACTGCGCGAACGGCCCTGTTCGCTGTGTCCGGGACGTATAAAGGGGCCATCAAGCGCCGCTAGTTCAGCGGCCTTTGTCGCACTCAAACGCTGATTGTCTATCCGCCCGACGATATCACGGGCGCGCTCGCCTTGGGCAATCGCTTGTTCAAAGGCGATGGCGGCATTGGC
>CAIJLW010000027.1 GCA_903821685.1 uncultured Sphingomonadales bacterium | reverse complement strand
CCTTAATCAGCAAAGGAATGCGCCGCGCCAGCAAAGCATCTTTGCCGCCCAAAGCCTGAAGCTCAGGCAAATTGGGCGTAGTCAGAGTTGCAAGCCCCATAAGCCTGCCAAACGCGGCGATAGTATCCGCATCCGCCAGCATAGCGCCGCTCGTCGAGATCATGACGGGATCGAATATGATTGGGCAAGACAGTTCCGACAGACTGTCCGCCACCGCATGCGCAGTCTCGGCATTGCCAATCATACCGATTTTGACTGCGTCCACGCCAATGTCGCTGACGACGGCGCTGATCTGATCCATGACCATTTGCGCAGGAATCATGTGCACCGCATCGACCCCAAGCGTATTTTGCGCGGTAATCGCGGTGACCGCCGTCATTGCATGCCCCCCAAGCATGGTGACGGTTTTAATGTCCGCTTGAATTCCCGCCCCGCCGCCGCTGTCGGAGCCAGCGATAATCAAAATGCGAGCGGGAGCGACTTTGTCCATCAGGATGCAGCGGCCCTAACCGCGTCACATATGCTGTCAACAATGCGCTCGACCTGAACGGCGTCGTCACCTTCTGCCATCACCCGAATGACGGGCTCCGTTCCCGATGGGCGAATAACCAAGCGGCCATTGCCAGCCAGCTCCGCCTCCGCCTTTGCGATCACCGTCTGGACATTCGCGTTGTCGAGCGGCTTACCACCCGAAAAGCGCACATTTTTGAGCAATTGGGGAACGGGATCAAACAGGTGCAAGACCTCGCTTGCCGGCTTTCCGCTGGCGACGAGCTGGGTTAGCACCTGCAACGCCGCGATCGTGCCATCGCCTGTCGTGGCGTGGTCTAGCATGATCATATGTCCTGATTGCTCACCGCCCACATTGATACCGTGCTTGCGCATTTCTTCAAGGACATAGCGGTCGCCAACCTTCGCGCGGATGAGGCGCAAATCTTGGCTCCCAAGATAGCGTTCAAGGCCAAGGTTAGACATCACTGTCGCAACGATACCCCCGCCGGTAAGTTTGCCGCTGCGGCTCATAGCGCAGCCAAGCAGCGCCATGATCTGGTCGCCATCGACCACGCGGCCATGTTCGTCCACAACGATAAGCCTGTCTGCATCGCCATCAAGAGCGATACCAATATCCGCGCCAGCAGCCACCACGGTTTCCTGCAGCGTTGCGATATGCGTAGACCCGACCTTGTCGTTGATATTCTTGCCATTTGGTTCGATGCCAATCGGCGTCACTTTCGCGCCAAGCTCCCAAATCGCGGTCGGCGCTACTTGGTAAGCGGCCCCGTTGGCGCAATCTAGTACCACATGCAGTCCGTCAAAGCGGATATGTTCAGGCACCGAAGCTTTTACTGCGTGAATATATCGCCCACGGCTATCCTCAATTCGGCGCGCACGCCCGACGTCAGCCGCATCAGCCAGAGCAACTGGCACATCAAGCAAAGCCTCAATCGCCAATTCATCGGCATCCGACAATTTGAACCCATCAGGCCCGAATAGCTTGATGCCATTATCTTCGTAGGGATTGTGGCTGGCGGAAATCATGACGCCCAAATCTGCCCGCATTGAGCGAGTCAGCAAGGCCACGGCAGGCGTCGGGATCGGGCCAAACTGAACCACATCCATACCGACACTGGTAAAGCCCGCCACCAACGCATTTTCGATCATATAACCCGACAGGCGGGTGTCCTTGCCAATGACAACGCGGTGCTTGTGCCCCCCGCGCAGGAAATGTGTCCCCGCCGCTTGGCCGACTTTCATTGCCATTTCCGGCGTCATAGAGCCGGCGTTGCTCCGTCCCCTGATGCCGTCGGTCCCGAAATATTTGCGCGCCATTTTTGTTCCTGCTCTTTTGCGCGTCCATATTGATTTTTTCGCGCTGCTTAGCCTCTCCCTTGCATAGGGAGCGAGTGGCTGGCAAGACCCGTCGCTATGTCAAATGCTACTCGTATTCTTCTCGCGCTCTTCATCGGTCTTGCCCTTGGAGTTATCGCCGCCGCGCAAGCCCCCGTCATTGGGGTGCAAATTGCCTATTGGCTCGACATTGTAGGCTCTCTTTGGCTCAACGGCCTTCGGATGACGGTCGTTCCCCTCGTGGTAGCGTTGCTCGTGACCGGCATTGTAAAAAGCGCGGAAGCAGCGCGCGCGGGGCCGATGGCGGCACGCACCGTGTTTTGGGTAGTTTGCCTGATGATTATCTCAGCCGTCTTGGGCGCGGTGCTTACGCCTGCTTTGCTGTCCCTATGGCCCATGCCAGCGGAGAGCGCGGCAGCGCTGCGCGCGGCACTCACAACGGTTCCTGCTGTCGCAGAACAGCCGCCATTACGTGATTTTATCGTCGCATTGGTTCCCACAAATCCTATATCTTCGGCGGCAAATGATTCGATCCTCCCGCTTTTAATCTTCACGCTGGTTTTTGCATTTGCAGTGACCCGCCTTGCGCAAGAGCCACGCGCGCAAATGGCAGGATTTTTTAGCGCACTTGCCGACGCCATGGTCATTGTGATCGAGTGGGTGCTGAAACTTGCACCCATTGGCGTATTCGCTCTGGCCTTTGTTGTTGGGGCCAGGTCTGGGCTCGCGGCCTTAGGGGCCGTTGCGCATTATATCGTCACAGTTTCTATTGTCGGCATCATTGTGGGTGCTTTCGCATATCCGATAGCTGTTTTTGCCGGAAAGGTACGCCTCGGAGAATTTGTAAGGCAAATCGCCCCCGTGCAGGCATTTGCGGTGTCGACTCAATCGTCGCTCGCAAGCCTGCCGCTGATGCTAAAAAAAGCCGAAGCACTTGGTGTTCGCGAATCTACCGCAGGTCTGGTTTTGCCTATGGCCGTTGCCCTGCTGCGCGTGACCGGACCAGCCATGAACTTGGCCGTAGCGCTATATGTTGCAAACTGGTTTGGGGTTGAACTCGACGCTTTCGACTATGGCTTTGCAATCTTCATTGCCGCTTTAACGTCGATGGGTGCCGTAAGTCTGCCCGGCTCGGTCAGCTTCGTGACTTCCATTGCCCCAATTTGCTTAGCACTCGGCATCCCGATTGAACCACTGGCGCTGTTAATTGCTGTTGAGACGCTACCTGACATTTTCCGCACCACCGGTAATGTGCAGATGGACGTCGCTCTTGCTACGGTCATCGAAGCCCCCGAAAAGGAAAAAGCTAATGCACTATCGTGAACTCGGCCACGGACTAAAGGTCTCGGCTATTGGCGTCGGCTGCATGCCGATGGTCCAAGACGGTAATATCACTTATGGTAGAAATGCCGACTCGGATGAGGCTATTAAGACCATCCACCGCGCCATCGACCTTGGCATCAATTTTTTCGATACGGCACAAATCTACGGACCGTTCCAAAATGAGGAACTTGTTGGCCGCGCCATAAAGGGCAAGCGCGACGGGCTAATCATTGCCAGCAAATTCGGTTTCAAATTTGATGGCGCCGACATCGTTGGCGTGGACGGCTCATCCACAAATGCAAAGTCCGCGGTTGAAGGCATATTGACGCGATTGGGTATCGACTGCCTCGACTTATATTACCAACACCGCGTTGACCCCAGCATCCCTATCGAAGAGACGGTCGGCGCGATGGCCGACCTCATAACCGAAGGCAAAATCAAACATATTGGTCTGTCCGAAGCTGGCGCCGAAACATTGCGTCGCGCCGCTGCCGTTGCGCCCATTTCGGCGTTGCAGAGCGAATATTCGCTGTGGGAACGCGATATTGAGGAAGAGATCCTACCGACTTGTCGCGCGCTTGGTATCGGTTTTGTCCCTTACTCGCCGCTTGGTCGTGGGTTTTTGACTGGCGCATTCCGGAACCTTGACGAACTACCGGAAAATGACTGGCGGCGGCAGGACCCTCGTTTTCAGGGTGATAACTTTGCCACTAACCTCGCGATTGTTGACGTCGTCGGCGAGATCGCAGCCAAGCACAAAGCATCCCACGCGCAAATCGCGCTGGCTTGGATATTGGCGCAAGGCAATGATATTGTTCCGATCCCCGGTTTCAAGCGGCGGGTCACGATGGAAGATAGTGCAAAGGCAAGCGACATTTCGCTCGACACCGATGACCTCGCCACACTTGACTTAGCCGCTCCACGCGGCGGGACATCCGGGCCGCGTTATGGCGAGCGGGGTATGAAAATGGTCCGGCTTTAAACGCTGATCCACCGAAAGAAACCCGCTCCAACAACACCCCAGACAGGGTGCGCCCATGTCGCGACTGCCCAAAGCAATAGACCTGCAATCCATGGTCCTACCCCGACGCTTAACAAGCCTGCAGGGCGGACTATGAATTGCGTGCGGCGGATCCAAGCCGCCCACTGACCACCCAACATTGCGCGCTTTTTTATCTCCTGCGCCTTCGAACCGGCCAGGGCGAGGAAAATCAGACTACCCATAAAGATAAAGTTATCGGGTCGCGGTGCTACCAGAATATGCGCGATACCCCATAAGGCAATACCCCACATCATGGGATGACGAGTAACCATAAACACGCCAAATGGCGGTTGCGCTGCAAAGGCGGCAGGGACACCAGGTAGTGACGGGTTGCGAATGAACGATCCCGACAGCAACACTGCGGCGATTAAAGTCAGCAAACTTGCAACCACCCAGATGCCATCGCCAACGGCCCAAAGACCCTCTGCCTTGGGCGCACGACCGAATTCGACGACCATCCACACAAATGTCACAAGCGACACAGCGGAATAGACGAGCATGAAGCCCTTTGGCCCAAAGCGTTGCACAAGAGGTGCGCGCAATGGGTGCGACATGAGGAAATGTGTTCCGATAAACAAAAGGCTAGCGGAAGTGAGAGCTAGATAACTGATCATAACCGATAACACCGCCTCCCAATATTGCCCTTAAAACATTTCATCTCATCAGCGGTCATACGCCTTTGGCAAATCGCCTTCAGTTGGCCGCGCATAACGATCACGGAGGCGATTCTGACGATTGGTAAGCGGTTGTTCCACCCCGTCGATGAACACTGTTGTAGCCGCGCTGGAGAGCTCCAGCGGATCGCCATCCCAGATGACGACATCTGCTGCTTTACCGGCTTTCAAGCTTCCGAAACGGTCGCCAACGCCCATGATATCTGCTGGAACCGAACTAATTGCGGCAAATGCCTCATCCCAAGTCAGCCCCGTTGCTCCGGGTACAAATTGCAGACTAACGATATTGCCTGCATATTGCGTGGTGTAGCGCAGCTGGTGGGAATCGCGGTCATTGATCATGCCAATCGCAACCTGAACGCCCGCGTCCTTCATACGTCCAATATTGCTCTGCGTCGCACCGAGCATTTCGAACGTTGCAGGTAAGTCATTGAGCGCCGATGCAATAACCGGAATCCTCGCCTCCACCAATTGGGGAGCAATACGCCAACCTTCGCTGGCGCCGACAAAAACCATCTTCACCGAAGGAAAATCGCGTTTCAGCTCGATCAAGCGCAGCATGTCATTGGCGCCCTCAACGTGGATCAATAAACGCGTTTCACCACGAAGTACATTCAGCAGTGCCTTTGCGTCTTCGGCCTTCAACAACTCATCATCGAAATTACCACGGCCAGCGGCATAATCCTGCGCCTCACGCAGCATGGCGCGGAAATGCAGATGCGTTCCCGCACGGCTTCCACCCGAGAGCGCGGATCCATCCTCACCAAATTCGGCAAATTGGAAGGCGCGTGCCCTGGTCACTGGATTTGAGTCAGCGCCCAAATCAGCAATGGCGCCCTGCCCTGCAAAAATGCTCTCTGCAGCCTCAGGTGCGACCACGGCGCGGGTAACACCAGCAGCGCGGTTAACGGCGAATGGCGAACGGAACGGATCGATCGCCGGGGCAACATCGATTGCGGCCGAAAAACCGCTCTTGCCGCCGCTTTTGTCGTTGGTGCCCTTAACGGCGTCGACTTCAGACAGACCGAGCCGCGTAAATCCTGCAAAAACACCCGGGGTCACCCACTTGCCCTTTGCATCTATACGGCGGGCATCTGCTGGCACAGCTACGCTTGCACCTGCGGCAATAACATTCCCGTCGCGGATGATAACTGTACCTCCGTCAATTGGCGCAGTGCCGTCACCGACCACCACTCGGCCACCCGTGATTGCAATTGTTTCGGCCACAGCAGGTGTAGCGAATGCTGCCAATGCAGCAGCGGCGAAGAGGAAATGCCTCATTTCACATCTCCTTCACCTGGTTGGCCTAGCTCGAAATCGCTGACGGGACGTATTTTGGGATTGCTTGCATCAAACATCAACGCGCCGTCGATCCACACCTTGTATGGCCGCGCATATACGCTCAGCGGGTTGCCATTCCATAAAACCAGATCGGCCATTTTGCCGGGCTTTAAGCTTCCTGTTTTATCCGATATGCCTAAAGCCTTTGCGGGGTTGTAGGTCAGCCATTTGATGACCTCAGCATCACTGATGTTGATACCCATCCGGCGGCCGTCGGCTTGCGCCTTTGCAGCTTCTTGGTTCAAACGCTGGATCTGATTTTCATCGTCCGAATGGATAATCACACACGCGCCGGTATTTTGAAGAATGGCGGCATTTTCAGGGATCGCGTCATAAGCTTCCATCTTGAAGCCCCACCAATCCGCCCAAACAGCGGAGCAGACGCCGTTGTCGCGCAGCAGATCGGCAATTTTATAGCTTTCAACGGCGTGGTGGAACGTGGATACCTTATATCCGAATTCCTTGGCCATATCGAGAACCAGCGCCATTTCATCGGCGCGGTAGCAGTGGTTCTGGATGCTGATGTCGCCATCAAGCACGCCAGCCAGCGTTTCCATGCCTAAGTCGCGGGTATACTCCTTACCGCTATCGCGTTTCTTTTTATAGTCCTGCGCCTTGATCCATGTCTGACGGTTTACGGCGATATTACCCATACGGGTGGACGGCATGCGCCCTTTGGCGCCGTACACGCGCTTCGGATTTTCTCCGCAGGCCATTTTCATGCCATAAGGTGCGTCAGGGAACTTCATGCCCTGCACAGTGCGGGCATAGACGTTTTTCAGGACGACTGACCGGCCACCCATAAGGTTAGCTGACCCCGGCAATATCTGCAACGCTGTCACGCCGCCATTGGCGAGCGCACGGCTGAAACCGGGGTCTTGCGGCCATACGCTGTGTTCGGCCCATACTTCGGGTGTCGTTGGCGAAGTGGCTTCGTTGCCATCGCTATGCGCCTCAACCGATGGAGTGGGGTAGTCACCCAAATGGGAGTGAATATCAATGATGCCGGGCGTTACAAATTTGCCCGTCCCATCAATGACCATCACGCCTGCTGGAATGGCTGTTTCAGGCCCACCAACGCTGCTAATTTTGCCGGCGGTTATGAATACTACACCATTGTCGATCTTGCCGCCTTCGCCATCGTACACGGTGACATTACGAATGGCCGTGGCAACTCCCGGATAGGCTTTGTAGGTCGACGGGAACGGCGCGGGTACCTTTTCCGCTGGCTTTGCTACCGGTGTTGCAGACGCGGTCTTCGGACCTTCGGCGTTGGAACACGCCATCAGGGCCAGTGGAGCGGCCACGATCGACCAGCGCAAATTGCTCTTCATATGCTTATGCTGCCTTTTCTTCTGCATTGTCTTCGTCCTTAAGCGCGTCAAGGTGCATCAGGCGGTTCACCAGAGGTGATACCAGAAGTACAGCCACGCTGATAGCAATGGTGATGTAGCCGATCTGTTCATAGACGCTAATCAAGCCCTCACGGGTCATTGCACCATCATGGCCGCCCGTTGCAGCGCCGATAACGCCAGCAAGGAAGTTGCCGCCCGCAGTCGCGAAGAACCAAGCCCCCATAATCAGCGACGCCATGGTTGCCGGCGCAAGCCGGTTCATCGCCGACAGCCCAACTGGCGAGAGGCAGAGTTCTGCAGTCGTGGCGAACAGGTAAAAGGCGAAGATGAACAACACTGGCACCAGAGTATCCGCACCAACGCTGTTCGCTCCCCATACCAGAACTAGGTTGGCAAAACCAATCTGCGCCAGCGCGATACCGAATTTGGCAGGGGTCGAAGGCTCCAGTCCGCGTCGGCCGAGCCACACCCAAAGGCCGGCAAAGATAGGACCCAGCAGAATGATATAGATCGGGTTGATCGACTGGAAGATCGACGCAGGCACTCCCTGACGATCAACAAAGCGGTCGGTGAACAGGTTCATGCTACCACCGGCCTGCTCGAACAACGCCCAAAACAGGGGCTGCAACGCCAACAGGAAGAGGATCGCATAGATGCGATGGCGCGCCTCTAAATCTAGCTTGAACGATTGCAGCAGAACATAACCGAGTAACAACACCCCAAGGCCAAGCAGCAACCAGCCATAAAAGCCCTGATACTGGATCAGAAGCCAGATACAGGCAACAGCGGCAAGGCCGACGCCATAAATGCCATATTCGGTCAACTTGGTCATGGGTGCCGGCGCTTCGCCGCGGCCCATGAGCAATGGTTTACCGAGCACAAAGACAACCAGACCGAGCAGCATGCCGAGACCAGCTGCGCCGAAGCCATAGGACCAGCCATAGGTTTCACCAAGATAACCGGCAAAAATCGTACCAATCGCGGCGCCTACGTTAATACCCATATAGAAGATGGTGTAGGCACCGTCACGACGCACATCGGTGCGCGGATAGAGTTGGCCAACAATCACGGAAATATTGGCCTTGAGGAAACCCGAGCCCACGATAATGAAGGCCAACGCCAGCCAGAATATGTTGATCGCGGGGTCCGCCTGTTTCACCAGCGGGTCGGTAACGCCAGCAAAACCTTCAAATGCCATCAACACATGACCAAAAGTTAATAGAACCGCACCGAATGCCACCGCCTTGCGCTGGCCTAGATATCGGTCAGCAAACCACCCGCCTAGAACCGGCGTGATGTACACAAGGCTGGTATAGGCGCCATAGATTAGGTTCGATTGGCCGTCGGAAAAGAGCCAGTGCTTTGTAAGGTAAAGGATAAGCAGCGCGCGCATCCCATAATAGGAAAAACGCTCCCACATCTCTGCGAAAAAGAGAACGTAGAGACCGCGCGGATGGCCGGCAAATTCAGGCTCCTTGCGCGTCGCAATATATGCCCCGCCAAGCAGGAAGAAACCCAGCACTGCAGCTGCGATTGCTGTAATCCAATCCTGCTCCTGCCAAAGCGCAATGTCTTTCAGACCCATGTGGAATCCCCTCAATAATCTCTAAATAGTCGGTCTTCGCCGCCCGTTTCTCTGCTGAGTCATCTAGCTGAAAAACTGCGCCTGTGAAGAATTTTATTGCCGAACGGGTCGAGTTTCGTCGAAGGAAGCGGAATGTTCAACGATCTTTCTTCTGTAACCGCCTATTTGGAAACCCGTCGCTCAGGTAAACCGCGCGACATGGTTAGCCCTGGCCCAGACGCGCCAACGCTCGACCGCATCTTACAAACCGCAATGCGCACACCCGATCATGGGAAATTGTTTCCATGGCGTTTTGTCGAAATCACCAACCGCGAAGCTTTTGCCGAACTGCTTACTGAGGCCTTCCTTACTGCCAATCCAGATGCGCGGCCTGCACAAATAGACGCAGCGATTGCGTCGGCGCGCATGGCACCAACGCTTGTGTTCCTTATGTCTGCGCCGCAACCAAGCGCTAAAATCCCGCTTTGGGAACAACAATTGAGCGTTGGCGCAGTCGCCATGAACCTCATCCACGCGGCACATGCGCACGGCTTTGTAGCAAGTTGGATTACAGGTTGGGCCAGTTACGATCCCATGGTTCGCGACAGCCTATGTCTAGGCGAGGAGAAGATCGCGGGCATGTTCTTTATCGGAACCCCTGCGCTCGCGCTTGAAGAGCGTCCGCGGCCCATACCCGGAGACATTATCCGTCAGTGGCCTTGACTAATGGGATTTAGGCATGCTTGACGCGCCATAGTGTATTATGGCAGTAAGCATGTGATGAAAAACGATGTAAAGCCGGTCTACTTGAAATTACGTGACGTGATTGCGGCTGCCATTCTTGATGGTAATTACAAAGAGGGTCAGATGCTCCCTTCCGTGCGCGCTTTCGCGGCAGATCAGGGTGCCAACCCCCTTACAGTGGCTAAGGCTTATCAATTATTTCAAGACAGCGGCCTGGTAGACGTCAAGCGCGGCGTAGGCCTGTTCGTAGCCAGCGGCGCGACTGCGAAATTGCGCAGCTTTGAACGTGAAAATTTCGTGCAGAATATTTGGCCAGACGTGAAAGCGCAGATGCAGCGTGCCGGAATTGATCCGATAGAATTGCTTGCGCTCAATTAGCCCCCGCAATTAAGGCCTAACGTTGCAACTTTAGATTAAATTACGAAAAAATATCGCACATTGTGTACGCTTCTCATATAGCCTGATCATCGCGCCGCGTCCATGTCAGCACGGCTAGCATCCAACAGCACAGTAAAGCGTCCGCTAACTTTATACTGTCTTACCAATAACCATTGGAGAAAGTATTTTATTCGCGTTTGACCGATTGCGGAACATCGGCGGGAACATGGCATTCCCCAATGTCCTAACAAATGGAAAACTCGTGACTATAACTCCTGTACTCTTATCGGGCGGCGGCGGTATGCGGCTTTGGCCATCATCGAAACCGGCAACCCCAAGCAGTTCTTGGCGCTGACAGATACGCGCACAATGTTCCAACTTACGGTTTTGCGTGTAAAGGACCGCCTACATTTTGCAGCACCTCTGATCGCCGCTAGTGCGGCACATGCCAATATCGTGCGTGACCAATTGGCCGATTGGAGTAACTGAAACAACGCTTTTGCTTGAACCCTGCGCCCGAAACACAGCGCCAGCATTCGCCATGGCAGCGCTACTCGTGGACGCACCAGATAGCTTTATGCTGGTGATGCCAAGCGACCATGTCAATACCAATGAGGCGGCATTTCACGCCGCGACGGATCCACTTGTGCCGCAAGTTTGAAATGGCTGGCTGGCCGCTTACGGGATCAATCCGACGGGGCCTGAGATAGGATGTGGCTATATTCAAATTGACGCCGAGATTGGGGCGGGCGTTCATGACGTAAAGCGCTTTGTCGAAAAGCCGGATGCCACGCGTGCTGCTGCCATGATCGAAAGTGGTGACCATGTATGGAATGGCGGCATATTCCTGTTTCGCGCAGATGCCTATTTGGACGCCGTAAAGCAGTTTGCACCTTCGGTGGACACAGCGGTTCGTAACGCTATCGCCAAAGCAGAGCGTATTGGCGATCACTGGCATCCCGAAGCAGCCAGCTTTGCGGCCTGTCCCTCAGACAGCATCGATTAGGCGATTATGGAAAAGGCACCGAAAGTCCCAGTGGCGCCGGTGAGTATGGGCTGGTTAGATGTCGGCAGCTGGGATGCCTTGCACGAAATTGGTCATAAGGACGCGGACGGCAATGTTACCTGGGGCGCCATTCGCATGAATAACAGCCACGGCAACCTTATTCACGGGCACGGCATCCGCGTTTCTGTGCACAATGTTTATGATTTACTCATTGTTGCAAATGGCAATGAAGTGATGATCCTGCCGCGCGGCAGTAGCCAAAAAGTGCGTGATTTCGCAACAGACTAGCTATTCCGGTCGAATGTGAAGGGCGACATGCCTCTTTCGCGTTCGTTGAAGACAAGCACGCGCCCTGCTGGCGGTGCGCTGCGCTGTGGACAATCAGGGCGGGTACAAGCGGAACAGCCAAGACCAATGGCGGTTGCGGCGCCGTTGTTAAGGTCAAGCCCACGCGCAGCGGCCAATGGCGCAGCTAACTTCGCATCAATACCAAGGCAAATGGCAAACTCTGCTTCGATCCCGCCGCTTACCGCGGTTTGTGGATGCACAGTTCGCGACAAAGTGAACCAGCGGCTTTGATCCTCCAGTTCGACCAGATGCGGCATAAGGGTTCCTGGCCGTGCAAATACAGTATGCACTTGCCATAAAGGGCATCGGCGATCCGTTTCCACCAATGGTGAGGCGCTTGCCCCAGCATAGCGTTTACTGCTCTGCCCCGCACGATCAATGCGCAGCATGAAGAATGGCAAACCACGCTGCCCTACCCTTTGCAATGTCGTTAGGCGGTGGGCAATCTGTTCAAAACCGGCGCCAAAGCGTCGTTGCAGCAACACGATATCATAGCCCGTTGCCTCGCATGCGCGCAAAAAACGCGCGTAAGGCATCATGACGGCTGCTGCAAAATAGCTACTCAAATGCCGCCTATACAGACGTTCGGCTGCTCTTTCGGCAAAAGATGCACCAGCAACTAAAGCGTCAATTTCTGCCTTGGCTTCCAGCATACCAAGTTGCAAGGCGGCTGCGAAAGTACGGCTGGCAGGATCAAGAAGTTCAGATAGTTGAAGTTGGCGCGCATGAAGGTCGAGCCGCCGTAATCGGTCAGGCATGACATCAAATGGCAAAATGCGCATAGAAAGCTGATGCTTCACGCGTAACCGTTCGGTGATGGCGCCGTAAATGTCCGCATTGGTGAGGCGCAACTCGTCAGCAAGGTTCTCTGCTTGCGAGTCCAAATCGGCGAAATGGTTGCGCCAACGCTCAATTTCACGCCGGGCCGAGGCAATAGCCTCTGGCTCGCCATGTCCGCCAATTTGCCCACCACCTGCTCCGCCATGCGACCCGCCCGACAGACGGTCAAAGGATCGGGCAAACGCCTCTGCTGCATCAGGGCTAGCAGCGATCCATTCTTCTACCTGAGCGCGGTCAATATCGAGATCTGCGAACATGGGGTCATTAAGCCTTCGGCGGATGGCATCCACCCCGCCGCCGGGGGTTGTGCCAGTTAACGTACGAGGATCGAAATCATAAGATTGGGCAAGTTTTAGAAGCAGTGTGGCCGTCAGCGGCCTCTGATTACGCTCAATCAAGTTAAGATAAGACGGCGAAATTGCCAAGGCTTCAGCCATTGCCCCTTGCGTTAAGCCATTGGCCCGTCGGATCCTACGGACAGAATGCCCCGCAAATAACTTTTCTTCTGCCACGACCAACCTTTGTCAACAAAGTTACAAAACGACAAACAAACGGTAGCTTATTCACACAATAATACAACAAATATTACAAAATTGACTCGTTATTCACATGGTTTGAGGTGAGACACCGGCGTCTATCCTCCCTTCGACAAAAAGGAATTGTCAATGTCGTACCAGTCACTCATCTCCGAAACCAACGCGCATATTTCTGCGCACAAGGGAACATGGGATTCCATCAGCGCGGAATCTGTAGCGCGGATGCAGTTGCAAAACCGTTTTCAGACTGGTCTCGACATTGCGCGCTATACAGCCAAGATCATGCGCGACGACATGGCTGCATATGATGCCAACCCTGCACAATATACGCAGTCCCTTGGTTGCTGGCACGGGTTCATAGCCCAGCAAAAAATGATCTCCATTAAGAAGCATTTTGGCACAACCAAAAAGCGGTATTTGTATCTGTCAGGTTGGATGATTGCCGCTTTGCGCAGTGAATTCGGCCCACTGCCTGATCAGTCCATGCATGAAAAGACAAGCGTACCAGCGCTCATTGAAGAACTTTATACGTTCCTGCGCCAAGCTGATAGCCGCGAACTCAACATTTTGTTCCGTGATCTCGACGACGCCCGCAGCCAAAATGATGCGGCGCGCGAAGCGGCCACCATGGCCAAAATCGAGAACCATGAAACGCATGTCGTACCCATTATTGCCGACATAGATGCAGGCTTTGGCAACGCCGAGGCCACATATCTTCTGGCTAAGAAAATGATTGAAGCTGGCGCATGCGCTCTGCAGATCGAAAATCAAGTTTCCGACGAAAAGCAATGCGGCCACCAAGACGGCAAAGTCACCGTGCCACATGAAGATTTTTTGCAGAAAATTCGTGCTTGCCGATATGCGTTTCTTGAACTTGGCGTTCCAGACGGCATCATCGTAGCACGCACGGACTCTCTCGGAGCGGGCCTAACCAAGCAAATCGCCGTTTCAACCGCTGCTGGCGACTTGGGCGACTTGTACAACAGCTTCCTCGATTGCGAAGAAATTGACCCAACTACAGCCCAAAATGGCGACGTTATCTTGAACCGCAACGGAAAGCTGCTGCGTCCAAAGCGACTGCCCTCCAATCTTTTCCAGTTCCGCTCCGGCACTGGCGAAGATCGCTGCGTATTGGATTGCATCACCTCGCTTCAGAATGGTGCGGACCTCATCTGGATCGAAACGGAAAAGCCGCACATTGAGCAGATTGCAGGCATGGTAGACCGCATTCGCGAAGTCGTTCCAAATGCAAAGCTTGCCTACAACAACTCGCCAAGCTTCAACTGGACGCTGAATTTCCGTCAGCAGGTGTTTGATGCATGGTCCACTCAAGGACAAGATGTTTCCGCCTACGAACGCGCAAATCTGATGAGCGCAAGCTATGACGAGACTGCACTTGGAATTGAAGCCGATGTGCGCATCCAGAACTTCCAGCGCGATTCAGCAAAGCGCGCCGGCATTTTCCACCATCTCATCACCCTGCCAACCTACCATACGGCAGCGCTCAGCACCGACAACCTCGCCAAGGATTATTTCGGCGAAATGGGGATGCTTGGCTATGTGGCCGGCGTTCAACGCAAGGAAATCCGCCAAGGCATCGCCTGTGTGAAGCACCAGAACATGTCAGGTTCCGACATTGGTGATGATCATAAGGAATATTTTGCTGGCGAAGCCGCTCTAAAAGCTGGTGGCAAAGACAACACAATGAACCAGTTTGGCCAAGGCGCGTAAGGAGCGATTGAAATGGGTGAACCTCCACGCGCACGCGCTGTGCTTTCGACTGAAGACTTGACCTTATTGCGTCAAGCGCTGCTCCATTATCTTGAAGTTATTCAGGATAAGCCAGAATCCGTCAAATTTGCGCGACTTTACCACCGTCTAGGCAGCGCTGGTGGCAAGTAATCTATAGCGTTTTAAGAGTTTTCCTGGGGAGGAAAAACACCTGACCGCCGGCAGCGGTGCCGGCGGTTTTTTTATGTCACGACTTTCGCCGCTCATATTTTGTTAACGCCAACCCAGTATTGCCCTCGTCGAACACAGACGGGCTGGGTCGCGTGGATAATAGACTAAAAATGCTATTGGGAGTTTTGTTGGTCACTGGACTGATCGCGATGGTCATTCCAGATAAAGACCCTCTGACACCAAAAGCCCAAGAAGCGCGCGCACAAAGCATTGTGTCAGTGCCGGAAAATACACATCAACTTCCTTTGCCTGCGCCGGCCCCCGTTCCTGTCCAATTCAATGCAGACTCAGGCAGCGATTTCCAAATCGGCGCGCCGACCATCGATGGCAACCCAACGCAGCCCAACTTTGGCCTGCCATTTGGGACTTCTATGCAAACGGGTGATGCAAACCCCGATGCTGGACAAACCAGCATTGGCAGCTTCACTCCCACTGCCTTTACGATGCCAGGGGCTGCCACTCCAACTGATGCACCGGGTGCCGATAAAGCGATGATCGACCAATAAGCTTCACCTATTCTCATAGACGCAATTGTTACTGCGCAGTCCATCCGCCATCGACCGAGAGGTTCGTGCCCGTGATCGCACTTGCCTCTTCACGGCACAAAAACACCGCTAAAGCCGCCAGTTGTTCAACCTGCACAAATTTCTTCTGCGGCTGATTGGCCAACAGCACATCATTGATCACTTGATCCCGGGTCAACCCAAGTGCCTTCATGGTATCTGGAATTTGGTTTTCCACCAAAGACGTCCAAACATATCCAGGGCAGATATTGTTCACCGTTATCCCTTGCGTCGCCACCTCAAGCGCCACAGTCTTTGTAAAACCCGCAAGGCCATGTTTTGCCGCATTATAAGCCGACTTAAATGGCGAAGCGACAAGACTGTGCATGGAACCTGTGTTAATGATGCGGCCCCAGCCTTTTGCCTTCATCGCGGGTAACGCTGCCTTTGTCGTGTGAAATGCCGAAGACAGGATAATCGACATAATCGCGTCCCATTTATCTTCGGGGAATTCATCGACGGGTGCGACATGCTGTATCCCGGCATTGTTTATCAATATGTCAGGCGCGCCAAGCTTTTCTGCACACTCGGCCATCATGGCACGGATCGCTTCCGGCTTGGTCATGTCGGCAGCAGAATACATGGCCTTTCCGCCGCTAGATTCAGCCAGTTCGGCGACATAGCCATCGATAACATCCCTATCGCCAAAGCCATTGATCATTACATGGGCACCTTGTGCCGCCAAGGCGCGTGCATAGCCAAGCCCGATGCCTGAGGTAGATCCGGTAATGAGTGCTGTTTTGTCTTTGAGGAACATCGAGGAGTGCCTTTGTATTTAAGGTGAGCTTTACGTGCGCTTTGCAACGCTAAACGCAATGTTGACGCAGGACAAGCGCCCGTCGAAAGCATGCCTACTCATGGATTTTAGACGAAGAATCCAAATGCATGCAATTGTCTAAAAGATATGTCATAAGCCATTCATGCGTTTGAATGATTGCCATAATGTTGCCGATTTCCGTCGTCTGGCGAGGGCGCGGCTGCCTTCACCCATATTCAATTATATCGACGGCGCGGCCGACGATGAACGAACCAAGCTGCGCAACAGCGCAAGCTTTGACGATTGCGACCTCGTGCCCAATGTCTTGGCCGGAGTGTCGGACATCGACATGGCCGTAACGGTGATGGGAAAGCGCATTGATATGCCGCTGATGCTCTCACCCACGGCGTTGCAACGCCTGTTTCACTGGCAAGGCGAACGGGCCGTTGCATCGGTCGCGCAGCGGTTCAACACATGGTTTGGCATCTCCTCGCTTGCCACGGTGAGCATCGAGGAGGTGGGTGAGAAAATTAAAACGCCCAAGCTTTTCCAACTCTACATCCATAAGGACAAGGGTCTGAATACGTCGATGGTCGAACGTTGCAAGGCCGCAAAGTTTGATGCGATTGCCTTGACCGTGGACACTATTGTCTCCGGGAACCGCGAACGCTGCTTGCGCAGCGGGTTTACATCACCGCCGCGTTTTACGCCAGAGTCTGTCCTAAGCTATGCTATCCACCCGATGTGGGCACTGAATTACATGTTCCGGGAGAAGTTCTCGCTACCCAATTTGCAAACACATGTGGATGCCGGCACCAATGTTGCGGTTTCCGTGGCAGAATATTTCAATACGATGCTCGACACCTCAATGGATTGGAAGATGGCTGCAAAAGTCCGGTCTGACTGGGGCGGGGAATTTTGCCTAAAAGGTATCATGTCGGTCGACGACGCAAAACGGGCGGTGGATATTGGCGCGACTGCCATCATGGTCTCGAACCATGGTGGACGCCAATTGGATGGTTCGCGCTCACCATTTGACCAAATAGCCGAAATCGCAGATGCGGTTGGTGGTAAAATCGACATCATTTGCGATGGCGGAGTGCAGCGCGGAAGCCATGTTTTGAAAGCCATTGCCGCTGGCGCAACTGCCTGTTCAGGTGGGCGGCTCTATCTTTATGCATTGGCTGCAGCTGGGCAACCCGGTGTGGAGCGCATCGTCGGCAAGTTGCACGACGAAATTGCCCGCGACATGCGGCTTATGGGTGTTAAATCCTTATCGGAACTTGACCGTTCGATGCTTCGCTGGCGCTAAGCTGAGCTGATCAGGAACCAGATGGCGATTGCTGCCAACAGGATAGCAAAGACGCGCTGGACTGTCCGTCCCCTGCTCCCCACCGATATCCATCCATGAAACTGGGCCGCTAGCGCGACGATCGCTAGATGCACGGCGGTCGCGATTACCACATAGCTTGCCGACAGCAACATTGTCTGGGCGTCAATCGACAAATCCGGCGCAATATACGCGGGAAGAACCGCAATAAAAAACACCGCTGCCTTTGGATTAAGTAGGTTCAACAAAAGTCCATGGCGAAACCATGTGCCAAGCGCGTTGCCGCTGACGGGGTCTCGCAATCGCGCGTTCTCCCCCACCCAAGCGCTCCAAGCCAGCCATAACAAATAGGCAACGCCGGAATAACGTAACAGGCGAAATGCAGCGGGCGAGCGCGTCGCAAGTTCCGCAAGCCCAATCGCTGAGGCCAGCGCAAGTATCGCAAGTCCGAGGCAAATCCCCGCCACAGCGGCAAAGCCAACGCGCTTGCCTTGGCTCGCACTTGTCAGGGCCAGCCACGCCATGTTCGGGCCAGGCGTCAATTCGATGAGCAACGTCGTAATGAGAAAGGGAATGTAAAGTTGGGTCAACACAGCAACATATATGGCACGGCGTTTAAAAATAGTCGATTGCGCTTGGCTTTGGCGGGCTAAGCCACCATTTAAGAATCATGGCAGCTTTTTCTTTTCTTGATCTCGTACCTGTCGTTGAAGGCGGTAACGTCTCTTCCGCATTTGCCAACGCGGCTGATCTGGCAGCGCATGCGGAAAGCCTTGGCTTCACCCGCTACTGGGTCGCCGAACATCACGGCATGCGCGGAATTGCCGGCGCCGCAACCAGCGTTGTCATCGGGCACATTGCGGCAGCAACCAAGACGATGCGTGTTGGTTCGGGCGGCATCATGTTACCCAACCATTCCCCTTTGGTCATTGCCGAACAGTTTGGAACATTGGATGCGCTGTATCCCGGCCGAATTGATTTGGGGCTTGGCCGTGCGCCGGGGAGCGACCAACGCGTCGCGGCCGCGATCCGGCGGACGCTCGACAGCGACCCAAATGCTTTCCCGCGCGATGTGATGGAATTACAAAGCTATTTCGCCGATGATGGCAAAACGGGTATCGTCGCCACGCCGGGCGCTGGCGCGAATGTGCAACTCTCTATCTTGGGCAGCAGCCTCTACGGCGCACAGGTCGCGGCGGCCTTGGGCCTTCCCTTCGCCTTCGCAAGCCACTTTGCACCGCAGATGCTGGATGAGGCGCTGCACATCTACCGCAGCCACTTCCGCCCAAGCGCGGTGCTTGATACCCCGCACGCGATTGCCGCTTTCAACGTCATCGCGGCGGAAATCGACGCGGAGGCGGAATATCTGGCAAGCTCGTTGATGCAAAGCTTCGTTGCGTTGCGCACGGGCAATCCACGCCAATTGCCGCCGCCCATAGAAGGCTATGTAGCGTCCCTGCCCCCGCATTTTGCATCGGCGTTGAATGATGTTTTGTCCGCCAGCGCCATTGGTGCAGCCGACACCGTAAAGGCAGCCGTGCAGGCGTTTCAGGCGCACACGCAAGCAGACGAAATCATCGTCGCTTGTTCGATTTTCGATCATGAAAAACGAAAACGGAGCTTGGAAATCACAGCCTCCGTTTTCGCAGATATCAATAAACGCGTGGTTTTGGCTTAATATACTCTGCTTCGTCGGTCAGGGTGTAATCATGCACCGGGCGATAGTCGATTTTGACCTTGCCCCCTGAACCGCCCCAACCGTCAAACCATGACGCCGTGTGCTTCATCCAATTGGCATCGTCGCGCTCTGGGAAATCTTCGTGCGCATGGGCGCCGCGGCTTTCCTTACGGTTGTTTGCACTTTCAATCGTGCAAACAGCCTGCCCCATGAGGTTATCAAGCTCAAGCGTTTCGATAAGATCGGTGTTCCAGATCAGACTGCGGTCGGTGACATGAACGTCAGCCAGCCGCTGATTTACCTTTTGCATTTCGGTCACGCCCTCTTCCAGCAAAGCCGTGTCGCGGAAAACCGCGGCGTGCTTTTGCATCGTGCGCTGCATCTGCAAGCGGATCTCTGCAGTCGGTGAACCGCCCTTTGCGCTGCGGAACTTGTCGACGCGCGACAGCGCCAGGTCAACAGCGTCGGCTGGCAATGCCTTATGCGGCGCACCGGGGGTAAGTGATGCCTTCAGATGCAAGCCCGTTGCCCGTCCGAACACCACAAGGTCAATGAGCGAATTTGAACCCAAGCGGTTTGCGCCATGCACAGAAACGCAGGCTGCTTCGCCGACAGAATACAGTCCAGGAACGATTACTTCGGGATCGTTGCCGATCTTCGTCACAACTTGCCCATGATAATTACATGGAATACCGCCCATATTATAGTGGACCGTCGGCGTCACTGGCAGCGGTTGTCGCGTCAGGTCAACGCCTGCGAAAATCTTTCCGCTTTCCGTAATACCGGGCAAGCGCTGCGCCAATACTGCGGGATCGATATGGTCAAGATGCAAATAGATATGGTCCTTGTGCGGACCGACGCCACGGCCTTCGCGCATTTCTAGGGCCATGGACCGGCTGACAACATCGCGCGAGGCAAGGTCTTTTGCCGATGGGGCATAACGCTCCATGAAGCGTTCACCTTCGCTGTTGGTCAGGTAACCGCCCTCGCCGCGTGCGCCTTCGGTAATCAAAACGCCGGCACCGTAAATGCCGGTTGGGTGGAACTGAACAAACTCCATATCCTGCAGTGGCAAGCCAGCGCGCAGGACCATACCACCTCCATCACCCGTGCAGGTGTGCGCCGACGTCGCGGAGAAATAGGCGCGGCCATAGCCGCCAGTTGCAAGCACCACAGCATGGCTCTTGAACCGGTGGATGCTGCCATCTTCCATGCACATGGCGATCACGCCGCGGCATTCACCATTTTCCATAATTAAGTCGAGCGCGAAATATTCAATAAAGAAATCTGCGTCATATTTCAGGCTCTGTTGGTACAAGGCATGCAACATGGCATGGCCTGTGCGATCTGCGGCAGCAGCGGTACGCTGAACTGGTGGGCCTTCACCCATATTCTGCATATGCCCGCCAAAGGGGCGCTGGTAGATGGTGCCGTCTGCATTGCGTGAGAATGGCACGCCAGCATGTTCAAGCTCATATACCGCTGCAGGGGCCTCACGGACCATATATTCGATAGCATCTTGGTCGCCAAGCCAATCCGAGCCTTTGACCGTGTCATACATGTGCCAGGTCCAATGATCTGGCGAGTTATTGCCCAAAGACGCTGCGATACCGCCCTGTGCAGCCACCGTATGCGAACGGGTCGGAAACACCTTGGTAATGCAGGCAGTCTTCAAACCTGCTTCCGCGCTGCCCATAGTGGCGCGCAGACCTGACCCGCCGGCGCCGACGACGACGGTGTCATAGATATGGTCAATAATCTTATATGCGTCTGACATCAGGCGGGCGCTCCGGTAAATGCGAGTTTTGCGACAACAAAAATGCCAAACACGGCACTGGCGATGACGTAGAAATTAAGAAGTGTCATCGACGCGAATTTGAGGCCCTCGTCATGGACATAATCCTCAATCAACACCTGAAGACCAAGTTTGACATGGCTAAATATGTTCGCGATCATCAGGATCATTGGAACCGCCACCAGCGGCTGGGCAAGCCACTGCGCAAGTGGGCCATGTTCAAAACTTGGGATCATGAACAAGGACAGCACGAACCAAGTCGTCAGTAGCACATTGCCAACCGCAGTCAGGCGCTGCTTAAGCCAATGCTCCCCGCCATGCTTTGCCGAACCCAACCCGCGGACGCGGCCAATATTTGTTCTACTGTCCATCACAAAACTCCGATAAAGCGCGATGCCACAAACAGGGCCACGAATGCAGTTGCAAAAAAGGCTGCAACAAATGCAACCGATGCCCATGTGCGGTTCGTCTTCAATTCATAGCCAGCCCCGATATCCAGGACGAGATGGCGAAGGCCGGACGCCAAATGTTGAAAGAAACTGAAGGTGACGGCCAAAGCAACAAGACGGAAGAACCAGTTACTGGCGATTTGAACACCGCTGCCGTCGGCCCCAGCCGACACAACATATTTTACAAATGTCGCATAGCTCTCTGCACCACCACCGATTGCCGACAGCCACCACAATAAAGTCATCATTCCGGCAGTCGCGAGAACAAAGCCTGTAGCTCGGTGGAAAATCGAAACCGCCATCTGCGGCGACCAACGATACACCTGTAAATGCGGTGAAAGTGGTCGGTTCGGGTTTTTCGCCATAAGTTCAGCGTCCTTCATAATTGTCAGTTTTCGACATTATGTCGCTCTTTAATCGATTAGCCGCATCGTGCAAGGCCCGCGCTTTGCGAAACGCGGAAATCGCCAACCAATTTGTTCAATTACGTTTTTCCGCCTTCCGGTAAAGCGCCAGCAATGTCGTATCGGAAATCAACTTGCTTGAAGCCGGGTTGGCGTGGTGAGCGATACGTTTTCTTCGCGTAAAGCTAATGCGCCCCGATTTGTCGGTAACCTCGTTTGATAACTTTGGTTGAATTTTTATCGACGCTGTGAAAAGCAGCATGGATGAAAACCCATATCCTCATCACCGGCGCCTCGCGCGGAATTGGCGCGGCCATTGCCGCAAGCTTTGACCCAGCCACAACGACCGTGGTCGCAATCTCTAGCAAGGACGGCGACCTAAACGACCCCGCAGTGCCCGCGCGGCTATGGGCCGACGCACTCGCGGCTTTAGGCGGCCGCATCGATGTCCTCATTAACAATGCTGGCGTTTTTGAAGAAAATCCCATCACGCGGGCCGACGCGGAATGGTTGGCAAGCTGGGACCGCACTATGCAAATCAACCTGACCGCCAGCGCCGACCTGTGCCGACGCGCCGTGCTACATTGGCATACCAACGACGCATCGGGCCGCATTGTCAATATAGCCAGCCGCGCAGCATATCGGGGTGACAGCCCTGCCCATTGGCATTATGCCGCTTCAAAGGCAGGCATGGTCGCGATGACCAAATCAATCGCGCGCGCTTATGCCAAAGATGGCATTTACGCCTTCGCCATCTGCCCGGGCTTTACCATGACAGGAATGGCTGAGGATTATCTGGCAAGCCGCGGTGGCGACAAATTGCTCGCCGACATTCCGCTAGGCAAAGTCGCCGATCCCGAAGAAGTCGCGGCAATCGCCAAATTCTGCGCTCTCGACGCACCGCCTTCTATGACGGGCGCTGTGCTCGACGTTAATGGCGCCAGCTATGTCCGGTAATTGGAAGGTACGGTTTCCCTGTACCCGTGCGGAGGCTGAGGCAATACATGACGACGATGAATGGCTGGCATCGCTTGACCCAATGCCCACAATCGTCGCCGACGAAGTTGAGGCGTTTAATGACGATAAATGGCAGTTGGATGCGTATTTCTCCGTTGGCCCCAGCAAAGCTGTCATCCGTGCCATCCAAATCCGCGTTCCCAGCGCAGCAAAGGCAAAGCCACTTGTAGAAAAACTACCCGACGCTGACTGGGTTGTTATGAGTCAGCAAGCTTTGAAACCCGTCCATGCCGGCCGCTTTTATGTTCACACCGGTTCCAACAAAGGCAAAATACCCAAAGGTGCCAGGCCTTTCCTGATTGAGGCCAGTCGCGCCTTTGGCACTGGCGGCCATGAAACCACCAGCGGCTGTTTGGCAATGCTTGACGACATGAAGCGCGCTGGCAAACGGTTTGACCTGGTCGCTGACATTGGAACTGGCACGGGTTTACTTGCTTTCGCTGCACACAGCTTGTGGCCAAAGGCATATCTGACGGCATCTGACATTGACCCCGTAAGTGTTGAGGTTACCTTAGGCAATGCTAATGCCAACAAGGTGCCCTGCGGCGTTTCTCAGGGCCAAATCGCGCTTTGTGTAGCCGAAGGTACTGCGCATCCACTTATCGCCTCACGCGCGCCCTATGACCTTGTTACGGCTAACATTCTTGCTGGCCCGTTGATTGAACTCGCGCCCTCACTTGCAGAGATTGTAGACGATGACGGTTCCCTCATACTGGCCGGACTGTTAAACACGCAGGCAGAAGCTGTCTTGCGCGCCTACAGACGTCAGGGTTTTCGTTTACAAAAGCGCGTTGATCGCGGCGACTGGCCATGTTTGTGGCTGGTAAAGCGCAGGTCCTATAGCTGGAAGCGTCCAACGCGGGCCACTGGTCGCACCAGCCAGCCGCCCGGCGATTTTGGTACATGGTAGAAAGTCTTTAGAGAGGCCTGCTGACGTTACGCAATCAGCACATCATCCGCCAAAACCTCGCTTGCGGCGATATCAGGAAGTATGTCCAGCCGCGTGTAAAGCGGAGCGAAATCTGTTTCCACAGTAACGTTTAACAATTCGTCGATACTGGATATGACAAAATAATTCTGCTGAAAATCGTCGATCCGGTAATGTGTCCGCATGACCCGAAGCAGGTCGAACGCGATACGGTTGGGTCTAGGGTCTTCCAGAGCAAATATGCTCTCGGCGTAACTTGAAACGATGCCGGCGCCATAAATGCGCAAGCCGTTGGGTTGTTTAATCAGGCCAAATTCCACTGTATACCAATATAATCGCGCCAGATGGTCAAGCGCGTCAAAGCCAAGCGACCGCAGCCCGCCTTTGCCATACGCTACCATATAATCGGCAAATACGGGATCGGCCAACATGGGCGCATGTCCAAAAACATCGTGAAACACATCAGGCTCTTGCAGATAATCCGACTGTTCCGGCGTCCGGATAAAATTTCCAGCAGGGAACCGCCGATTGGCAAGGTGGTCGAAAAACACAGCGTCTGGTACAAGGCCAGGTACAGCGACAATCTGCCAGCCCGTTGCCGCCATCAACTGTGCATTCAATTCGCGATAATCGGGAATGCCGGGACGAGAGAGCTTAAGCACGCCGATACCCCGCAAAAAGGCGTCGGCGGCGCGCCCCGGCAGCATCGCGGACTGCCGCGCAAACAGCCGGTCCCACATCGCATGTTGATCCGCGGTGAACTTGTCCCAGTTTTGCGGCACGGTCCAATTTGTATTCGCCCCGGCAAGCGGCGTTTCATAGACGTGGCTGATATTTTTCATGCTAACTGGTTACACTTGAAACCACTTGGCAGCAACCGTCCTATGTTAGATTTAAGGGCTTTCGACGATATTCGCCCAAGCAGCTTCGTCGATAACCTGAATGCCAAGCGCAGTTGCCTGTTTCAATTTCGACCCCGCACCTGGGCCAGCTACGACAAGGTCGGTCTTTGCGCTCACAGAACCTGCTGATTTCGCCCCAAGCGCCTCTGCTTGCGCCTTGGCCTCGTCGCGGCTCATGGTTTCGAGTTTGCCTGTGAAAACAATCGTTTTTCCCGTCCACGCGCTTTCGCGAATGTTAGACACATAAGCAGGCGGCTGAACCTCGTTCAAAAGGTCATTCCAAACCGACAGATTATGTGGCTCGTGGAAGAAACCTCCCAATGCTTCGGCGACTGCGCCGCCTACCCCGTCAATGGCCGTAACGTCTGCAATGGCCCCCTCATCGGATTGCGCGAGTCTTTGGCCGACCTTGCCAACTTCGGCAACCGACCCAAAGGCCTTAAACAAATCGCGCGCCGTGACGGTGCCAATATGCCGGATACCAAGGCCAAAAAGCAATTTTGCGCCATCGGGAGCACGAGTAGCTTCAATCGCTGCCAACAGGTTATCCACAGACTTATCCTGCCATCCGCCGCGCAATAGAATATCACTACGGCGGCTGCGTAACCGGAAAACATCCGCGGGGCTTTCGAGCCACCCAAGATCGAAAAACTCTTGAATGGTCTTCTCACCGAGTCCTTCGATATCGAGCGCGCCGCGACTGACAAAATGAATGAGCCGTTGCACCCGCTGTGCCGGACAAATCAATCCGCCAGTGCAGCGCACATCAACCTCGCCCTCTTCCGCAATCGCTTCGGAACCACATTCCGGGCAAAGTGACGGAAATGCATAAGCCGAACGCGCTGTCTCACGCGTCAGGTTCTCCACGATCTGGGGAATGACATCCCCTGCCCTTTGCACCACCACGCGGTCACCGAGGCGCACCCCCAGACGGTCAATCTCGTCACGGTTGTGCAACGTAACGTTGGACACCACCACGCCGCCCACTGTAACGGGCGCGAGACGGCCAACAGGCGTCAACTTGCCGGTGCGACCTACCTGAATATCGATGTTCTCCAGCGTCGTTTCCGCACGTTCTGCAGGAAATTTATGCGCGATCGCCCAGCGCGGCGATTTGGCGACAAAGCCAAGCCGATCTTGCCAATCCAAACGGTCAATCTTGTAGACAACGCCATCAATGTCATAGGGCAAATCCGCGCGGCGCCGCTCAATGTCTGCATAATGCGCCAAGGCGGTTTCAACATGGTCGAAACGCAGCAGTAACGGCGACACAGGCACACCCCATGCCGCAATCGTTGCCATAACTTTGCTTTGGGTATCGAAGGGTAATGCGCTTACTTCACCCCAGCCATGTGCAAGAAAACGTAATGGGCGCGACGCCGTTACCTTCGCATCCTTTTGCCTTAGCGACCCAGCAGCTGCATTGCGCGGGTTGGCAAAAAGCTTTGCGTCCTTTGCTTTTTGCGTTTCATTGATCGCGGCAAAGTCGGACTTGGCCATGTAAACCTCGCCACGTATCTCGAAGATATCTGGAACGGCTCCGTTTAATCGCTGCGGGATGTCTGAGATATAAGCGACGTTGGCGGTGACATCTTCACCCACACTGCCATCGCCGCGCGTCGCGGCCTGTTTCAGGACACCTTGTTCATATCGCAACGACAGCGAAAGCCCATCAATCTTGTCCTCTGCGGTCATCGCAACATCTGCATCTGCTGGCAGGTTCAAAAACCGGCGGACCCGGGCAACAAAATCATGGACGTCTTGCGCCTCAAACGCATTGTCGAGGCTCATCATCCGTTTAGCATGGGTGATCTTCTTGAGGCCTGAGCCTTCCACTGCAGCGCCAACCTGTTTGTTGGGGCTATCCGCGCGCACGAGATGCGGGAAAGCGGCCTCCAATTCATTATTGCGGCGCACCAGCACGTCATATTCCGCGTCAGATATCTCTGGCGCGTCTTCGGCATGATAACGCTTATTGTGGTAAGAAATCTGTTTCGCCAACCGCATAAGCTCATTGGCTGCATCTGCTTCCGAACTCACTCATTTGCTCCAGTGATAGAGTTGGCCACGTCGAATGTCACACGAAACAAACGGTTTGGCCGCGCCAGTTCATAGGTCAATGTTTGCTGCGGCTCTAGTTCAAATGCCCAAACGTTGGCATTCGAAACAGTGCGGCCTTCTTGCGTGAACATTGCCTTGGAATACGCATCCACTGGAAATTCCTGACGCGTGGCAGTCCCCTGCTGCGCGGTATCGCCGCCATATTGCGAAACGGGGTCTTCAGTCCCGTATTTTAACATGTGCCGATGTTTTAGACGCAGGCCACTATCTATGCGCGTAATGATCCACGTGCGCGATCGGTCTTCGCCGACATCGAACGAGATCTGGATTTCCCGGTCGGTGCAGGTGCGCACATGCGCTTGCATTTGGGCGTTAGCGAAGCTTGCATCGCTGTCATCGCCAGCGGCCAATTTGCCATTGAAGCTTTTACCGCAAAGTGCGGACATACGCTCGAAAAACTTGTCTGCTGGCTGGAGTGGAGTTTGCGCCGTCGCAGATCCGCTGACCAACAAGGCAACCAAAATTCCTAGCTTTTTCATACCGTCTCCAACAGGCGTTCTGCTTGCGCTCTAGCCTCATCGGTCACCTCTGCCCCAGAGAGCATACGGGCGATTTCCTGACGACGTGCCTCGGCATCAAGCAAGGTAACACCGGTCCGTGTAACAGTGCCCAGGCTCGATTTCGCGATAAAGTAATGCGCCTTACCTTTTGCAGCGACTTGCGGGCTATGGGTAACAGCCAATAATTGTGTGCGGGTGGCCAAGCGCGCAAGACGTTCGCCAATGGCGGCGGCTACAGCGCCACCCACACCTCTGTCGATTTCGTCGAAGATAATCGTGGCAGCGCCACCTTCTTCCGCCAACGCAACTTTCAGCGCGAGGATGAAGCGGGACAATTCACCACCGGATGCAATTTTAGCCAACGGCGCAAATGGCGCGCCGGGATTGGTCGAAATCAGAAACTCGACGCGGTCCATGCCATATGCAGTCCATCGGTCTTGGGGTAGCTTCTCCACTGCCGTTTGAAACTGCGCGGCATCAAGCTTCAATGGAGCAAGCTCGTTTTTAACGGCTGCATCCAACTTTACCGCAGCCGCCGTCCTGGCTGCAGACAATGCGCTCGCCGACTGAACATAGGCATTGTGCTTTGCCGCGACCTCAGCCTCAAGCAAAGCAAGTCCTTCGCCTCCTGCCTCAATTGAATGCAACTGTGACGTCAGCCGTTCCTGCAAAGCGATTATACCATCGGGGGCGATATTATGCTTACGCGCCAGTGCCCGCAGCTCGAACAAGCGCTCCTCAATCTCGTCAAGCCGCGCTGGTTCATATTCGATCGCACGCGCCGCCGCGTTCAATTTATCTTCGGCATCGCTTGCCTCAATAACCGCGCGGTCCAGTGACGTCAGCGCTTCGGCCAATAATGGATGGGCATCCGCCAATCGGTCAAGCTTGCGGGCTGCACTGCGAATGAGTGACAGACCGCTTTTGGGCCCGTCAAAACTCTCCAGCACCGTCTTCAAATCCTCGGCAATGCGCTCGCCCTTTTGCATGTCGGAACGTTCACCGGCGAGCTGCTCCTCTTCGCCTGGCTGCGGATGGAATGCCGCGAGTTCCGCAACCGAATGTTCAAGCCACTCACGATCACGCGCCGCATTTTCCAGAGCCTCGCGGGCAATATCGAGGCGAGATTTAGCATCCTGCCATGCAGCAAAATTGGCGGAAACGGTTGCGGTATCGCTTCGGCCAAAAGCATCCAACAAACTGCGATGCCCGCGTGCGTTCAACATGCCGCGATCATCATGCTGGCCGTGGATTTCTACCAAAGCCGCTCCGACTTCCCGCAAAAGTGCCGCCGAGCACGGCTGGTCATTGATAAATGCTTTGCTACCGCCATCGGCCTTAACGGACCGGCGAATGATTAAAGGCTCATCCATCTCAATGTCGATGTCGTTCTCTGCAAGCAACGCCGCAACATACGCGGGCGATTCAAAGCTGGCCGTTACTTGCGCCTTTTCCGCGCCTGACCTTACAAGCCCGCTATCCGCCCGCGCGCCAAGCGCAAGGCCAAGCGCGTCTAGCAATATAGATTTACCCGCCCCGGTTTCACCCGTGAGAACGCCAAGTCCGCCTGCAAACTCTAGGTCCAGTGCCTCGATCAGCACGACGTCGCGGATCGAGAGCCCCGTTAGCATGGCATTACGCGGCGGGCGCGCTCTTCTGCATCAGGTTATAGGCACGGCCATACCATTCGCTACCCGGATAGTTGGCGCCCAGCACGGCCGCTGCCTTCTTTGCCTCTTCCGGCACGCCCATCGCAAGATAGCTTTCGGTCAGGCGATACAGAGCCTCTGGTGCGTGCGTGGTCGTGTCATATTTCTCGACCACTTCTCGGAAGCGCAACGATGACGCGAGCCACAGCGCACGGCGCTGGTAGAAGCGGCCAATTTCCATTTCCTTGCCGGCCAAATGATCACGCACAAGATCGATCTTCAACGTCGCATCGGACGCATAACGCGACGCGGGATAACGACGCTGCACTTCACCAAGAGCTGCAAGCGCCTGTTCGGAAATTTTCTGGTCGCGGGTAACATCGCTAATTTGCTCATAATAGGACAAAGCGATCAGATAATAAGCGTAAGACGCATCCTTGTTGCCGGGGTGGATCGACAGAAAGCGGCGCGACGATTGAATCGACTCGTTATACTTCTGGGCCATATAGTAACTGAATGCGCTCATCAGCTGTGCCCGGCGAGCCCAAGGCGAGTAAGGATGCTGGCGCTCAACCTCATCAAACAAAGCTGCGGCAACTTCATATTGCTTGTTATCAAGCTTGTTCTTGGCTGCTCCATACAGCGTATTCACGTCACGCGCGACATAACGGGTATTACTGCCCGGCTTCGCTCCGCCGCCGCCCAGACCGAGTACGGCGCAACCAGAAAGCATGGAAGATGCGGCCAATACCGCCACGGGCACGAGGAATTTTTTGTTCATGAATGTTCCCTAGATAATCTTGCCCGCTCCGCCAAGCCTTTTGCTTCGCATTGCGTATAAAGACCGCAGAACCGTGGCGGAAATCTCCTGTATCGGTGATGAACTGTTTACGGATGAAATACGAAAAAAGGGGCCGCCGAAGCAGCCCCTTTGCTCTCTATCCTTTTACAGGATAATCACTGTGGGCGAATTACCGCCACAAGCCTTTTAGGCTTAGTCTTTCAAAAACGCTGGCACATGGTCGGGATCGCCCCCGCCCTTGTTTTCGCCTTCTGAACGCTCTTGGCGTGGGCCACGGTCGCCGCGGCCTTCACCACGTCCACCGCCATCACGACGCGGTCCACGGTCGCCACGGCCTTCGCCGCGTCCACCACCGCCGCCTTCACGACGGGGGCCACGATCGCTGCGCTCGCTCTTTTCGCGGGGCGGGCGTGTGTCTTCCAACTCTTCACCGGTTTCCTGGTCAACGACGCGCATCGACAGGCGAACCTTGCCGCGCGGATCGATTTCGAGAACCTTGACCTTAACGTCCATGCCTTCGCTGACAACGTCCGTAACCTTCTCAACGCGCTCGTTGCGCATTTCGCTGACGTGGACAAGACCATCCTTACCGCCCATGAAGTTCACGAATGCACCGAAGTCAACCAGGTTGACGACCTTACCGTCATAGACCTTGCCGACTTCTGCTTCTTCAACGATGCCGGAAATCCACTTACGTGCAGCTTCGATCTGCGCAATATCGGACGACGAAATCTTGATAAGACCTTCGTCATCAATATCGACCTTTGCACCGGTAGTCGCAACGATTTCGCGAATGACCTTGCCGCCCGTACCGATGATGTCGCGGATCTTCGCTTTGTCGATCTGCATTGTTTCAATACGTGGTGCGTGCGCGGACAATTCACCGCGGGCTTCGCCCAGTGCCTTGGCCATTTCACCAAGGATATGCGCGCGGCCTTCCTTGGCTTGGTTCAATGCAGCTTCAAAGATCTCACGGGTAATACCGGCGATTTTGATGTCCATCTGCATCGTGGTGATGCCTTCTGATGTACCAGCTACCTTGAAATCCATATCGCCAAGATGGTCTTCGTCACCCAAGATGTCGGACAGAATTGCGTAATTCTTGCCTTCAAGAATAAGGCCCATTGCGATACCCGAGACAGGGCGCTTGATTGGGACGCCCGCGTCCATCATCGCGAGGCTTCCGCCGCAAACGGACGCCATCGACGACGAACCATTGGATTCGGTAATGTCGCTGGTGATGCGGATTGTGTAAGGAAACTCATCCTTGGTTGGCAGCACGGCATGCAGCGCGCGCCATGCAAGCTTACCATGGCCGATGTCACGGCGGCTTGGCGCGCCGAAGCGTCCCACTTCACCAACGCTGTAGGGTGGGAAGTTGTAATGCAGCATGAAGTTTTCATAATGCAGGCCACCAAGACCATCGATCATCTGCTCTGCGTCCTTGGTACCCAAGGTGCAGGTCGCGATGGTCTGCGTTTCACCACGTGTGAACAGCGCCGAACCGTGTGAGCGTGGCAAGAAATGCGTTTCTGCCAAGATTGGACGGATTTGCGAAGTTGTCCGTCCATCGATGCGTGTGCCGTCCTTAAGGATTGCACCGCGCACGATTTCAGCCTCAAGCTTCTTCATCAGCTTGCCTGCAGCCATCTGGTCCTGCGGGCTTGCATCTGTGAACGCTTCCTTCGCAGCAGCGCGTGCCGCATTTAGTGCGTTTGAACGTGCCGACTTGTCCGTCAGCTTATACGCTGCGGCAATATCCTTGCCGATAAGTTTCTTGAGCTTGTCCTTTGCAGCTGAAAGATCAGCCTGCTCTGCCATGGCCCAAGGCTCCTTCGCTGCTTGCTCTGCAAGCTTGATGATTGCCTTAACGACTTCCTTACATGCGTCATGCGCAAACAGGACGGCACCAAGCATGATTTCTTCCGAAAGCTCATTGGCTTCGGATTCCACCATCATCACCGCGTCATAGGTCGCCGCAACGACCAGATCGAGGTCGCCTTCGGCAACCTGTTCGTCGGTTGGGTTCAGAATATATTCGCCATTCAGGTAACCCACGCGTGCTGCGCCGATTGGGCCCATGAAAGGAACGCCCGAAATGGTCATTGCAGCCGACGCGGCGACGAGCGCCAGAATATCAGGCTCATTCTCGCCATCATAGCTAAGAACTTGCGCAATCGCATTGATTTCGTTGTAGAAACCTTCTGGGAACAACGGACGAAGCGGACGATCGATCAGACGCGAAACCAGCGTTTCCTTTTCGGTCGCACCACGTTCACGCTTGAAAAAGCCACCGGGAATACGGCCAGCTGCGGAGTATTTTTCTTGGTAGTGAACGGTTAGCGGGAAGAAATCCTGGCCATCCTTCACTGACTTTGCGGCGGTAACCGCGCAAAGCACAACAGTTTCACCAAGCGACGCCATAACAGCGCCGTCAGCTTGACGAGCAACTTTGCCCGTTTCGAGTGTCAGGGTTTGTCCGCCCCACTCGATTGATACAGTTTTCGTATTAAACATAGATTTTCCTTTGTCCCGCATGCCCAATGCGATGCGGGGCCTCTTGAGTTGCGGACATACCGATCCGCCGCGGATGGGGCATTTTCGAGCCCCGATAGCAGTCCAGCCTCATTGCTGGAATGCCCTGTTCATGCTCCCCCAAAACATATTCAGGAGACGCAATACGCAAACGGCCCGCCAAAGCGGGCCGAGAGTGAATTTACTTACGAAGACCAAGCTTCGCGATAAGGGCGGCATAACGCGCGCCATCAATTTTCTTGAGATAATCGAGAAGCGAACGACGCTTGTTGACCATCTGGAGAAGACCACGACGCGAATGATTGTCCTTGTGGTGATCTTTAAAATGGGAAGTCAGGCCATTGATACGGTCAGTCAGGATTGCAACCTGCACTTCTGGTGATCCGGTATCGTTAGGCTCGCGGGCGTGCTCTTTGATGACCTGGGCTTTACGTTCTGCAGTAATCGTCATATTTTTCCTTCGAACATCATGGCGTAAGGTTAAAGCCACGGACGGTTTTCAACGTTCCGTCGATGTTCTCCACCAGTGCTATAGGACGCAAATCTGCGCCCCTCGCCCAATGTAGCCCATCTTCCATGGCAATCCCGGTCAAGACGCGGCCCTGTTGAACCGCCCTTGCCTGTTCCAGGGAGAGATCCAGAGCCGGGATGTCGTCCAGCCCTGCCTCTATCGGCAAGATAATGTCTTCTTGGGCGGCTCCTTGGCCGAATGCATTCAGTTTGTCTAGCGAAATCGCGCCTTCTAGGGCGAACGGCCCGGCACGCGTGCGGCGCAACATCGAAACATGTCCAACGGTCCCAAGCGCATGCGCGATGTCACGCGCTAGGCTGCGGATATATGTGCCTTTGGAAACGTCGGCGGTGAGTGTGACCGCATTCAACAGGTCGTCACGCCGAATGAAAGATTCTGGAACGCCAGTCACCGCAGTTGAAACACGTTCAGCATGCCCGACGGAAATGTCGTGGACCTTAACTGCGCGCGACTTCATTTCAATGACTTCACCTGCCCGCGCACGGTCATAGGCACGCTTTCCATCAATTTTTATGGCGGAATAAGCAGGTGGAATTTGCTCTATCTGACCAATGAAATATGGAAGAACCGCCGCCACCTCCTTCAAAGTCGGACGATAATCAGACGTAGCGACGACCTGCCCTTCGGCATCCAAGCCGCTGGTTTCTGTCCCGAAACTTATCGTGAATTCATACGTTTTGGATGCATCAAGCATGCGCCCGCATAATTTGGTCGCTTCGCCCAAGGCGATGGGCAATACGCCAGTTGCGAGCGGGTCCAGTGTCCCGCCGTGCCCGACCTTAACTTTGCCAAAGCCAGCGCTACGCAAATTCCGTTTTACAGCTGCAACAGCCTGCGTTGAACCCAACCCTAGCGGTTTATCAAGTATGATCCAGCCATGCATGCTGATCTATCGTCCTGCCCGCGCCTCGTTAAAATGTTTGCGGCACATCGCAACATAGCGATCATCGCCCCCGATTTCGGTTTGCGCGCCATCAACTACGGCTTCGCCAAATTCATCCACGCGTAAGTTCATTGTCGCTTTACGACCGCAATCACAAACGCCTTTCAACTCGATCAAATTGTCTGCGATCCCAAGAAGTGCAGCTGAACCAGGAAACAACTCACCCTGAAAATCGGTGCGCAGGCCATAGCATACCACCGGAATGCCCGCCTTGTCCGCAAGGCTGGCCGCCTGCCATACCTGCTTCTTTGTCAAAAACTGTGCTTCATCGATCAGCACGCAAGCCAAAGGTGTTTCCTGATGCTGGGCAAGCACTGCCTTTTCAATATCTGTAGTGGATTCAAACCGGCTTGCGTTACCTGCGAGGCCAATACGCGAGCTAATCGCGCCAAAGCCGAGCCTATCATCAATCGCTGCGGTCCAAAGCATTACCGTCATGCCGCGCTCGCCATAATTGAACGCCGCCTGCAACAATGTGGACGATTTGCCAGCGTTCATCGACGCATAATAGAAATACAGCTTTGCCATTACGCAGCGTCGCCAGCTTGATCGCTTGCCTCATCCTCCGTCAGATCCTGCTGAACTTTTGGCTGCGACAATAAACCTTCGATATGGGTTGCCTGGTCAAAACTATCGTCCGCGAGGAATTTCAGCTTCGCAGCGTATTTCATGCTCACACGGGCAGCGACTTCCTTCTGGAAAAACGCTGTGTTGGTGCGCAGAGCCTTAAGGACGACAGCTTCGTTCACCCCAAGCAAAGGTTTAATGAACGCTGTCGCGTGCCGCAAATCAGGCGACATCCGCACTTCGGTTACGCTGACACTGTGGCTGTTGAGGATATCGTCATGCACCTCTCCACGCGCAAGCAGTTCCGACAGTATATGCCGGAATTGCTCACCTACGCGCAGAAGGCGGACAGAGCGGCCTTCAGGACCTGTATCGTTATGCTTAGCCATAATTCTCGACTCTCAGGACCGAGCTAAAATCACAACGTCCGTTCACGCTCCTCGATCTCAAAGACTTCAAGCATGTCGCCTGCCTTGACATCGTTAGTATCCGCCAAGACGACACCACATTCGAGGCCAGCACGGACCTCGTCGATATTGTCCTTGAAGCGGCGCAGCGATGCAATCGTGGTTTTGGACACAATGACGTCTTCGCGGGTAAGGCGCGCATACAAGCCCTTTTTGATGATGCCTTCTGTGACCAAAAGACCAGCAGCCTTGTCGCGCTTGCCCGATTTGAAGACATCTTTGACTTCGGCACGCCCAACGACGGTTTCGATAATTTCTGGCCCCAATTCGCCCGCCATTTCCTTGGCGATGTCTGCGGTCAGGTGATAGATCACGTCGAAATATTTCAGACGTACGCGGTCACGCTTGGCCAAGGCGGCTGCCTTGGCGTTTGGACGCACGTTGAAACCTATAAGTGGCGCGTTCGACGCTGCGGCAAGCAACATGTCGGATTCGGTGATGCCGCCAACGCCCGCCAGCAATACACGGACCTTGATATCGTCGGTCGAGATATTGTTGAGCGCAGTAACGATCGCTTCGACCGAACCTTGCACATCACCCTTGATTACTACCGGATATTCCATCGCACGCGTTGCGGACAGATTATCGAACAGATTTTCAAGATTTGGCGTGACCTGCGCCGTGCGGACTTTGGTCGACTGTTCCTTACGATACAACGCAACTTCACGCGCACGCGCCTCGTTTTCAACCACCGTAAGAACGTCGCCTGCCGATGGAACACCGGTTAGGCCAAGCACTTCAACAGGAGTCGCGGGGCCAGCTTCCGAGACTTGCTGCCCCTTGTCGTTTACCAAAGCCCGAACCTTGCCGCTTTGTGCGCCGACAACGAAGATATCGCCGCGCTTCAGCGTGCCGCGCTTCACAAGCACGGTTGCGACAGCGCCGCGGCCCTTGTCCAACTGCGCCTCCACCACGACGGCTTCAGCCGCGCGATCGGGATTGGCCTTCAATTCCATGACTTCTGCCTGCAAAGCCAGTTTTTCGAGCAAGGTATCAAGGCCGGTTTTCTTGAGCGCCGAAACCTCGACGTCCTGAACTTCACCGCCCATAGCTTCCACGACAACTTCATGCTCAAGCAGACGCTCACGCACCTTTTGCGGATTTGCGCCTTCCTTGTCGACCTTATTGATAGCAACAATCATCGGCACATTGGCAGCCTTGGCATGCTTAATGGCTTCAATCGTCTGCGGCATGAGGCCGTCATCAGCTGCGACGACCAAGATCACGATATCCGTTACCGAGGCACCGCGTTGACGCATTTGCGTGAACGCTTCGTGCCCTGGGGTATCGAGGAAGGTGATGACAGAGCCATCCTTTGCCTTCACCTGATACGCGCCAATATGCTGCGTAATTCCGCCAGCTTCGCCAGCTACAACATTTGCACCGCGCAAGGCGTCCAAAAGCGATGTCTTACCATGGTCGACATGCCCCATCACAGTCACGACAGGAGGACGCGACTTCATCGTTTCGGTCGCGTCTACGTCTTCATCATGAGCGATATCAATGTCGGCATCCGACACGCGTGTGATGTTGTGGCCAAACTCTTCGACGAGCAATTCTGCGGTATCTTGGTCGATGGTTTCGTTGATCGTGACGGGCATGCCCATCTTGAACAACGCCTTCACAAGATCGCTGCCCTTTTCCGCCATACGGTTAGCAAGCTCTTGCACCGAGATGGTTTCCGGCACGACCACATCGCGTGTTTGCTTGACCTGTGCCTGACGGTTGCCTCCGCCATGCGAACGCTTTTCTTTTTCGCGCGCACGCTTCAGCGCCGCAAGCGAACGCGCGCGCGCGCCATCGTCGCCTTCAAGCGCACGCGTAACAGTTAGCTTGCCAGATTGGCGACGGTCATCCGCTGCACCACGCGTTGGGCGTTGCGGAGCTTTTTTAACGTCTTCACGCTCACGCTCAGGGCGCTTTGGCACTTCAACCGGCGTAAAGCGACGCGGCGCGGGGGTAGCACCGTCCTTGTTTGTCTCTTCGTCGACTGGTTCGACTGGAGCAGTTACGACCGGTACAACCGCTTCTGCAACAGGTGGCAGGGGCGGCGCAGCAGCGGCTTCCTCACGGTTTGCTTGGGCGCGCTGACGTTCTTCGTCTGCGCGTTGGGTGCGCTGTTCTGTTTCTCGGCGGCCGCTTTCTTCAAGCATTGAAAGGCGTGCTTCTTCGGCCTCGCGCAGCAACTTTGCCTGACGCTCCTGACGGCTCAGCATGTCATTGCCGGTCGGACGTGGCGCGGGCGCCGCGGGCGCTGGTACGGCAACAACAGGCGCCGCAGCGGCCGGCGGCGGAGGAGGAGGAGCAACTTCCGGCTCGGGTGCGTAACCTGGTTTGCCGACGAGACGCTTGCGTTTCACCTCAACCACAACCTTGTTGGTGCGGCCATGGCTAAAGGTCTGTTTAACTTCTCCCGACTCCAGCGAGCGGCTCAAAGTGAGCGGCTTGCGCGTCAAGGTCGGCTTATTATTGGTATCATCACTCATCGAAACAGAACCCGTCCTTACTCAGTCAATTGCGGAGATGTCAGCGTCATTGCCCCGCAAGTCCGCTGCCGAAGCAGCGGAATCCTGAGGCGCATTACTGCATCCTTTGAAATTTAGCCAGCGTCCAAGATGATGCATCACCCTGTCCGCCGCTTTTTGGTTAATCAACGCGACATGCACAGCATTCTGCCGCCCAAGCGCCGCCGAGAGTGCATCTCGGTCTACGGGCAGTTTCAAACCGCCCTTTCCGGAACCTTCGGCACCCTCACCGACCCGCCAAGCTTGGTCGCGCTTGCCACTGCCGTCGGCACTGGCGTCGGAAGCGTGAAGCAACAACCGGACCTGCCCGCTGCGCGATGCGGAATCGATCTTCTCTGCCCCCAAGATAAGGTGCCCTGCCCGCGCTTCCAACCCCAACCGATCCAGAAATGCCTTTTCGAGCCCGCGATCAATGCGGCCAGTTAGGTCATCGATAATGTCGATTTTTTCAGTTTTGAACGCGCGACGTAGCAAGCCGGCAAGCTTGCCCTTGGTGAGCGCTTTAGACAATTCTTCGCCAGATACGCCAATCCACGCGCCACGGCCGGGCGCCTTGGCGAACAAATCGGGCGCAATGCTGCCATCGGGGCCAAGCGCAAGCCGGATGAGTTGGGCACGAGTCCCATGCTCACCTGACAATATGCACTTCCTTATTGGGGAGTGTCGGTTCTCATTGAGAGTCGTCCGCTGCAATCGCGTCCTCCTCTTCGAACCAATGTGCGCGGGCAGCCATGATAATCTCATTGCCCTGATCTTCCGACAGACCAAAAACCGCTAGAATACCGGCCTTGTCTTCCGTGCGGTTACGGCGCATCTCACGATCACTGCGTTCGTTACGGCGTGGTTCGCGTGCCTTTTGAATAAGCTCGTCGGTAGCCAAGTCAGCAAGATCGTCGAGCGTCTTGATGCCGGCCTTACCCAGAACCACCAGCATCGCTTCAGTCAGGATTGGCAACTCCGCAACGGCATCTTCCACGCCCAATTCACGGCGTTCGGTTCGATTAGCCTCCTCGCGACGATCCAACGCTTCTTGTGCACGGCTCTGGAGTTCTTCGGCCAGACCTTCATCAAAGCCCTCGATTGCGGCGATTTCCGACGGATCGACATAAGCGACTTCTTCGAGTTCACTAAAGCCTTCGGCGACCAGCAACTGGGCAAGTGTTTCATCAACGTCCAACTCTTGCTGGAACATTTCGGAACGCTCGACAAATTCCTTCTGCCGCTTCTCGCTCGATTCCGCTTCGGTCATGATGTCGATGCCACGACCAGTCAGCTGCGATGCGAGACGGACATTCTGTCCACGCCGGCCAATCGCAAGGCTTAATTGATCGTCAGGAACAACCACTTCGATGCGGCCTTCTTCTTCGTCGATCACAACGCGGCTCACCGTTGCTGGCTGAAGCGCGTTTACGATGAAAGTTGCTGTATCTTCCGACCATGGAATGATGTCGATCTTTTCGCCCTGCATTTCCTGCACGACGGCCTGAACGCGGCTACCTTTCATACCAACGCATGCGCCGACTGGGTCAATGCTGCTGTCGTGGCTGATCACCCCGATCTTAGCGCGGCTGCCTGGGTCGCGTGCGGCGGCCTTGATTTCGATGACCCCGTCATAAATTTCGGGAACTTCCTGCGCGAACAATTTCTTCATGAAATCAGGATGCGCGCGGCTCAAAAGGATTTGCGGGCCGCGATTTTCGCGCTGCACCTTCATGATGAGCGCACGGACGCGATCACCACCGCGCACAACTTCGCGAGGGATCTGTTGGTCGCGGCGAATAACACCTTCTGCCCGGCCAAGATCGACGACAACATGGCCAAACTCGACCGATTTCACCACGCCTGTGATAATTTCGCCTGTACGATCCTTGAACTCTTCAAACTGGCGCTCGCGCTCTGCATCGCGCACCTTTTGAAAGATGACCTGCTTTGCCGATTGGGCGTCGATGCGACCAAGGTCAACTGCGGGCAACGGGTCGACAATGAAGTCGCCGACAACGGCGCCCTTTTGCAACTTGTCGGCCTGCTTCAAGTCAACTTGCTTGAAATAATCTTCGACATTTTCAACGACTTCAACAACGCGCCACAAGCGCAGGTCGCCCGTCTGGGTGTCCAGCTTCGCACGGATGTCATTTTCTGCACCATAACGCGCACGCGCGGCGCGTTGAATAGCTTCTTCGAGCGCTTCTATAACAATCGACTTGTCGATCATCTTTTCGGTGGCGACCGCATTGGCAATTGCAAGCAATTCGGCCTTGTTGGCGGCAATACTACTGGCCATGTTCTTAATCTTCCTGTGCTTCGTCGTGAATGGGTTCGGCTTCTACTTCGTCCGCCCCATCGCTGTTGATGGGGGCAGTCGACGCAATCAACCTGTCTGTCAAGAGCAGCTTGGCATAGCCAAGTGCGGAAAATGGGAATGTCAGCCGTCCCGCCTTGCGGTCATCGACATGGATTTCTTCGCCGTCCACACCGGCAAGGTCACCACGAATATTCTTGCGGCCATCCATTGGCTCGCTGAGTTCAATCTTCGCCTCATGTCCTACCCAGTCAGCAAAATCCGCCAAGCGCGTCAGTGGCCGGTCGATGCCAGGTGAACTGACTTCAAGGCGATATGCCTCAACAATAGGGTCAATCTCGTCAAACAGGTCAGAGATGCGGTGCGAAAGCGCCGCGCAATCGTCAATATTCAACTGTCGTGTTTCGGGACGTTCTGCCATCACCTGCAAGGTCGGCTCATCGCTCCCCTGTGCTCCGTTGGAAAACCACGCCACGCGCACCAACGAAAAGCCAAGCGCTTTCGCCTCAGGGGCAATCAGACTGCTCAGTTTATCCAGATCAGGCACATTCAGTCTTTCTTATACGACATGCAAAGAATTTCAGCGCCGGCCCCAGTGGCGCCAGCCCTTCCAAGTTCATCACAATGTAAGGATGACGTCGGTATAGTGCGGACGCCTCTCCTATGCAACCCTCTTGCACATGGGGGTCTGAATTCCCAACTATCTCAGGCACAAATAATAGGAGCACTGATTAATGTCGAAATTGTCTTTCCTGCTTGGCGCGTCATTTCTAGCTGCAGCCTGCCAACCTTCGGTAAGTGACGCCGCCCCCGCAGACACCAGCGGGAAACCTTTTGACGTCGCAGTCGTTGCAGACTTCGATCAGCCATGGGCCATGACGTTTGTGCCCAACACACCATATGCCCTTGTGACCGAAAAGAAGGGCAAACTGAAGCTGTGGCAAAATGAGGGCCCTGTTGTGGATGTTGATGGCGTTCCAGCAGTCGCATATGGCGGCCAAGGGGGCCTTGGCGATGTCATTCTCCACCCAGACTTTGCCAAAAACAAACTTGTCTATCTCAGCTTTGCCGAAGCGGGTGAAGGTGGGTTTGGCGCGGCAGTGGCAAGAGGCAAGCTTGCCATTGCAGGCGGCAAAGCTGCCTTGAGCGATGTTCAAATAATCTGGCGGCAGGAACCAAAGGTCTCGGGTCAAGGCCATTTTGGCCATCGTCTCGCTTTCGGGCCGGATGGCATGCTGTATATCAGCAGCGGCGAGCGGCAGAAATTCGACCCTGCGCAGGACCTCAACCAAAATCTTGGTAAAATTGTTCGGTTGACCGACAATGGGATGGTTCCATCGGACAATCCCTTTTACGATCAAGGCCGCGTAAAATCGCAAATTTGGTCTTATGGCCATCGCAATCCGCTTGGCATCGCCTTTGATACGCAGGGCAGATTGTGGAACCAAGAAATGGGGCCAGCCGGTGGTGATGAATTGAACCTTGTTAAGAAGGCAACCAATTACGGCTATCCTTTTGTCTCCAATGGCAATCATTACGACGGTCGCGATATTCCAGACCATGCAGCAGGTGACGGCTTTGCAGCGCCCAAAGTGTTCTGGAACCCCGCCATATCTCCTGCTGGCCTTATGATTTATTCAGGCGACATGTTCAAAGAGTGGAAGGGCAGCGCATTTCTTGGCGGTCTTGGCGCAAAGGCGCTGGTGCGGGTTAAGCTGGATGGCGAAAATGCCACCAAAGCCGACCAATGGGATATGGGCGCGCGTATCCGCGAAGTGGAACAGGGCCCTGATGGCGCTATCTGGTTGCTTGAGGATGGGTACCGCGGTTCCGAAGGACGCTTATTGAAACTGACGCCGAAGAAGTAACAGATGATGCGGCGACGCCTTAAGGCGTCGCCGTCACCGTTCCTGTCAGATCCGCAAGGAAAGACCGCACGCGCTTGGCATTCATGCCCAAATCACTTAGCCCAACGCGGCTGACAGAGCGCATATCGACAATGCTCCCTTCACCCGTGTCAGATGGACGTACCCGCAATACGACATCATCTTTAAACTGAAAAAATGCGCTGGTTTCAGTCGCTTCCAGTCGGCCTTCTGCGGGTAGAGAAATTGCAATGTCCCAATTGCGTGCTTTTGCGAGGCGTTCCGCCTTGGCAATAACCATTGCAACAGGTTCATTAATACGAACCGAACGAATGTCGCCATAGCCCTTTTGGTGGACAACGCCCCAACGCTGCTGCGGAGTAAGGCCGCGCATTTTCAAATCATCCGCGCCAGGGACATTATCCAGATTGTCCGCACGCAGTTGCAATGTTTTAAAGGCTGGCGGATCAGCAAGATCAGTCGATACATCATGAATGGCAGGCACGGTGAGTGCCTTGACAAGAAATGTTCCAACCCACCCCACATAGATTGAAGCAACGAGCATCCCAATCCAACGGCGCGTGCGCCGCGGCGGCACAACAGACTTACGCGCTCTCCATGTTTGAAACAGGCCAATCAAAATAGCACCGATGCCTAACAAAAATGCCCCAGTAACGCCCTTGAGACCGGAGGTGTATTCCCAGAACCCCCAACCTGTTCCAACAGCGGAAACTAAACCCCAGACAAGCGCACCTATCCCGGCAATCAAAACCAAATAACCAGCATAATCTTTTTTGATACGCGTAGGCTGTGCGAATTGGTCTTGCGCAGGTGACATAGTCGCCTCTGATGTGTCTTGGGGCACGTCCTGATCTTTCACCATGTCGTCTCCTGCGTATCAAAACCTTAGAAGATCCGCACGCTAATGTATGTTTGGCATAAAGGCAATTTACCGCAGCCGATATTATTGGTGGTGTTATATATTGGATTGGACAAAATGGATCTGCGATGACAGGGCGCGGCGACAACATTCCCGCGCTACGGCAATTCAACAGGCCAAAACATGATTCAGTTCTCGCCCCTAACCGCCACATCTGCAGATGCGTTGAACGCGCTGCTGGATGATGCATTTGGAACTGACCGGCATATGCGCACCGCCTATTTGCTGCGCAAAGGCATGACCGCTATTGATCATCTGTCCTTTGCCATATTGGATAGCGGCGTCCTTGTCGCAAGCATCCAGTGTTGGCCCGTCCGCCTGGATAAGGCTGCCTTAATCTTGGTAGGACCAGTCGCAGTTGCCACCCGTTTCCAGAACAGCGGGCTTGGGAAGCAACTCATGCAATTGATGCTGGACGCTGCAACGCCGCAAGACCCGCCGATGGTGATGATTGGCGATCCCGAATATTATGGCCGTTTTGGTTTTGAGGCTGAGGGCACATCTGGCTGGACCTTACCCGGCCCTTGGGAACCAAGGCGCTTGCTTCTGCGCAATAGCAATATGGTTGCTTTGCCAACGCACGGCATGCTTGGGCCAACTGACTAAGCTTTGACGATCGCTAGCTTTGTCCGTATCGCGTTCCTATGCCTTATGAAGCACCTGATCTAGCAAAGCTTACGCTATCCGATATTACGGAACTTGTTGCGACGCGAAAGTTGCCGCCGGTGGAAAGCTGGGAACCCGCCAATACGGGCGACAGCGAAATGCGGATCGCGTCGGACGGCAAATGGTTTCATCAGGGCGGCGAAGTTAAGCGACCTGCAATGATCCGCGCTTTTTCAAGTCTGTTGCGCCGAGATGCCGATGGACAGCATTGGCTTGTGACGCCGCAGCAAAAGCTCTCGATTATCGTTGATGATGTGCCATTCATTGCTGTCGAGCTGCAAAGTGAAGGCGAAGGCCAAAACCGAACTCTGGCGCTCCGCTTGAACAGCGATGACCTGATTTTCGCTGATGCCGATCACGCAATCGAGATGCGCAACGGGCTGTTATATTTGTATGTACGGGAAGGCTTATGGGCAAAGCTTGCGCGTCCAGTATATTACGAGCTGGCCAATTTGGCGCTTGCGGAAAACCCAGAATTTCCCTGCATTTGGAGCAAAGGTGCCCAATTTTATCTGGCTGCTCCTGCATGAATTGGCGTTCCCGGCTGCATTTCGCTCTTGATCCAGCGCTCAGTATTGAAATCGAGGACGAACGTTACCTGGGTTCAAAAGGCCACCGTGCGGCCGCCGTTCTGATAGCCATTACTGACAGGCCGGAGCCGGGCGTTATCCTCACCCAGCGTCCAACTTGGTTGCGCAGCCATGCAGGTCAAGTGGCGTTCCCGGGCGGCAAGGTCGACGACGGAGATGAAAACAATATTGCCGCTGCTTTGCGTGAGGCACATGAAGAATTGAACCTTCCACCCGCCCAAGTTGACATCATTGGCGTGGCCGATACTTATATTTCCGGAAGCGGCTACAGCATCTCACCTGTTGTCGGCGTTATTCCTCCAGACCTTCCGTTGCAAGCCAATCCCGAAGAAGTAGAAGACTGGTTTGAGGTTCCTCTTGCCTTTCTATTTGATCCTGCCAATTCGATTAAAAAACAGGCGGCTTGGAATGGACAGCAGCGCAGCTATTATGATATTCAATGGGGCAAGCGGCGCATATGGGGCGTGACGGCAGGGATAATTGCCAATCTGGTGCGACGACTGGCATGATAGGCACTAACCTTCCCGATGCCGAATGGCAGCATGCCGGAGGCTTGAAAAAAGTGTTGGCCGCACTCGGCAACGCTTATGGCGGTCCGCGATATGTGGGCGGCGCGGTGCGCGATACATTGCTAGGATTGCCGGTCGCAGATGTTGATATCGCCACGGCTTTAGAGCCAATGGACGTCATCGACAGGTTGCAAGCAGGCGGCATAAAGGCGATTCCTACTGGTATTGAACATGGCACCGTCACCGCAGCAATCAGTGGCAAAAATTACGAAATAACCACCTTGCGCCGGGATGTTGCAACGGATGGACGCCGCGCGACCGTCGCCTTTGCCACAGACTGGCATGAGGACGCGGCTCGGCGCGATTTTACGATCAACGCCCTATATGCGGATCCCAAAAGCGGAGAAATATTCGATTATTTCAATGGCCTAGAAGATTTGCAAGCGCGAAAGTTACGGTTCATTGGCGATGCAAATCAGAGAATTGCCGAGGATTTTCTGCGCATATTGCGCTATTTCCGGTTCCTTGCCCGATATGGAAGCGGTCAATTAGACACCGACGCAATTGCAGCATGCGCAAAAGGCGCGCACGGCCTGACGGCATTGTCGCGTGAACGCATCGCGCAGGAGCTTACCCGCATTTTAAGTTTAAGGGACCCTGTCCTATCCATTGAGCTGATGATCACGCACGGCATTTTTACACCGTTTCTGCCAGAACTATCCGGCAGCGCAGCCAATGATTTGCAGAACCTCATTAAGCGCGAACAACAATTTGCGCAGATCGCCTCACTCCCCGCCCGATTTCTTGCGCTTTTGAACCGCGATGCTGTGGCTGTGGATAAAGTTGCGGCACGGTTGAAGCTGTCGAACAAACTGCGTGAAGGTCTCGCCCAGAGACTAATCGCGCCTTCCCCGCAACCTGACAATGTCCGCGCCATGGCCTATCACGCTGACATCGGAACCGCGCGCGACGTGGTGATGCTGTACGGTACAGATAGCGATGTTCCAGAATGTCTCGCGCAGTTGCAGCAATGGGAAATCCCAAGCCTAAATGTTAAAGGCGGGGACCTCATAAAATTAGGTCTGACAGCAGGGCCATTGATCGCAAAAACGCTGCAAGCTATTGAAGCTGCTTGGATTGATGAAGGCTTTCCCGACATCCAACGCCAAAATGAACTGGCGTCTCAGACGGTACATGCCGCCTTGTCAGAAACCAAAAACGGGTAAGCATTTTGTCGCTTAAGGGCCGAGAACCTTAATGCCCAGCTCCTTCACTGCGTTCAATATCAGATGTCAGTCGAATTGGTTGTTTCTCGGAAAGCCCTGTGGAGGCAAACGGCCCGCGGCGCCGCGTGCGACGCGCCATAAGGACATATCATTCTCCGTCCGCATCCGCCCGCTATCGCCACCCATAGCCCAGCTAAGGCCTTCGCTCATACGGAAGCAAATAGCATCGGCAAGGCCGCCATCCTTGTACCGTTGCAAAGTTACGCCCTGCCCTTTGGACATTTCGGGTATCTCGGTCATCGGGAAAACAACCAGTTTGCGGTTATCGCCCACCACCGCCACATACTGATCGCGCAATATGGCTTCATCAGCGGTTTCGGCCAGCGCAAGACGCGCGACTTTCAACTGCGTGCCAGGCTTAAGTGTTACAACGCCACGCCCCTTGCGCGTCTCGGCCACGACATCGCTCATCCGCGCAATAAAGCCCTTGCCGGTGGTAGCTGCCAGCAGCATGCGCCCGTCGGGCACAGCGGTGAAGACGGCGATAATGTCATTACCCGTTTCGATATCGATCATGGTGCTCACTGGCTCGCCAAAACCGCGCGCGCCGGGAAGCTTATCCGCTCCCAAGGTGTAAAAACGGCCATTGGCCGTTGCGATCAGTATTTTGTCCGTGGTCTGCGCGTGGAATGCAAAGGCAGGGCCATCACCCTCCTTGAACTTAAAGTCGGCGCGTGCAGACAAATCGGCATGGCCCTTCATCGCTTTGATCCAGCCGCGCTTTGACATGATGACGGTCACAGGTTCGCGTTCAACAAAGGCCTCAAGCGAAATTTCGCGCGCTTGGCCAGCTTCTTCAAGGCTAGTACGGCGGCGACCAAGCTCGGTTTCTTCTGCGTAGCTCTTGCGCAACGCGTCTAAGTCTTTTTTCAAACGCTTTTTCTGGAGCGCGGGGCTTTCAAGTAGTTTCACCAGCCCTTCGCGCTCGGCCTGCAGCCCTTCAAGCTCGCGCCGAAGCTCCATTTCCTCAAGCCTGCGCAGCGACCGCAAGCGCATGTTAAGGATTGCCTCTGCCTGCCGGTCATTCAATTGGAACTCAGCCATCATAACAGGCTTTGGCTCATCCTCAGTCCGTATAATCTCGATGATGCGATCAAGATTGAGATAGGCGATGATATAGCCTTGCAGCAGTTCAAGCCGGGAATCGATTTTTTCAAGCCGGTGCTGCGACTTGCGCACCAGTACTTCAATCTGGTGCTTCAGCCAGCGCAGCAGCACTTCGCCCAAGCCCATGACCTTTGGCGTGCGGTCTGCGTCCAAAACGTTCATGTTCAAAGAAAAACGCGTTTCCAGATCCGTTAGACGGAACAGAGCATTTTTGAGGTCTTCGGGGTCAACATTCCGGCTTTTCGGCACCAGCACGATGCGCACATGCTCGTCACTTTCGTCCCGAATGTCGTCGAGAATGGGCAGCTTTTTATCGGCAATCAGCTGCGCAATTTGCTCGATCAATTTGCCTTTTTGGACCTGATAGGGAATTTCGGATACGACAAGCTGCCATGTACCGCCAGTCAGCTTTTCAACGCCCGTTGGTTCCCAAGCGCCGTCCTGCCAACCGTTTGAGAAACGTGCACGCACCCGCATCGCGCCGCGTCCGCCGGCATAAGCAGCGCTGATAACGGCGCGGCTATCAACCAACACCCCGCCAGTTGCGAAGTCGGGCCCGCGCACAATATCCATCAGCTGTTCGTGGCTGGCTTGTGGCTCATCGATTAACAGCATCGCGGCATCAATGATTTCTGCTGCATTGTGCGAGGGAATGCTTGTCGCCATACCCACAGCAATGCCGCTAGCGCCATTAGCCAGCAAATTCGGGAACAGGCCCGGCATGACCTCTGGCTCTTCATCCTCACCATTATAAGTCGGCCGAAAATCGGTCGCGTTTTCATCAAGCCCGTTCATGAGCTCAATAGCAGTGCGGGTCAGCCGCGCCTCAGTATATCGATAGGCAGCAGCATTATCACCGTCGATGTTGCCAAAATTGCCCTGTCCATCGACCAACGGATACCGCAACGAAAAAGCCTGCGCGAGGCGAACCATCGCGTCATATACCGACTGATCGCCATGCGGGTGATATTTACCAATCACGTCACCGACAACACGCGCGCATTTTTTATAACCGCTTGCCGGGTCAAGTTTTAAAAGGCGCATGGCCCAAAGCAAACGCCGGTGAACAGGCTTAAGTCCATCGCGCAAATCCGGCAGCGAACGTGCCGTTATCGTCGACATTGCGTAGATTAAATACCGCTCAGAAAGCGCCGCATCGAAAGGCGCATCGACTATTGCGTCAAACGGATCTTCTTCGGGGGCGTCAATTATTTCGGACATATTGGTCCCGATAGCGAGCCATTCTGCTGTCGCAAAGCAGCGATTTCAGCAATCCACAGCTTAATGTAATTTTTCGAATATATTGGAATGTACGCGCGTTGCCACAAAGCCACACATCTATGCCAAAATATTTCAATATTAAGACTTTACTGGAACTTTACGCGTCAAAGTGCCAGAATCTTGCCAGCAGCTCTAATATACGCGTAAATCGAGGAAATAAAATGAAGAACCTTAAGGTCATTTCAGCACTTGCAGTGACGGTTTCGTCTACTGCCCTTTTCGTAGCAGTCGCAAGCCCAGCCTTTGCTCAAGACAGCGCGCCGCAAAGTTCGGCCGTTGAAGAAGCAACTGGTGCAGATGCGATTATCGTCACCGGCACGCGCCGTACCGACCGTACCGTGGCGGACAGCACGGTTCCTGTTGACGTCATTTCGGCGGAAGCTTTGTTAAACAGCGGCCAAACCGAAACAAACAAACTGTTGAACCAGCTCGTCCCTTCTTTCAACTTCCCGCAGCCGTCGCTCACTGATGGAACGGACTCTCTGCGTCCAGCAACACTGCGCGGCCTTGCGCCCGATCAGGTTCTGGTGCTGATTAACGGTAAGCGCCGTCACCAGTCGGCGCTCGTGAACTTGAACGGTTCTGTTGGCCGCGGGTCTACCGCAGTCGATCTCAACACAATTCCACCATTGGCCATTGAACGCATTGAAGTGCTGCGTGATGGTGCAGCTTCTCAATATGGTTCCGATGCCATTGCTGGCGTCATCAACGTGCAGTTGAAAAAAGGCATGGGCGGCCGTGCGCAGGCGACGTTTGGCAAATATATCACTAAGATGGAAGATGTTGGTCAAGTGGGCACCGTGTCGTTGACGACTGGACTTTCTGACAACCCAACCATTTCTTACACGGGCGAAGACCGCAAACGGAACGACGGTGACACATATACGTTCGCGTCGAACTTTGGCCTGCCATTGGGAGAAAGCGGCTATGTGAACCTTACAGCCGAATATAAAGACCGCTCGCCCACGAACCGTTCCGGTCCAGATATCCGCCGCAACTACTTCGCTGCCGGCGATCCACGCGAAGCAAACTTTAACCGTTATGCCCACCGTTATGGTGATGGTGTATCAAAAGATCTGAACTTCTTCGTGAACGCAGGTTACGAGTTTTCCGATACTGCCGAATTCTACACCTTCGGCAGCTATGGCGTCCGCGATGGCAATGGAGCAGGTTTCTATCGTAGATCTTCAGACGTGCGTAACCGCGACTGGGCGGCATCGACCACCACATTCGTCCCAATCTACGCAGACGGCTTCTTACCGTTGATCGCCAGTAACATTGTCGATATTTCTGCTGCGGCGGGCCTTCGTGGTGCCACAGGCGGATGGGACTATGACCTCTCGGCTGTCTACGGATCGAACCGTTTGGATTACACCATTGAAAACACGGTCAATACGTCGCTCGGCGGCGTGGCAAGTGCCCGCCGTTTCGATTCAGGCGGACTTCGGTCCGGCCAGACATCGATTAACCTCGATATTCGCCGTGATTTAGACATCGGCATCGGCAAGAGTGTTTCTTTTGCTTTTGGTGGCGAATATCGGAACGAAAACTACAAGATCGTTGCTGGCGAACTGCAAAGCTACGTCAATGGACCATTTTCAGCAGCGCCATTCAACGCTGCTGGAGGCGCCCAGGTGTTTCCTGGTTTCCGCCCGGCCAACGAAACCGACGTATCGCGCAACAGCTTTGCTGGCTATGCCGAGCTAGACGCGGATCTCACTGACCAACTGACGGTTCAATTGGCCGGCCGTTACGAACATTTCAGCGACTTTGGCGACACCATCAATGGTAAAGCGGCTGCGCGTTTTGAAGTGATTGATGGCGTTGCCTTGCGTGGTTCGGTTTCAACTGGTTTCCGCGCTCCTAGCCTTGCGCAACAATCCTTTGCAGCTACCTCCACCAACAATGTCGGCGGGGTCTTGATTGAAATCGGAACATTCCCGGTTTCATCGCCAGTTGCTATTGCTTTGGGTGCACAGCCTCTCAAGCCAGAAAAATCCATCAATCTGGGCGCAGGTGTTACCTTGACGCCATTTAGCGGACTGAGCATCACTGCGGATTATTACAATATTAAAATTAACGACCGCATCACGCTGACAGAGAACCTTCAGGGTACAGACGTTCTGGCGTTACTAACCACAGCAGGTGTCACTGGCGTTAGCTCGGCACGCTTCTTCATCAATGGTATCGATACGAAGACCTCGGGTCTCGATATTGTCGCAAGCTACCGCGTACCCGAATTCGGTCTCGGCCAATTCCGGGTGAGCGTTGGTTATAATCTGAACGATACAAAAATCTCGGATCGCCGAGTATTCTCTGGTTTCACCGCGCAACGCTTATTCGCACGTCAGGAAAGCTTCCGCCTCACAGAGGGCCAACCCAAGAACAAGCTCAATGTTGGCCTTGACTGGGATTATAATAACTTCGGCCTGACGCTGCGCACCAACCGTTACGGTGAAGTGTTCTTGCCAAGCGGCTTCTCGACCGTTACTGGAACTAACCCCACAAGCGACATCACAAAAGCCCCCGGCACTCTTCCAGGTGACATCTTCTTGTCGCCGAAATGGGTCACAGACCTTGAGTTCCGCTTTAAGCCTGTGGAGTCTGTTTCAATAGCATTTGGTGCAAATAACCTGCTCGACACGTATCCCGATCGCCTGCCATTTGGCACCGTGGATGGCGTGAACTATGGCTTTAACAATTCGTTCTTGCCGTACAGTTCGCAATCGCCATTCGGTTTCAGTGGACGTTTCCTGTATGGTCGTGTGTCGATCGATTTTTAAACCCTTAAGAACTTCAACAGGAAGGGCGCGGCGTAAAACCCGCGCCCTTCTTTTTTGCCACGCATTTTGACGCCCAACGGTGCGCCTGCTAACGGGACCACGACTCCCGAACCAAGCAGAAAGCGTTTCTTATGATTCCACGTTATTCCCGCCCCGATATGGTCAAGATTTGGGAGCCGGAAAACCGTTTCCGCATCTGGTTTGAAATTGAGGCGCATGCAACGGATGCACTCGCCGAACGCGGCGTTGTGCCTGCTTCTGCGGCGCAGGCGTTGTGGACATGGTGGAATACCAACCCAACGATCGATGTTGCAGCCATTGACGCTATCGAAGCGGTGACCAAGCATGACGTTATCGCGTTTCTGACATGGGTCGCAGAACAAGTAGGCGACGAAGCGCGCTTCATGCATCAGGGCATGACATCCTCCGACGTTTTGGACACCTGCCTTGCTGTTCAGTTGACCCAAGCAACGGACCTGTTGCTGGCGGACATGGATGCGCTGCTAGCGGCTATAAAGACCCGTGCAATGGAGCATAAATTCACGCCAACCATCGGCCGCAGCCATGGCATTCACGCAGAGCCTGTGACCTTTGGCATGAAACTGGCGCAAGCATATGCCGAATTTGCCCGCAGTCGCGAACGTCTGGTCGCTGCGCGCGCTGAAATCGCTACTTGCGCTATTTCGGGTGCAGTCGGCACCTTCGCTAATATCGATCCTGAAGTGGAGGCACATGTTGCAGCCAAGCTTGGCCTTGCGGTGGAGCCCGTCTCGACTCAGGTCATTCCGCGCGACCGTCATGCGATGTATTTTGCCACACTTGGTGTTATCGCGTCGTCGATTGAACGCCTTGCGACCGAGGTGCGCCATTTGCAGCGCACTGAGGTGCTTGAGGCGGAGGAATATTTCTCGCCCGGTCAAAAGGGCAGCTCGGCCATGCCGCATAAGCGCAACCCAGTGCTGACCGAAAATCTTACGGGTCTGGCGCGCATGGTCCGTGGTTATGTTACGCCAGCGCTCGAAAATGTAGCATTGTGGCATGAACGCGATATCAGCCATTCCAGCGTCGAACGTTACATTGGTCCTGATGCGACCATTACCCTCGATTTCGCGCTTGGACGTCTGACCGGCGTCATCGACAAGCTGCTCATCTACCCAGAGCGTATGCAGAAGAATCTGGATCGCATGGGTGGACTTGTCCATTCGCAGCGGGTACTTTTGGCGCTGACTCAAGCCGGGATCAGCCGTGAGGACAGCTACCGCATCGTTCAGCGCAATGCGATGAAGGTGTGGGAATCGGACGGCGCAGAATCGCTGATGGAACTGCTTAAGGCTGACCCGGATGTCGCGGCCAAAATGACAGCGTCGGAAATCGAGGACCGGTTCAATCTCGACTATCACTTCAAGCATATCGACACGATTTTCGATCGCGTATTTGGCTGATTTCGCGGCGGCATTTCGTCATGCTTTCATGGATTACACACTAACCCCTACCCAAAGGGGGAAAGTTTCCATAAGATGTGCGTGAAAAGGAGAGGCCGCGCGATGCGATTTCTGAAAACGCTGCTTTGGGTCACGGTTATCGTTGGTCTGGTTGTTTTTGCGACCAACAATTGGCAGCCCGTATCGCTCCGCTTGTGGGGCGGGCTTCGCCTTGACACGAAATTACCGGCTTTGGTGATGGTGGCTTTTCTGCTTGGCTTTTTACCCGTCTACATTCTTCATCTTACGCAGGTCTGGCGGATGAAGCGGCGCATTCTTGTACTTGAGGGCAATCAGCGGAGCATGTCTGCTCCCCCGCCACCGCCTGTATCCCCGCATCCGACGTACAAAGCCGTGGAACCGATATGACCAACCCAATCTTCGTAGCCATCGACACGCCGTATCTGGACGATGCGTTGGAACTCACGCGCCGAATCAAAGGACAAGTGGGCGGCATAAAGCTTGGCCTCGAGTTTTTTTGCGCGAACGGGCATCACGGCGTGCATGAGGTGCAGAAATTGGGCCTGCCCATTTTCCTCGACCTGAAATTGCACGATATTCCCAATACCGTCGCAAAGGCCATACAGGCGATCAACGTGCTTGAGCCCGCCATTGTGACCATCCATGCTGCGGGTGGCCGTGCGATGATGGAGGATGCCAAAGCTGCTGCGGGTTTGCACACCAAAGTGGTTGCAGTGACCGTACTGACCAGCCTTGACGATCATGACCTTAACCGCATTGGGGTATCCGATAACCCCGAGCTTCAGGTGACCCGGCTTGCTGCACTTGCGCAAGAAGCAGGCCTTGATGGCATCGTATGTTCAGGTTATGAGGTAAAGGCGGCTAAAAAGGCATGGAAGGACGGTTTCTTCGTCGTTCCCGGTCTGCGTCCCGCTGGCGGAAGTGCCGAAGACCAGAAACGCACTGTGACGCCTAGACAGGCCCGTGATGACGGCGCAAGCGTCTTGGTCATCGGAAGGCCTATTACCAAGGCAGATACCCCTGACGATGCTGCACGGGCGATTATGGGCACGCTCTAGCAGTTACGGCTCCTTCATCCAAGTTCAGCATGACGGGAGTGAAATGGTCGGCTATTGGGCCCAATATGAACACACAAATCAAAATTTGCGGCCTCAAAGACGAAGTGACGGTGGATGCCGCCGCTAAAGCGGGCGCCACCCATATTGGCCTCAATCTATATGAAAAAAGTCCGCGTTATGTCCCAATGGAAAAAGCTGCCGCTCTTCGAATGCGCGCGCCAGCCTCGCTAAAAGTTGTTCTATTGCTGGTGAACGCGGAACCCGGTCTCACCGCCAAAGCGATTGAGGTCGTAAAGCCCGATATCGTGCAGTTTCACGGGTCCGAAACCGCTATATGGCTCCGTACCCTGAAAAGGACCGTAGACATCGAAATTTGGAAAGCCTTTGGTGTTCAGAACGCGGCATCGCTCAAAAATGCAGATGAATATGTCGATGCGGCAGACCTCATCTTGTTTGATGCGCCCGCACAGGCATTACCCGGCGGGACTGGCATGCGGTTTGATTGGTCGTTGCTCACCGAACATAAGCACAAACTTCCATGGGGCCTTGCTGGCGGCCTGACCCCCGACAACGTCAAGGAAGCTTTGCGTCAAACACGTGCAAAGTTGGTGGACACATCGTCGGGCGTCGAATCCGCGTCGGGCATCAAGGATGTGGACAAGATTGCGGCCTTCTGCCAAGCGGTGCGGGACTATGACAACAGCTGAACTCACCCCGAACTCCTTCCGCAACCAACCCGACGAGCGTGGCCATTTTGGCAAGTTCGGCGGACGCTATGTCGCCGAAACGCTTATGCCGCTCGTGCTTGATCTGGAGCGCGAATATCGTGCGGCGCAACAAGACCCGGCTTTTGCTGCGCAGTTCGATGACCTGCTGGAACATTATGTCGGCCGCCCATCGCCGCTTTATTATGCCGAACGCCTGACCGAGGAAGTCCGCAAGGACGCGCCAGCGGGCAAAGGCGCGCAAATCTGGTTCAAGCGCGATGAGTTGAACCACACCGGCGCGCATAAGATCAACAACTGCGTTGGCCAAATTTTGCTTGCTATTCGTATGGGCAAGACGCGGATCATCGCGGAAACCGGCGCTGGCCAACATGGCGTTGCCACCGCAACCGTCTGCGCACGTTTTGGCCTGCCCTGCTTTATTTACATGGGCGCCAAAGACATTGAACGGCAGCAGCCAAATGTGTTCCGTATGCGTTTGTTGGGCGCGGAGATCATTCCCGTCACCAGCGGCGCTGGCACTTTGAAGGACGCGATGAACGAAGGGCTGCGCGACTGGGTCGCCAATGTCCATGACACATTCTACATCATTGGTACGGCGGCTGGCCCACACCCTTATCCCGAACTGGTGCGCGATTTCCAAAGCGTCATCGGTAAAGAAGCGCGCGCACAAATGCTAAGCCGCATCAACCGCCTGCCTGATTTGCTTGTCGCCTGCATCGGCGGCGGTTCAAACGCTCTAGGGCTGTTCCACCCGTTCCTCGATGACAAAGATGTGGCGATGCTTGGCATTGAAGCGGCAGGTCACGGTCTCGACAAGGAACATGCCGCGTCTTTGGCGGGCGGTCGCCCGGGCATCCTCCACGGCAACAAAACCTATTTGCTGCAGGATGCAGACGGCCAGATTGCCGAAGCGCACTCAATTTCCGCTGG
>CAIJLW010000026.1 GCA_903821685.1 uncultured Sphingomonadales bacterium | reverse complement strand
GCCAGCTTCGGCAATAGCCACGGCCATATCAATGATGCGCTGGTCAGACACTTCGCCTTCAAATGGACAACCAAAAGATGCAGCTATGGTGCATTGCGCAGTGCGCCCTTCGGCTTTGGCGAGCGCAATAATGGCCTTCGCTGCCTCGACAGATTCGTTGCTACTTTGCCCTTGATTGGCCATTGCGAATGTATCGGTTGCGACCGCGACGGCACCAAGCTGATCTATTTTCTCGGTCGCGATGGCACGCTCTGCGCCGCGCAGGTTCATGACCAAGCCAATAAATGTTACATCGCCGCGGTCCGGCAGGCCTGCGCAAACATCCTCCGCATCCGCCATTTGCGGGACGCGTTTGGGGTTCACAAAGCTGGTAGCCTCAATTCGGCGCGCTCCAGCCGCAATCGCCCGATTGATTAAAGCGAGTTTATCGACAGTCGATACCAAAACAGCCTCGTTTTGAAGGCCGTCGCGTGGTCCAACTTCGACAAATTCAATATGCTTGGGAATAATCATCGCTGATGTTGATGCCATAATTGTATACAAAATCAAACAGGATTATGCGGCCAAATTGGCTTTCCGGATTTCAGTGTCGGTAGAGTGCGCTTCGGCATAAGCATGGAACGCGCGCCGGATATGGGCCGTCATCACCGCAGCGGCCCAATCACCGTCGCGATTATCAAAAGCGATTAGTAATTCATCATGTTCATGGTGCGAGCGGCGCAGGTTTTCGAGGTCATATTGTCGTGCCGTGCGCAGTATGACCGGTTGTTCGGTAACCTGCATCAGCATGTTCGCCAATCGCTCTGATGCGGCCGCTTCAAGGAGTGTTGCGTGGAACAACCGGTTACTGTCGATGAAGCGTGGTACATCGGGACGACTAGCATCAATTGCCTGCTTCAATTGGCCGTTATGATCCCGCATGCGCGCCAGCTGATCTCGCGTAATGCGCAAAGCTGCCCGCCTTGCAGCGTGCGCTTCCAGCATCGCGCGCAACTCGAACGCATCTTTTAGATCGTCCAGTGACCAATTTGTCACAAAGCTGCGTTGCGATTCGTTGCGCCGAACGAACATTTCCGTCTCAAGCCGCCGAAGCGAATCTCGCACCGGAGTGCGCGATACACCGCACAATTCTGCCAAAGCCTCCTCGCGAATTTGCGATCCAGGTTGCAACTCACCAGACAAGATCATGCTGCGAATGTGATTATATGCACGATCCGATGCCCGCGACATGGTTTTAACGCTCCTCTTGACGAATGGCGTTTGTATACAATAAGCTGTCTTTAAAGCAACATTGGGTATAACAGGGGGTAAGTTACATGCGTATCGGGAAAAGTGCACTCCTCTCGTCGATAGCAGTCAGCGTTATGGTGCCTACAACGGCATTTGCGCAGGCTGCCGAAGAGGGCGTAGAAGCGGAAGAAATTATTGTAACGGCGCGCCGCCAAAATGAACGGCTGGTTGATGTACCTGCTTCGGTCACCGTTATAGACGCCGCCGCACTTGCAAGAACCGGTGCAGATAATGCGCAGGGCTTTGCCCAACTGACGCCGGGTGTGACCATCGTGACGGGCACTGCCGAGGCTGGGGATACCCAAATCAACATTCGCGGCATCAACGGCGCGCGCGATGCGGAAAGCTCCGTTGCACTCGTGGTCGACGGTATTTTAAAAACCAACACCGCGCAGTTGAACCAGACCCAAGGCACGCTGCGTCAGATTGAAATCCTAAAAGGTCCGCAAGGCGCGATTTATGGCCGAAACGCGGCGGCCGGTGCGATTGTTGTCTCCACGGTCAAGCCAGGTGACACGCTCGAAGGCGCGGTCAAATTCAGCTACGCCAATGAACAGACGATCGAAGGTTCGGCTTATGTTTCATCGCCTTTGGGCGATAATGCCGGTTTCGTGCTTTCCGGCAACTATCGCACAACAGACGGATTTTATCGCAACCTGTATCTTGGCCGTAAAGTCGTAGATGATCAGGAAGTATATTCGATTGACGGCCGTTTCATGGCGCAATTGGGCGATGCAACCGACCTTGATATTAAGGCACGCTATTCAAAACTGTCTGGCGCGTCGATCAACTTCAACTCGGTATTCCATATCGAAGCGTTTGGTGGCGCATTTTTCGAAGATGTTGATGCGCATGAATTGCGGTATTACAGCAACATTCGGCCAACGAACGACCAACGGACAATTGATTTTTCGGCGAAGATTGATCACGACTTCGGCGCGACGCGGCTGACCGCATGGGCGCTGTATTCCGATGTGGACCAAAACCTCACTGCAGATGGAACTTCGGCTGACTTCGCGCGCTACATTTCACCAGCTTTGGGCGCGCCTTCCAATGCGACGAATTTGGCCGTTCAGAACAAGTGCTTTGCAACAACTGCGGCATTGACCGGATTTCCGTTGAACGCACCGGGCTTCATTGGTCAGATTCCTGTACCGTTCATTTTTGCACCGGCAACAGGCTCAACCTTTGGTGCCTACAGTCCGACAACTTGCGATGGCACGCAGTTGCAGATCCGCAATCAAAAAGACATCAGTGGAGAAATCCGCTTGGCGTCGAATGACGGTGGGCCGCTGAATTGGCAAGTGGGCGTGTACGGCCTTCACATCGACCGAACGGTTGGCGTGAGCCTTGGTGCTGATTTGGATCAAGGTGTTAGCGCGGCATTGTATAATGCACCGGGCAGCAGCAACCCGACATCGCAATTGTTCAACGATACGTTCAAAACGGACGTCTACGCTGCATTTGGCTCAGTCGACTATAAAATGTCTGACATGTTCAAAGCCGGCTTTGCATTGCGTTATGATGTTGAGGACCGGACAACGTCCAACCTAGTGCCCAATGTATCCGACCCAATAACGGGTGCTAAGATTAACCCTGGCCTACCTGCAACAGGTGGAATCGCGGATAAATCTGCTAGCTTCAAACAGCTGGAGCCAAAAGTCACGTTAAGCTTCACGCCTAACAGCTCGACCAATATTTATGCCAACTGGGGTATTGGTTTTAAATCCGGTGGTTTCAACAACACAGGGTCTTCGGCCTTGGTGAATGCAAACTTTAATGTCCCAGCAATCGGCGCTGGCGTGACAATTAATGACCAGTTTCGCAAGGAACGCTCGAGCTCGTTCGAGGCCGGTATCAAGGGGTCATTGCTCGACAATCGCGTCACATTTGACCTTGCTGGTTACTATACCAAAATTTCGGACATGCAGTTCTTCGAATTCTTCGTCGGATCGTTCGGCTTGCTTCGCGTTGTATCGAACATCGACAAGGTTGATGTGAAGGGCGTCGAATTGAACACCACAGCCAAGATTATTGATGGCTGGAAGGTGTTTGGTTCGGTCAACTTGACCGACAGCGAAATCAAGAAAAACACATCGCGCCCTTACACCGTAGGCAACAAGTCGCCATATACCGCGGATTATACGATTAACCTTGGAACCCAGATCGATGCGCCACTAAGCGATGATATCGGTGTGGTTCTGCGGGCCGATTATCGCATTACCGGCGCGACATGGTTCCACACCGTTCAGGATCAGAAACGGGCCACGATCTTCAGCCAGTTGCTGCCGATCTCTGCGCTCGCGCTGCCCGGATTTGTTGGCAATGCCAATTACAGCGTCGCCAAGCGTGATCCATTCGGCGTTCTCAATCTGCGGGTCGGCCTTGAAGGTGATAATTGGAACGTAACCGCGTTTGCCGACAACTTGCTTGACCGCAAATATATCAACGAAGCGATCCCTGCTATTGAGTTTGGCGGTTCCTTCATCTCACCGGGCGCGCGGCGCTTGATGGGTGTTGAGGTCGGCTATAAGTTTTAATCAAAACACGATCAGATTTGCTACAAAAGCAAGTTGTTAGGCCTATGCCACCCTGCATGAATCTTTAGAGGGTTCATGCAGGGAGCAGCCGGCAAAATTCTGCGTCTCTCCTGTGTGCCCGAACGACCCGAAGACATGGCGCCAGGCGCCTGGGGGATCGACATGCTCCATCGAAACAAGCGAATCCCTCTGCTAATTCCATAGTAATTTAACTAATAGTTAGCATTAAAAAATCACATAACTGTGATTTTCGGCTCAATATAATTGCCGTATTGCCACTTGTTCTGACATATCCGGGTCATCGTAAAATAGGATGGATTGCATGAAGACGACGGCACGTG
>CAIJLW010000025.1 GCA_903821685.1 uncultured Sphingomonadales bacterium | reverse complement strand
AATAGCTACATAGCGGTGATGATTGACGACCTCACGCTGCAAGGCGTTACCGAGCCCTACCGCATGCTAACTGCGCGGGCGGAATATCGGTTACGTTTGCGGTCCGATAATGCGCAGTCGAGGCTGACGCCCATGGCGATTGGTGTTGGAGCTGTCGAGGCCAGCACTGCTGCGGCGTTTCAACACCGAGAACATCGGCGCAAAGATTTGCTTGAGCGCCTTCATTCTCAGGAAAGCGCGGACGTCCTCATAAAGCGTGGCCTTTCCGTAAAACAAGACGCCGGTAAAATGTCGTTGTTTGAATGGTTGCGCTTTCCGCAGCTATCGGTTGCAACGTTGCTTGCACGTGAAAGCGAAGCGTGGCCTTTGGACCTACTTAATGAAGTTGAGCAGGATGGCAGATACGCACCCTATTTGGCGCGACAAGAGGCCGAAATACATGACGTCACCGCCAATGAGGAAATTAGACTTTCCGAGACAACCGATTACAGTTTGATAGCTGGGCTTTCCAACGAAATGGTTGAGCGTCTGCAAACAGCAAAGCCGCAGACTTTAGCTGGAGCGTCGCGCATTAGGGGTATAACCCCGGCGGCGCTGGCTGCCATTTTGGTACATGCCAAGCGCGCGAAATCCAGCATCGCAGAACCGGCATGACCGAGCAGGAGGCTGTGTTTTGGCTCGAAAGCGATCTGGGTGTTTCACGTGAAACAATGGACGCGCTCAAGACCTTTGTCGCGTTTTTGAAACGTGAAGCGAGTAGTCAAAATCTGATTTCTGCATCGACGCTTGATCATATTTGGTCGCGCCATATTGTGGACAGTGCCCAGTTGCTGCAATTTCTGGACCATGCGCCCGCCGATACCCGCTGGCTGGATTTGGGATCAGGCGCTGGGTTTCCGGGGCTTATTATTGCATTGTTGACTGATTACAACGTGACGCTTGTGGAATCGCGTGCGCGGCGGATTGATTATCTGCAGCGTGCGGTTGAAATGTTGGACCTCACCCACCGTGTCCATGTTGCCGGGGTTGCGTTGGAGCGTTTGGAAACCGCGCCTTATTCGGTCATCAGTGCCCGTGCGTTTGCGCCATTACCGAAGTTGTTTGATCTTGCAGAACGTTTTGCGACAAATAAAACTTTGTGGCTTTTACCAAAGGGGCGTAATGCGGACCACGAGTGGCAAGACGCCCAGGGCGTTTGGGATGGAAATTTTCAAGTTATGAAGAGCATAACTGACCAGGATGCGGGGATTCTGGTCGGCACATTATCAGGGCATCGCCAAACTAAAGCAGGTGCCGAAAAACAGGGGCAAAGGCCATGATTCGTATTGCTGTAGCGAACCAAAAGGGTGGGGTTGGCAAAACAACAACAGCTATAAATCTGGCGACGGCGTTGGCCGCAAGCGGTTGGCGCTGCGTTCTTGTGGATCTTGATCCCCAAGGCAATGCCTCCACAGGTCTTGGGTTAAAGCAAGCGCAGCGGGTTCACAGCAGTTATGATCTATTGCTGGGTGATGCATCGTTAAAAGATGCCGCGATCCCAACGCTTATTCCGAACCTCGACATTGTACCTGCCACTGTTGACCTGTCGGGTGCGGAAATCGAATTGGTTCAGTGTGAAGATCGCACCGGTCGGCTTAAAGCGGCGTTTGATAAATCGGACACGCATTGGGACATTTGTATAATCGACTGCCCACCGTCGCTTGGTTTGATAACCGTAAACGCGCTTGTTGCGGTAGACTCGCTTCTCGTGCCGCTACAGTGCGAGTTTTTCGCACTGGAGGGGCTTAGCCAGTTATTACAAACAGTCGAACGCGTTCAGGGTCGTTTCAACCCCGCCCTCACCATTATGGGTATCGCGCTTACCATGTACGACAAACGCAATAAGCTGACCGAGCAGGTGGCTGACGATGTGCGCAGTTGCTTAGGTGATTTGGTGTTCAACACCGTCATTCCCCGCAACGTGCGCTTGTCCGAGGCACCTAGTCATGGGCTTCCAGCCTTGGTCTACGATCATCGGTGCTCTGGCTCGGAAGCCTATATGAAACTTGCCAGAGAATTGATTGGCCGACTACCGGCCCGGGAGTTAGCAGCGTGAGCAACGATAATCCGGCTGAAAAGTCACCGTTAAAGAAGAAAATGGGCCTTGGGCGGGGTCTGGATGCTTTGTTGGGCGAGGCATTGCGCGGCGACAGCATGGCGGCAAAATCAAATTCAGATATGGGTTCTCGTGGGCAGGGCGTTGCGACGCTGTCGGTGATCGACATCCGTCCTAATCCCGATCAGCCACGGCGCCATTTTGCCGATGAGAAGTTGGATGAGCTGGCCGCGAGCATAGCAAAGCATGGGGTTATCCAGCCCATAATTGTCCGGCCATTTCAAGGGGGATACCAGATTGTTGCGGGGGAACGCCGCTGGCGCGCGGCCCAGCGTGCGCAGTTACATGATATTCCTGCAATCATCCGCAGCTTTGACGATTCCGAAACGCTAGAGATTGCGCTTCTCGAAAATATCCAGCGGCAGGATTTAAATCCAATTGAAGAGGCCGAGGCCTATAAAAAGCTAACGGAATTATTTGGTCACAGTGCAGCCGAACTTGCCGAACTTGTGCATAAATCGCGGAGCCATGTTGCGAACATGATGCGCTTGCTGGACTTGCCGCCGACGCTGCGCGACTTGGTGACGGAAGAAAAGCTGAGCATGGGACACGCGCGCGCCTTATTGGGCAGTGACAATGCGGTCCAGTTCGCAATGCTGGTCATCAAAAACGGCCTGTCTGTTCGGGCAACTGAAGCACTGGTGCAACAAGAGCGCGCGCCGAAGGTGAGAAGGAAAGTATCTGCTGGCCAGTCAGAAAATGCCGATATCCGCGCAGTCGAGTCGCATCTTGGCGATCTTTTGGGTCTTAAGGTTCGGATTGCGCAGAAAAATATAACGGGCGCTGGCGCGGTGACATTTGAATATGGCAGCTTGGACCAATTGGACATGTTGTGCCAGCGGCTCACGGGTGAAAAATTCTGATATTTCAATAAGTTATATTTAGGCATCGGCCTTTTCAGGGCTAATGCCATGTTGATGTGGGCACCTGTGTAGCCCGAGCGGTCCAACGCCCTACGAAAAGGGCCTCTGATCTGATGGGCGCCTCGGAGCGCCTTAAACATAAACCCGATGTGTCCGCTGCTAAACGTGACGTTGCAGTTGCCCGATCGGCTAGGGTCGCTTAGACTTTGCATAGGAGCACTTTTATGGATGCAACACAGTCAGGGGCGCAGGATGTGGTGAAACGGCACCATATCCTCACGCGTATCTGGCATTGGCTGAACGCCATTTTCGCTACGATATTGCTGATGAGTGGCCTCATGATCTTTAACGCTCATCCGCAGCTTTACTGGGGCGAATTCGGCGCACGCGGAGATTATGCTTGGTTGCAAATTGACGATACACGCACCACGGGGTTCGTGAGAATTGGGAGCGCCCGCGTTGAAACCACTGGCGTGCTGGGACTATCATTAGATTCAAAAGACAAGGTTCGCAGGGTTGCCTTTCCCGGCTGGGCGACCATTCCCACCCATTACAGTCTGGCGGCTGCGCGCAGGTGGCATTTTGCCTTTGCGTGGCTTTTCGCGCTTGGGCTGACGGCCTTCATGCTGGGTTCGCTGGTCAACGGCCATATTCGAAAGGACTTGCATGTCCGACGTGCGGAATGGAGCGTAGCTAATATCTGGAAAGACATCAAAAATCATGCGCAGCTGCGTTTCAATCACGCGCACGGCACTTATAATATACTGCAAAAACTGGCGTATATTGGGCTCATATTCGTCGTGCTTCCGACCATGATCCTGACGGGTATAACAATGTCGCCTGCACTGAACGCGGCTTGGCCGTGGTTACTTGATCTATTTGGCGGGCGGCAGTCGGCCCGCTCGCTGCATTTCATTGCTGCGGCGATGATGGCACTTTTTGTTGTCATTCACCTCGTCATGGTCCTACTTTCTGGTCCAATTAAGGGTGTCCGGTCGATGATAACCGGGCGGCATGCGGCGACCAGTGAACTCGGCCAAGATGGAGAACGGCCATGACCGATGGGCGCAAATTTATGCGCCGCCGCGACCTGTTGCGCGGCGCGACTTTGGGCAGCGGCGCGCTGATCTTGAGCGGCTGTGACGCCTTGAATGAGAATGCGACCTTCCGGTCGGCGCTGCGTGCGGTCGATAGTCTTAATCAGATGACGCATAGGTCGTTAATGGACCGCGCAGCGCTGGCGCCTGAATTTGCCCCGTCGGACATATCGCCCGTTTTTAAAACAAATGGTTCGGTGATCGCTACCTCCGCGGAATATCTCGCGCATCTGCAGAATGGTTTTGCGGACTGGCGGTTGCGTGTTGACGGCATGGTGGCCAATCCTTTGGTGCTTGGACTGGATGCGCTGCGGGCCATGCCAGTGCGCACGCAAATCACGCGGCATGACTGTGTGGAGGGTTGGAGTGCGATTGCGCAGTGGCAAGGCACGCCGCTCCGCCTGTTGCTGCAACAGGCCCGCGTGTCGAGCCGCGCCAAGTATATCGTTTTTCATTGCGCGGATGATTACGGAGCGCTGCCATATTATGAATCGATTGACTTGGTCGACGCCTATCATCCGCAGACCATATTGGCGTGGGGCATGAATGGTGAAACTCTGCCCGTGAAATATGGCGCGCCTATCCGGCTGCGCGTAGAGCGGCAATTGGGCTACAAGCAGGCCAAATATGTTATGCGCATCGAGGCGACGGACGACCTGACCAAATTTCATGGTGGAAAGGGCGGATATTGGGAGGATGTCGGCGACTATGCATGGTATGCTGGAATCTAGGCTTGCACCGCTGCGCGGTTAATGGAAAAGCCTTTGGCAGAATATAACGGAGACCCAAGTACCATGAAGACCCGCGCTGCAGTTGCATTTGAAGCGAAAAAGCCATTGGAAATTGTCGAGTTGGATTTGGAAGGTCCAAAGGCTGGTGAAGTGCTGGTCGAGATCATGGCGACGGGCATCTGCCATACTGATGCGTATACGCTGGATGGCTTTGACAGCGAGGGCATTTTTCCTTCGGTGCTGGGGCATGAGGGCGCAGGGATTGTGCGCGAAGTCGGTGCTGGCGTGACCAGCGTTAGCCCGGGGGACCATGTCATTCCTTTGTACACGCCGGAATGTCGGCAGTGCAAAAGCTGCTTGTCGGGCAAGACCAACCTGTGCACCGCGATCCGGGCGACGCAAGGCAAGGGGTTGATGCCCGATGGCACAAGCCGGTTCAGCTATAAGGGCCAGACGGTATTCCATTATATGGGCTGTTCGACATTTTCGAACTTCACGGTCTTGCCAGAAATCGCACTTGCCAAAATTCGCGAAGATGCGCCGTTTCAATCAAGCTGCTATATTGGTTGCGGCGTGACCACGGGCGTTGGCGCGGTGGTGAACACGGCCAAGGTGCAGGTTGGGGACACGGTTGTGGTGTTCGGCTTGGGCGGTATTGGCCTTAACGTTATTCAAGGCGCGCGTCTGGCGGGTGCTGGCATGATTATCGGCGTTGATATCAACCCTGATCGTGAGGAATGGGGCCGCCGGTTCGGCATGACGGCTTTCCTCAACTCCAAGGGGCTAAGCCGCGAAGATGTGGTTGCCAAGATTGTGCAAATGACCGACGGCGGCGCGGATTACACCTTTGATGCGACAGGCAACACAGAGGTCATGCGCACCGCGCTTGAGGCATGCCATCGTGGCTGGGGCACCAGCATCATCATTGGTGTGGCCGAAGCTGGCAAGGAAATCGCGACACGCCCGTTCCAGCTTGTGACGGGCCGCAACTGGCGCGGCACAGCCTTTGGTGGCGCAAAGGGACGGACCGACGTGCCAAAGATTGTTGATATGTACATGACCGGCAAAATCGAGATTGACCCGATGATTACGCATGTCATGGGTCTCGAAGAGATCAACAAAGCGTTCGATCTAATGCATGCAGGTGAATCCATCCGCAGCGTGGTGGTGTT
>CAIJLW010000024.1 GCA_903821685.1 uncultured Sphingomonadales bacterium | reverse complement strand
TTGACGAGGTTGAGGGCAGCATCAATGCGGGCAACATAGCCTTCTGCGTCGGCGCGCATAAGAAACTCCAAGGGAATGAAAAGGTCAGCCGCGGCCTTTAGCGGATTGGGCGCTCAAGTCAAAGGTAGCGATGCCAAAGTATGCATGCCGCCTTACAAAAAGTGGCTATCCGCAAACGCTAATAAATCCCGCCTTCTTGCTGGATAAACTCTCGATCGCGTTTTGTGCCGACACTTGCACTTGGCGCACTTACTGCGCCGGCCGTGTTCGACTGAGTTTCAGCCTCTTTCTTTGGTTTCTCATCACCCGCCGCCAATTCTTCCTGACGGATAGAACGCTTAGGTTCAGTTTCTGCCTTGAACGCTTCCCATATAACGGCGTTCTGAGGGTCATTGCCCGGCCAAGCGCCATAAACACGCTTACCGCTCTTACGGTCCACACGCACCAGTCGCGTTCCAGCAGGCGCGATGAATGGCGTTTTTGGCATATCGGCCATCGCCGCACGCGCGAATTGTTTAAAGATCGGCGCAGCAACTGAACTACCTTGCGCGTAGCCGCCCAAATTGCGTGGCTGGTCAAAGCCCAGATACAGTCCAGCAACAAGATGCGGCGATCCGCCAATGAACCAGACATTTGTTGGCCCCGTAGTCGTACCCGTCTTACCAAATAACGGCCGGTTCAATTCGCGCAGTGTTACAGCGGTACCGCGTTCAATGACACCTTCAAGCATGTGTACGACTTGATAGGCGGTGATGGGGTCCATCACCTGCTTACCAGCCGCTGCAAATCGCGGCATGGGCTTGCCATTCCAATCCGGCGAACGGCAACCCTTGCATGGGACCCATTTGCTTGGCCAGATTACCTTGCCCTTTCGGTTTTGTGCAAAATCAATCAGCGTTGGCTTAAGCTCGCGGCCTTGATTGACGAGCATTGAATAAGCATTGACCATTTTCAGCACAGTAGTGTCGCCTGCGCCAAGTGCATAAGCGAGATAGTCGGGATAATCGCCGATCGACATTGCGCGGAACGTGTCCGTCACATTATCCATACCGGCTTCGGTAGCAGCACGCACCGTCATCAAGTTGCGTGACTGCTCCAAGCCCCAGCGCATGGTTTTTGGCCCTGCCCCGCCGCCGTCGAAATTGCGGAAGCATTTCTGGCCCAAATTGGCACCCTGCCATACGCAATACGGACCATCAACGATGATCGATGTGGGCGTCATGCCGTTGTCCAGCGCGGTGGCGTAAACAAAGGGCTTGATCGTAGACCCAGGCTGACGCTGCGCCTGCGTCGCGCGGTTGAAGCTTGAAATACGGTTGTCGAAACCGCCTTGTATAGCAAGCACGCGGCCATTGTGCGGGTTTTGCACAACCATGCCGCCGCCGACTTCAGGCACGCTGCGGACCGCGAAACTGTTTATGCCATTGGGCGCAACCGCAATGACATCGCCTGCTTTCATTGCGGCGGGTCCACCATCCAACGTGGCTTCGGTACCATCGGCAAACCCGACGCGACCTTTGCCAAGGGCAACGCCTGCGCGCCAGTTTGCATAATCGATCCCGATGTTGCTCAATGCAAAGCGTGCTGCCCAATTATCATCTTTAACGTCAATTTTACCAAGATTGGCTTTCCACGCCTTACCGGCGTTGTAGCGCAACAAGCCATCACGCAACGCCTTGGTCGCTAGAATTTGGTATTCCGGGTTCATCGATGACCGCACCCAAAGACCACCGGAATAAACGCTGTAAGGGCCAGCAGCATCAGTTTCACCAAATTTTTCTATGAGTTGGCGGCGCACCTCTTCTGCGAAGTAACCGCCGACGTTTTTATATCCTGTGCCACGTTGCGTCACCAGGCCAAGGGGTTGAGCGCGCGCAGTCAAAAGCTGCGCCTCTGTAATCCATTCATTCGCGCGCATTTCACCAAGAACCCAGTTGCGGCGCGCTATCGCCGCAACAGCATTTTTAGCACGTCCGTAACGCTCGGGCGCTTTGGGAAGAATGGCTAAAAATGCCATTTCATGTAATTGGAGTTGATTAACGCTTTTGCCGAAATAAGCCTGCGCTGCCGCTTCGACACCGAATGACTGACGTCCAAGCGCAATTTCGTTAAGGTATAGCGACAGGATTTGCTGCTTGGTGAGCGCGTTTTCGATCCGCTTTGCCAAAATCGCTTCTTTGGCTTTGCGGGTGTAGCTATATTCATTCGTCAAAAGCAGGTTTTTCGCAACTTGCTGCGTGATGGTGGACGCGCCACGCGATCGCTTACTGCTGAACATATTGTCGAAAATGGCCGACGCGATACCGGGATAATCAATCCCGCCATGGCTGAAGAATGTTTTGTCTTCGGCGGCAAGATACGCGTGCACCAAAGTCTTCGGGAAATCGGCATATTCCAATTGGACCCGGCGTTCTCGGGCGTAGCTGTGGAATGGTTCTCCGTTAACGTCACGTACCACGGTGGGCAAAGGCGACTCATATTCAATGAGCGCTTCCGCATCGGGAAGATTCCGCGCGAATAGCGCCCAGAATACAATGAAGAGGACCACAAGCCCGCCGACTGCATAGGTAGCCAAACGAAAACGCTTGCTTTGCCACCAGCCCCGCCAACGCTCGATAAATTCTTCGGCGCTGCGTTTCAGCCTGTAACTGACCGTATCTGGCACTTCGGCAGGAGGGGGTACTATATCCATCGCGGGCACTATCTAGCCGATTTGCCGAACAGGTCCAGAAAGTTCATCAGTAAATTGACGCAAAAATGCTTCTACTACCCGTCAACGCAAAGCAATCCGCCGTGCAAAGTGAACTTGAATGGCATTGGCAAGTGCCCGTGCTACCTTGCCCTGTCCACTTTGGGAAGCCAAGAAGGTGACATCAGCTTCGTTACTGAGATAGCCGGTTTCAAAGAGCACGGATGGGGTGTCCGGTGCCTTTAAGACAATAAACGAAGCAAACCGATGCGAATTGCCGCGAATGCGCATGTTGGGCGCTGCCTCACGCAACAACAGTTTTGCAAAGTCCGCAGAGACATTCATTGTTTCGCGCTGGGTAAGGGCAATCAGGATCGACGAGACGTTCGCGTCGGCACCGCCTAGATTAACCCCGTTAATAATGTTGGCCTTGTTTTCACGCGCTGCAAGCCGCTGCGCCTCGCGGTCAGAAGCGACTTCCGACAGGGTGTACACCGTCCCTCCCGTTGCTTCTGGGCTTTCCGCGCTATCAGCATGGATTGATATAAACAGGTCGGCACGTAACTTGCGCGCCAGTTGGAAGCGATCTTGCAGCACGATAAACTTGTCCGTGTCGCGCGTCAGGGCCACACGGACGCGTCCACTTTTTAGCATTTCATTTCGGACCGACTTTGCAATGGCGAGTGTCACGTCCTTTTCCAACTGCCCACCATGCGGACTGATAGCACCCGGGTCATGACCGCCATGGCCTGCATCTATAACCACCAATGGTAGGCTGTCGTCCGCCGGCCCACTCACCACTGGCAGGCCCTTGCCAACATTTACTCGAATGGGTGCAGTAACCTCGTACCGACGCTTCGGCGGATCGGCGCGAAATGCGGCGGGAGGGATAATCTGCGTTTTGCCGCGCGCGATGGTGCCAGAAAACTCGGTCAGCGGCACTGGCCGCAGGCTAAGGCGCAGGCTTTTTCCGTCGGCGGAAAAATTGCCGTTGGTGACAACAGCGGGTTCGGCGAGATCCAAGACGATCCGCGCTGTGTCGGCGCTAAATTGTCTCTGCCTTATGTTTTGAACCGAGCCCCCTGCAAATGCAGATTGACCTGCCGTCGCGCCAGATACGTCAATGGCAATACGGTCAGGTGCCGCGAGGGTAAATACATCCGCCCTGTCCACAACGCCGTCAAATTGAACAATTACAGCGCCGTCCTGCGCGGATATTTTCTGAACCGTCCCTCCCATCGCCGGATACGCGCAAATAGGGAGTGCAGCAAAAAGCATAACAGGAATTATGCCTCGCATATCTGACCTCGTAAAATTAGTCGTCCAGAAGTTTATTCGATCCACACAGCTGCTCCATCCTCTTAAGCCCAAAGCACTTAGGTATCCGATCGTAAGTCATGGTGAACAGAAATGGTTACTAATAGGTTAATCCTTTAAAGATCGAGAACAATAGCCGTAATAAGCAGCTAATTCGCGGGATGCTCTTGCCGACAACAGGCGGGAGTGCTAACCATTGCCCACTGGGCTTTTTTCGAACGCCCCGACAGTCAGCCGAACAGTAATTTCCGTTCGGCATTTTAACAGGTTGACGCTACATGAGGCATGATATTTCCACCACCGCCGCCCACACTGGGCATGGCGCATCGGTTGGAAATCAAGCGCGCGCGATACACGCCCGCCATGCACAAGCAGCAGACGCAATTCTTTCATTTCCACCATATCGCTTTGCCGACAGGAACGCTGTGCGTCCTGCCTGGCAATGCATCAACAATGAAGCGAGCGGCCTTTGGCTGACAACCGGGCGCCAGCCTCGCTGGAGTAAATTACATGACAACGCGTATGCTTATCGACGCGCGTCACCGGGAGGAAACCCGGGTCGCAGTCGTAACAGGAAACCAGATTGAGGAATTTGATTTTGAATCGGCCGAGCACAAGCAGCTCAAAGGCAATATCTACCTCGCAAAAGTAACCAGGGTTGAACCGTCGCTTCAGGCGGCTTTTGTCGATTACGGTGGCAACCGTCATGGGTTTTTGGCTTTTGCCGAAATCCACCCTGATTATTATCAAATCCCAAGGGAAGACCGTGACCGGTTGTTGGCTGAGGAAGCCGAAGCTGCTGCGGAAGAAGCTGCTTTGCGTGAGCAGGAAGAAGAGGAAAGCGATGAGCCTTCCGACATCATGCAGGGCTCTGCCGAACGCGACGACGATGTAAACGATTTTATCGAAGTCGACAGCGACGACAGCGTCGACACCATAGACATGACAGAGGGTGAAGAACCCGACCTGAATAATAATGGTGATGATTTAGACGAAAACGAAGGTGGCGATAATGGCGGCGACAATGGTCGCAATAACCGCCGCCGTCGTGGACGCGGAGGCCGCAACGGCGAAAGTCGCGCACCAAAGGCAAGCGACGAGGTGCGCGCAAAGCGCATGAACTTGCGCCGCCGTTACAAGATTCAGGACGTTATTCATCGTCGTCAGGTTTTGCTGGTTCAGGTTGTCAAAGAAGAACGCGGTAATAAGGGCGCTGCGCTCACCACCTATTTGAGTCTTGCAGGCCGTTATTGCGTATTGATGCCAAACACGTCGCATGGTGGTGGCATTAGCCGAAAAATCCACAGCGCAGCCGACCGCAAGCGTTTGAAGTCCATTATTTCGGACCTCACATTGCCCAATACTATGGGCTGCATCATCCGGACCGCTGGGCTTGCTCGGACGAAGCCTGAAATCAAGCGTGACTTTGATTATTTGGCGCGCCTTTGGGACGAAATCCGGGAGCGAACGCTTCGCGGTGCGGCGCCAATGCTGATTCACACCGACAGCGACCTCATCAAACGCGCCATCCGCGATATCTATAACAAAGATATTGACGAGGTCTTTGTTGAAGGGCCGGATGGTTACAAGGCCGCGAAAGACTTCATGAGATTGCTGATGCCAAGCCACGCCAAGCGTGTGCAGCATTATGCCGATCCGGTGCCGTTGTTCCAGCGCTACCATGTCGAGGATCAGCTGAACGCTATGTATCAGCCGATCGTCCAGTTGAAATCAGGTGGCTATATTGTCATCAACCCGACCGAAGCGTTGGTATCAATCGACATCAACTCAGGCCGTTCGACCAAAGAACATGGCATTGAACAGACGGCGCTTTCGACTAACTTAGAAGCCGCGCGCGAGATTGCCCGCCAACTGCGTTTGCGGGACATGGCTGGCCTTGTTGTCATCGACTTTATCGACATGGAGCATCATTCAAACGCGCGCAAAGTCGAGCGCGCAATGAAAGAAGCGTTGAAACACGACCGCGCCCGTATTCAGGTCGGCCGCATTTCAAGCTTTGGCCTCATGGAAATGAGCCGTCAGCGCCTTCGCACTGGTGTGCTTGAGGCATCAACCCGCGAATGTCCGCATTGCGAGGGCACCGGTCTGGTGCGCACGGCATCGTCCGCCGCGTTGTCCGCATTACGGCTTATCGAAGAAGAATCCGCTAAGGGTAATGGCAGCCAGATCGTGCTGCAAGCTAGCCAAGAGGCAACAATATATTGCCTCAACAACAAGCGTGCAGAACTCGCAGCGATTGAAGATCGCTACCATGTCCGCGTTCTGATCGTCCCCAATGGCGAGACCGAAGGCGCAAAGCTTGCGGTTTCAAGCTCCGGCCCACGTCCGGAGCGTCCTGTCGAATTGCCGCCTATTATTGATCTCGACGATGACGATATCGAAGATGAAATCGACGATTTCGACGACGAAATTGAAGAAGTCGAAGAAACTGCCCGCGAACCGCGCCGCGCCCGCGAGGAGCGTCCACGCGAAGAAGGTGAAGGCGGCGAAGGTCGCAAGCGCAAGCGTCGCCGTGGCCGCCGTGGTGGCAAGGGACGCGAGCGTGATGGACGGCCTGAAGGCGAAGATGCAGTTGCGGGCGAAAACGAGGCTACGTCGGAACGCCCTGAAAGCAATGCCGCAGTCGAAGCACCAGAAGCAGATGCAGAAGCCACGCCAAAAGCGCGTCGCAGCCGTCGCGGCGGCAGAGGTCGCGACCGTCAGGAAGCAGGCCTAGACACAGCAGCCGAAGCTTCAGCACCTACCGAGACGGAAGTATTAGCAGTTCCGGTCGAAGTAAGCGAAGAAGCAGACACGAAGCCAAAGCGCCGTAGCCGTGCGAAGCCGAAGGCAGAAACTATTGCGGCTGAGGCAGCGGAAAAAGCTCCCGCCGCCGATGCACCAGTTGCGACCGACGAAGCGCCTGTCGCCAAGGCGAAGGCGCCGGCCAAGCCACGCGCTAAGGCAAAGGCAAAGGACACGGCACCGGCAATAGCTGAAGCTGCAACCGAGGCACCTGTCGAGGCGCCAAAGGCGAAAGCCCCTCGCAAGAAAGCCGTTGCAAAGGGTGCGACGCAAGACGTAGCATCCACGGATGCAGAGGGCGTCAATGAGGACGGTACGCCACGCACTGGATGGTGGCAGCGCACATTCGGATAAGAAGCAGCGAAATTGAAAACAACATAGCCCCGCTGGTCATCGACTGGCGGGGCTTTGTTTCTAAAACTTCTTCATTGCGCGTTCATCAAGATCAGGCCATTCATCGCATATGAGCATAACCGTGTTTCGCGCCATCCGTCCGGCGTTCATTTTGTTTCTGGCTGTGTTGGTTTCGGCGCGACCGGTGATGGCACAGTCAATCTTGCGCGACGCAGAAACTGAAGCATTTTTCGACGAAATTTCAGCGCCCTTGATCGCAGCAGCAGGTCTTGATCCCAACAATGTCGAAATCATCCTCATCAATGACAAATCCATTAATGCGTTCGTAGCCGGTGGCCAAGCTGTCTACATCCACAGCGGTTTAATCGATGCCGCAACCTCCGCAAACGAAGTACAAGGCGTGATCGCACATGAGCTTGGACACGTCGCGGGAGGTCACGCCGTCCGTTTTGACGAAGGCGCCTCTGCGGCTAGCGGCATCAGCATCGCTAGCCTTATACTTGCGGCAGCCGCTATTGCGGCGGGGGCCGGTGAAGCTGGTATGGGCATTTTATCGGCGGGCCAGCAAGCCGCTATGGGGAAGTTCCTGGCCTTCAGCCGCGGACAAGAGGGTACAGCCGACGCGGCGGGCGCGCAGTATCTTTCCAAGGCAGGCATATCAGGTCGCGGCTCCATTAACTTTTTCAAGAAGCTCCAGAATTTTGAATTCCGCCTCGGCATTCCCCAAGAGGATAGCTACGGGCGGACTCACCCTTTGTCAGGCGAGCGCATTGCAGTTCTTCAGGACACATACTCGGTCGATCCTGCATGGAGCGCGCCATTAAACCCGAAATGGGAGAGTGATTTTAAACGCATTAAGGCCAAGCTCACAGGTTATCTTGCTGATCCCACTGCCACACTGCGTGACTATCCGGAAACTGACAAGTCGGTCCCCGCCCGATATGCACGGGCTTATGCATGGCACAAATCAGCTTATCCGCAAAAGGCATTAGATGAATCTTCGACCCTTGTCGCTTCCGCACCCGATGACCCGTATTTCTTGGAGCTCTACGGACAAATCTTGTTGGAATCGGGCCACCCTACTGAGGCGATTGTTCCGTTACGCAAGGCGGTCAGCCTTACAGGTAACCAACCATTGATTGCGGCAATATTCGGACATGCATTGATCGCGACCGACAATAAGGCACAGTTGGATGAGGCTGCGCAGGTGTTGAAAGCAGCAGTAACCAAGGATAACCAAAATCCCTTCGCTTGGTATCAACTTGGCGTTGTCTATGAACAAAAAGGCGATACCGCGCGCGCCGCCCTTGCCAGCGCCGAACGCTATTTGATGGAAGGCGCGCCGCAACTTGCATTGCCCAACGCGCAAACCGCCATGGCGGGATTGCCGGAATATTCGCCAGACTGGATCCGCGCTCAGGATATCAACATGGTGGCTGAAGCAAAGCTTGCGTCCTTGAAGAAGCGACGTCGCTAAAATGCTGGCCGAATGCCTGCGTTGCGGCTAATCAACCCCCATGAATGAACACGCACAAAGTCATCGGATCATAATCGCCACTGTCGTTGCGGGTTTGATCATACTGGTTACGTTAGCAGCCTATATTTTTTGGCCACCCCCTGCCGCAGATCGCGCTTTAAATGCCACACCAACCTCGGAGAGCGCAACCAAATTTGCGGATGCAGCCGTGTCTGCTGCAGGCATGTCCCCCGCGGACCGCAAGGCAACTGAGGCACTGGTGAAGGCCTATATCCTCGAAAATCCCGAAATTATCACCGACGCCATTGCCATTTTACAGCAGCGTGAGGTTACAGAGCGGCTTTCTGCGGCCGGAAATGAAATCGCTACCCCCTTCCCTGGCGCGGAGGCAGGCAATCCCAAGGGTGACGTGACAATTGTCGAGTTTACTGACTATAACTGCGGTTTCTGCCGGGCGAGTCTGCCGGACATGCAACGCTTGCTAAAGAGCGATGGCAATATCCGCCTTGTCTATCGCGAATTGCCTATTCTAAGCCAAACGAGCCGCATTGCCGCATTGTGGGCACTCGCCGCTGCACGTCAGGGCAAACACAAGGCATTTCACGATGCGCTGTTTGCCCTTGGGCGGGCGGATGAACCCAACATAGCCGTAGCAGCGCAGACCGCAGGACTAAATATCACCGCGGCCCGCAGCTTCGCGGCCTCACCACAAGCCAATCAAGAAATTGAACGCAACCTTGCGATGATGCACCAGATTGGTTTCAATGGCACTCCAACCTTTATCATTGGCGATCAGATATTAGAGGGCGCGCTGGGGTATGAAGCGTTGCAGAGTGCCATCGAAAAGGCGCGCGCGAAAAGCTGATTAGCCCTTTTTGCCTTGGGCAATCACATACCATTCCACCGAGCCCTTGCGGCTGGCTGGCGGCTTTGCGTGTTTAACTGTTGTAAAGTTCGATTTGAGGATACTGAGCATCGCCGGATCGGTGCCACCAGCAAATACTTTGGCAACAAAATCGCCCCCAGGCATAAGCACTTTGACTGCAAAATCCACCGCTGCCTCGACCAGACCCATGGTGCGCAGATGGTCTGTCTGCTTATGCCCAACCGTATTCGCGGCCATGTCTGATAATATCAAGTCCGGCGCGCTGCCGAGCTCGGCAATGAGCTTATCAGGCGCGCTATCATGCATAAAATCCATCTCGAGCAGAACCACACCCTCAAGCGGGTCGACGGGCAACAAATCGATACCAACAATCGCTGCCTTTGGCTGCTGTCTGCGTACAACCTGCGCCCAGCCGCCGGGCGCAACGCCCAAATCGACAATGGCCCTTTTACCGCGCAAAATATGAAATTTTTCGTCGAGCTCGACCAACTTATACGCCGCTCGGCTGCGATAGCCTTCGCCATGCGCGCGTTTGACATAGGGGTCATTCAATTGACGCTCTAGCCAGCGTGTCGACCCGGCCGTCCGGCGCTTTGCGGTCTTGACCTTCTGTTTTCCGGCCAGTGTCCGGCCTGAATTTTTACCACCAAAAAGATTGTCTGCCATGCTTCAATTCCGCCGATTACGGCGATTGGCGTCGCTGGCTATCAGCGCGCGCAATATACCCTCGCGAATGCCGCGATCAGCAACGCCCAGCCGTTCACCGGGCCATATGTCGAAAATAGATTCAAGTATCGCACAACCGGCCACTACCAAATCGGCACGTTCATGGCCAATGGTTGGAAACTCTGCGCGCCCTTTAACATTGCGATGGGCAAGTTCTCGGCTAATGTCGCGCATTGCAGAAGTCGGGAGATGCAGCCCGTCCACGGCCCGCCTGTCGTAACTGTTGAGTTTCAAATAGACGCTGGCCAACGTGGTGACTGTACCCGAAGTACCTAATAAGCGGCGGTCTCCGCCCTCGTCGGGAAGACGGGCCGCGAAGTCAGCGAAGCTTAGCATAACCTTATCGCGCATCACTTGGTAACTTGCCTTTAATTGCTCCGGGCTGTCGCCCTCTACCCGTTCGCTTTCGGTGAGGGAAACCACACCCCATGGGACGCTCACCCAATCCAGAATTTCAGGCACTGGACCGATCGTCGACACAAGCACTAATTCCGTAGAGCCACCGCCGATGTCAAATATAAGGGCAGGCCCATCACCTTTTTCAAGCAACGCGTGGCAGCCCATCATAGCCAACCGGGCCTCTTCCTTCGGGCTTATGATATCGAGGTGAATGCCGGTCTCGCGCTTCACCCGTTCTATGAATTGCGCCCCATTCACAGCCTGACGACAGGCTTCGGTTGCTACGGAGCGGGCAAGGACGACATTGCGCTTCTTCAACTTTTCGGCGCATACCGATAGCGCTTCGACCGCACGGTCCATCGCCTCATCACTCATCCGGCCAGTTGATGTCAGCCCCTCACCTAAGCGGACAACGCGCGAAAAAGCATCCACCACGGTAAAATCGTCGCCACCTGCACGCGCTATAAGCAACCGACAATTGTTGGTGCCAAGGTCAAGCGCGGCATAGGCTGTCCGCTCGAGCCAATTGCGACGCGAAGCTACCTGTGCGCCCCCTGTCACGCTATTTCTGGCGTTCGCTGATACCTTAGCAGCATCGGGACGCGCTGCGCCATCGACCGAAGCCTGCTGCATGGTTGCAGCCTTGGGTGCCGCATTTTTGCGACGGGGCGGCTTTTTACGTTTTCGCCCGCGTCCCTTTTGCGGCGATGGCGCGACATTCTCGCCCATAGCCGTAAACTCACTTCTTATTTTTCTATCCGGGCGGATGTGCCGCCGGTACCTGAACACGGCATTACGCGCTGGCGCGCAGAAATTCAAGATTTTTGAATATTGGCGACAAGGCGCAGATACACTGGCTTGACCATGCCATGCCACCCGCATATAGGCCCAACGTCTGCTCCCCGGTCGTCTAACGGTAAGACTACGGACTCTGACTCCGTCTATTGAGGTTCGAATCCTTACCGGGGAACCATAAATAAAATCTTTAAATCAATATATTATGCTATATCGTCATAGCTAATAGCGCCTGTTTCATGTTGCAATCTAATTCCCTTTAATACCCAGCTTTTCCCTCGCTTCACTTGGTATCTCGGCGTGTCCATGCAACATGGGTGCAACATGGAACACGATGGGCGTGGGGTTTGCAAACTACTCCAACAAGTCTTCAGACGGTTGAGGCTTGGCGGGCAGCTGGTCAATCAACGTGATATTGATAATCCGGCGTTCCTTTGGATAGGTCCAGCCGCATAAACCCCGCCAGACAATCCACGCAAGCGAGTTGCCTTCGCCTTGCCAGCTCAGTTTCTCAATGCGGTCGGGGTCGAAAGTAATAATGGCGAATCGTTTGCGTTGCATTTTTCATAATTGGAACGAATACAGAACATTGGCAAACAGGTCCTTAGTCAGTTGTTACTCTGACTTGGCAAAACAACGCTGGTTCCTCTCATAAAAATGATCGTAATCGGCGTTGAAGCGAACGGCTGCAATTGGGCCGGAAGCGGACGGTCAGCTTTATGCCCATCAGGCCTAGCCTCACTCTTGGCTAGACCATAAAAACTAATGGGCAAATATACGAAACTGTTCGTTTTCTAGAGCGAATACCGTGCCTCTCGCAACGCAAGTCAGAGGATCGTCTGCCACCACTACCGGCAATCCAGTTGCTTCGCAGATTGCATCATCCAGGCCACTCAAAAGCGCCCCTCCGCCTGTAAGTACAATTCCCTGGTCTACGATGTCCGCCGCAAGTTCAGGCGCCGTATTCTCAAGAGCAATTCTAATACCTTCAATAACAGCTCCGACCGGCTCCGATAGTGCTTCTGCAATCTGCATTTGGTTGATCGTGATTTCAGCGGGCACGCCGTTTACGAGGTCACGCCCCTTAATGCTTAACGTAATGCCATGCCCTTCTGTTGGACACCGCGCGATGCCAGCTTCCTTTTTTATCCGCTCTGCGGTTATATCTCCGATTAGCAGATTGTGGTTTCGGCGAACGTAGGACACAATCGCATCGTCCATCTTGTCCCCGCCAACGCGAACAGATGCTGTGTAGGCAAGCCCGCGCAGAGAGAGTACCGCTATTTCGGCAGTGCCGCCACCCACATCGACTACCATCGATCCTATAGGTTCTGTAACTGGAAGGCCGGCTCCAATAGCCGCGGCCATTGGTTCAAGGATCAAGTGTACCTCCCTTGCCCCCGCATTAGATGCCGCATCCCTAATAGCTCGGCGTTCTACGGAAGTAGCGCCCAAGGCTCTTCAGGACGGTTATCGGACGGAATAGCATTCCAAGCTGCCGCAAGGTCGCTGCCGACTCGGCTCCATGAATTTGGAACAGCGGCCGTAATGCGTTCAACCAATTTTCCGCACGCGCTTCATCCGCTTTGGGTTCAGCATGGACAAACAGGTTAACATTAAAAGGGCGGTCGGTTAGTGCGCGGGTTTCGGTTATCATGAAGCGCGCGCCCGCAACGTCCGTGGCGCCAATGGCAATCAAACCAAGCCCTCCCGCATGGACACCGCGGCTGCCATCGTGGGGGTGGAAATGCCAGCCATAGGGGCTTGCACAATCGGTATGGTTATTCCGAGCCTTTATATGGTCGTTATGAGAGCATAATCACGCACCCGCTGTTGTACCAAACTGCCACACGATGACATTCTCGTAAACATCCCCCGGATGCAGTGCAACCGACGCAAAGGATGGCTGGTTGGGCGCGTCTGGAAACATTTGTGGCTCCAGTGCAATGGCATCGCCGATATGATAACTTTTACCAGCCTTGCCCGTAGTTGAACCATCAAAAAAGTTACCTGCGTAAAATTGCACACCGGGCTGGTTCGATAGCAACGTCATCGTCCGTCCCGAATGTGGATCTTTCAATTCAGCGAGAATACGTGCTTCTGAGGCGACGTCCTGATCGATAATCCAATTATGATCATAGCCGCGCCCATGCCGTAATTGTGCGTCAGCAAAATCGCGGACATGATCACGGATTGGCTTAGGCGTCCGAAAATCAAACACACTGCCAGCGACGCTCCGGCGCTCTCCGGTTGGAATAAGGCCACTGTCTACCGGCAAGTAATGCTCCGCCGGTATTGTCAGAAGATGGTCCATCGCATCATGCGGCGCGCCCTCACCGCTCAAGTGCCAATATGCATGATTGGTCAGATTAACGCACGTGGGGGCATCAGTCGTCGCGCGATAGGTTACCGAAAGCGCATTATCTGCCCTAAGCTGATAGGTTGCGGTCACGTTCAAATTGCCGGGATAGCCTTGATCGCCATGGGGGCTAAAATGCCGCAGCGTGACCGACAACGCCGCCGCATCGCACGTCGTCACTGTCCAGTTCACTTTATCAAATCCCACATCGCCGCCATGCAATGAATTGGCGTCATCATTGGCAGAAACGATATATTCTTCGCCGTCTAGCGTGAAGCGCGCATGCGCAATCCGGTTGGCAACGCGGCCAATGGTGGCCCCATAAAAATGCGGCTGGGCAACATATTCATCCAGCGTTGCATAACCAGTGGTTACATCTGCAAACCGACCTTGCGCATCGGGCACGCAAACGGACTGAATGGAGGCGCCATAACCAATAATTTTAACTGACATGCCATTGGCGTTTGTTAAGGTGACCGCTTCAACAGTTTCGCCGTTGGCAAGTGTGCCGAAAATTTCTGTGCTCAGCCCTGACCTCTCCAAAAGCTGTCCCCTTTTCCTATGCTATGATCGATAGGACGAAGCGACGGATAAAGGCAACAGCACAACCGTTGGTGGCGAATAGTATTTAGCTTAAACCACGCGTCCGTTTGCACCCGGATCATCGTAGCGCATTTCCAGGTACCGGCCACGCACTGCTAGTTTATCCAGCTCCCCCCGAGAAATCTGCCCGGTCATAGTTTCAATTTCACGGTCGATGGTTTTAAGTCCGTCAACGAGTTGCTGTACTGGCGTTTTACCAGCATATTCCTTGTTTTTCAGGCTGTCGGGAATTTTCTTATAGCCGTTGATCAGCTCAGGCAAATGCTCCCCCACCAGCTTGCGCACTTCACGCGCCGCGGGGTCGTGTTCGTCTAATGTCTGCAACTGCGGTGCAAGCTGGTCCAGCCGCAAACCGATGCCCTGCATCAACGTTACCGCTGGCGCTGGCAAAGCGGGACGCTGCGCTTCAAGCCAGATTTCGGTCTTGCCGGCTAATGTCGCCAAATCCGTTTGGCGGAGACTTTCGATCGTCGGCATTGGCATTTCGGGATATCTCATCATGAGATAAGCGGCAGCAGCGCCAACAATCACAGTGATCATTACACCCCAAAAGCCAATGCCGTCGATGATTGCGCCGACAATTCCGGCACCGATCATAACGGCGCCGACCGCGATCACGGCCTTGCTGAGCTTACCCCAGAAATGCGCACGGCGCAGCGCCTGCGACTTCGAGCCTATAGGCATCATACGCACGTTGCGCAGCGACCGAGCTGCCGCGGTTAGTGTTTCGTTTGCGTTGGATGCGGGATTGTTCATATTTTACCTTGTACGACGAAGACGCTCACGCCTCCAACGCCGCGAGCAAACCGCTTCCCTGCGTTGCCTCGACCGCTTGAGCCTGACCTTCGGCGCGGGCAATATAGCCTTTGGACTTTTCGACTTCCTTCTCGAGCGCTTCGGACGTCTGCTTCATGCTGTCCAACGCCTTCAGCTTGAAAGTGTCGATGGCGTCCATAGTGTCGTAAATATTCTGGAACGCGCGGCTTAAGGTTTCCAATGGAATAGTCGCGCCCGCCGACTGTTCATGAATTCGCGCAGTATTGTCGCGCAGCAACTGGCCGGTGCTGTCGATGATATTGGCGGTCGTGGTGTTCAGCGCCGTAATTTGGTCCAGGACAAGCTTCTGGTTGGTCATAGCCTGCGCGACGGTCACAGCTGTACGCAACGCACCAACCGTCGTTGTCGACGCGCGGTCCACGCCCTTGACCAACTCGACATTGTTCTTCTTCACCAGATCAAGCGCGAGATAGCCTTGAACTGTCACCGCCATTTGCGTCAGCAAATCCTGCGTGCGCTGGCGCACATAGAATAAAGCGCTTTCCTTAATTGCCCGCGATTTTGCTGGATCGGACAGCTCAAGCTCGCCGGCCTTGTCCTCAAACTTTGTATCAAGCTGCTTGGACATGATAATCATCTGTTCAAGCTTGCCCATCGCAACCCACAGATTTTGCCGTTCCACATCAATCGCGGCGTTATCCATCAATAGCTCATCTTTGCCATTGCCAAGCCGACCGAGGATCGATCCGATATGCGTTTGCGAACTTTGGTAGCTGTCGAAATAACTACGCAATTTGTTGCCAAAGGGAATGATGCCAAACAGCTTCTGCTTGGTCATAAGATTACCCTTTTTGGAAGGGTCGAGATCTTCGACAACGCGGCGCAATTCGGCAAGGTCCGCACCCACGCCAGAGTCGGCATCCATCCGGCGGATAGGTTTGTCCAAGAAGCGGTTCGACTGCGCCGATGCTTCCATAATTTCCTTGCGGCCCATATTTGTTAACTGGTCCACCCGCTTGCCAAATTCAGGGCTGTTAACGTCCTGTGCGACCAAATCGGCGACATAAGCCTCTACACGCTGCGCAAGCTTGCTTTGCTGCTCATCGGTCACTGGAACCAGCCCCATTGCCTGTTGCGGGGCAACAGTGGGCACAGGATCTGGCGGGGTCAGCTTCAGCTCTTGAAATGTCTGGGTTACGGTTTCAGTCGACATGGCCAAAAATCCCTCAGTCCTTAGATATTGCAACAGATGGAACCAGTGCCCGACCATTTCAAGCACTTCTATCACCAACTGTATTATTTTTCTAATACAGCTTCTTTGTCGTCCTTCAAAGCAGCTTCGACCAGCGGGGATAATCCTTCGACAACCCGCGTTACGCCCTTGGCATTGGGATGGATGTTGTCCGGCAGCATCAATGCCGCATCCGTCACCACGCCATCAAGGAAAAACGGGTAGAGCTTCGCGTCAAATTGTTTCGACAATGCGGGAAATATTCCATTGAAAGATTTTCCATAATCTTGACCCATGTTGGGCGAAGCCAGCATGCCGGTGAGCACAACCGGAATACCGCGCCGTTTCAACTCGTCCATCATTGTCGTCATATTTGCTTTGGTTTCCGAGGGCTTAATCCCCCGCAACATGTCGTTGCCACCAAGGCCAAGCACAACCAGATCAGGCTTTCGCTCAAGATTATCGAGCACGAAGGCGAGCCGCGCTTTTCCGGCTGCCGTGGTATCACCGGACACGCCAGCATTATGAACACGCGCCTTAATGCCTGCTGCCTGCAACGCGGCCTGCAACTGCGGCGCAAGCCCTTCGCCAGGGGCAAGGCGGTATCCGGCGTAAAGGCTGTCCCCGAACGCGACGACCAGCCTATCATATTGCGCGACCTTGGTGCCATGAGTCACTTCGGTCTTGGTTTCTGCTACAGGATTAGACCCGCATCCTGACAGCCCTTGGATTGCGACACATAACGCCCCATATAGCCAAAAACTTCTCATAAGGATTTTTCCTTGCACGCTCCGGTCAATAACAAAGTGGATATGGCAATCCGCGCAGCAAATGTCACCCTTAGCCTTGGCAGCAACGACGCATCGGTGTCGATTTTACGCGGGGTGGACCTTGAGGTGCCCTATGACAGCAGTGTGGCATTGCTTGGGCCATCAGGGTCAGGCAAATCGTCGCTGATGGCGGTGCTCGCCGGGCTGGAGCAGGCAAGCGGTGGAACTGTGCTGGTCGATGGCCTTGATTTCACCAAGTTGGATGAAGACGAACTCGCGCGCGCGCGCCGTGGACGCATTGGTATTGTGTTGCAGGCATTTCATTTGCTGCCGACGATGACCGCACTCGAGAATGTCGCCATCCCGTTGGAGTTAGCTGGTCTCGAAGACCCGTTCGGACGGGCACAAAGCGAGCTTGAAGCCGTCGGCCTTGGCCATCGCCTCACGCATTATCCATCGCAATTATCCGGCGGCGAACAACAACGCGTCGCCATTGCCCGCGCAATGGCCGCTGGGCCAAAGATCATCTTTGCGGATGAACCGACAGGCAATCTGGATGGGTCGACCGGCACGTCGATTATCGACCTATTGTTCGCCCGCCGCGCCGCCTTGGGCGCGACATTATTGATCATCACGCATGACCCCGAACTTGCACGCAAATGTGACCGCGTAATCTCCATGCAGGACGGCCATGTCGTGGAGAGCGCGGCTTGAGCCTGCCGCTCGCTGCCATTTGGCGTATATCGCGTCGTGATTTATCCGCACATATTCGCGGGCTACGTTTACTTGCGATTTGCCTTTTCTTGGGCGTGGCGACCCTCGCAGCCATTGGTAGCCTGACCGCTGGCATAGCCGATGAACTGTCGCGGCGTGGCCAGACCATTCTTGGTGGCGACGTCGAAATCGGCATCGCACAACGTGAAGCGACGCAAGCCGAAATGTCGGCAATGCGCAAAGCCGGCCAAGTCTCCCAAACCGTCCGGTTGCGCGCGATGGCCATTGCTGGTGAAGCAGGCGGAGACAGCCTGCTCGCCGAATTAAAGGCCGTAGACAGTATATATCCCCATTATGGCGCTTTAACCTTGCGTGGGGGCGGCAGCGTCAGGGCACCAGCCAAAGACGAAATTTACATCGGACTAACCTTGTCCGAACGGCTCGACATTAAAATCGGTGGTACTATCCGTTTTGGCGAGGAACGGTTCAAGGTATTGGGTATTATTGACCAAGAACCTGACCGTTTGGGCGAAGGCTTCACGCTTGGTCCAGTTGCCATCATCAACATGGCCTCTTTACCGGACACCGCTTTGATCCAACCGGGCAGCATGTATGAGGCAAAGTACCGCATAAAACTATCCGCAAACGAAGACGCCGCCGCCGTCGCCAAAACGCTTGAGGCGCAGTTCCCCTCGGCGGGTTGGGACATTACGGATCGCTCCAACGGTGCACCCGGCACAAGGCGCTTTATTGAGCGTATGGGCCAGTTCCTTACACTGGTTGGCCTTGCCGCGTTGGTCATTGCAGGCATTGGCGTTGGCAATGGCGTCAGCAGCTACCTCGCCAGCAAGCGCGCAAGCATTGCCACGCTGAAAGTGACAGGCGCCGACAGCGGGACAATATTCCGTATCTATATGCTCCAAATCTTGGCTGTTGCCGCAGGTGCGGTTATCGCTGGCCTTGCGGTGGGCAGTGTCATGCCTTCGGTCATTGGCTGGGTTGCTGGCGACATTTTGCCGGTCGCACCGGGCTTTAACCTGCATCCTTTGCCGTTGCTCGTCAGCGCGATCTACGGCCTGCTAATCGCCATTGCCTTTGCCCTACCGCCCTTGGCCCGCGCGCGCACAGTTCCCGCCGCTGGCCTGTTCCGTGCCATTGTAGAAGGCAATGCCCGCATCGACCGGCGCAGCGCATTTTGGGTTGTGTCCGCAATCATCGCGATCATCGCGCTCGCGGTTCTGACTGCGCGGGAGCCTTTATTCTCGCTGGCATTTATCGGGGCGGCCTTTGGCTTGTTGCTGTTGCTTACCGTAATTGCGTGGCTGCTGCGTGCCATCGCCTTGCGTGTCCCACGGCCAAAGGCACCGCTGCCGCGTCTGGCGCTTGCAAACCTGCATCGCCCCGGCGCGCAGACCCAGGCATTGGTTGTGGCGCTTGGGCTTGGCCTCACCTTATTTGTGACGCTCGCTGCCATCCAAACAAGCATTAACAACGAAATCAAGAATAGCGTACCCGCCCGCGCGCCGAGCTTCTTTGCATTGGACATCCCACGTGAAGGCGCAGCCCAATTCACGCAGATGGTCAAAGAAGCCGATCCCAAAGCCACCATAAACATGATACCCGCCTTACGCGGCACTATAATCGAATATGGCGGACAGCGCGTTGACCAGCTGGAGGAACTGCCCGAAGGCGCATGGGTCCTGAACGGTGATCGCGGTCTGACCTATAGCAGTGCATTGCCCAAGGGCAGCGAGATCGTGGCCGGGCAATGGTGGCCCGCGAATTACAAGGGCCCGGCATTGGTTAGCATTGAGGCCGAAGTAGCCAAAACATTGGGTATCGGGGTTGGGGATAGCCTGACCATCAGCCTGCTTGGTGTCGAAGTTCCCGCCCAAATCGCATCCTTGCGCACTGTCAAATGGGACAATTTCGGCCTGAATTATGTCATGGTGTTTTCGCCGGGAAGCCTTGACGCCGCGCCGCACAACATGGTGGCGACGTTAACGGTATCAAAACCTGCGGAGCGCATATTGGCAAAATCGATTCCTCCGACCTTCCCTTCCTCGTCTTTGATTGAGGTTGGGGAAGTTACAGCACAGATCACGGTTCTGTTAACCCAAATGGCGCAGGCGATTGCCGCAGCAGCGTCCATCGCTATCTTGGCTGGTATTGCGGTGCTTGTGGGTGCAATCGCCGCCGCGCGGCAGTCGCGCATTTACGATAGCGTCATTATGAAAATGTTGGGCAGCACAAGAGGGCAGATTTTGGGCGCTCAGGCACTTGAATATGGCACATTGGCGGTCGTGCTGGGTCTGGTATCGCTGTTGCTTGGCATGTTGGCGGCTTATTATGTTGTGGTCCAAATCTTCGATTTCAGCTTCATGCCGGATTATTCGATTTTGGCCCTCACATTGGTCGGCGGCGCTGGATTGACCTTTGTTCTAGGCATCGTCGGATCATTACCGATTTTGGCTGCCCGACCGTCTGAGGCATTACGCAGCCTCTAATCTCGTGCCAAATGCGTGGCGAGTGGCGCTGACAAGATCAGTTGCGCCATATGATATATAAGCGTCGGCAGCAAAACCATGCCGGCAATCGCTGGCGGAAATATCGTCGCGGCGAGCGGTGCGCCGATGGCGATGCTTTTCTGCCCGCCGGAAAACAACATCGTAATCCGGTCACCGCGCGGAAGCTTCATGACACCACCCAATGCCCACGCGCCGCCAAAGCCGACCAGCAGCAAGCCCAACACAGCAAGCGCTAACCAAGCCAATTCATCGCCGCGCACAATGCTCCAGATGCCTGCAACAACTGCGCCTGAAAACGCTACATAGACTGCGATAGCAATCGATATGCGGTCCATCCACGTTGCTAGGTCCTTGTGCGCATCAACCCATGGCTTGCACCAACGTTGCGCCATTTGGCCCAGCGCAAAGGGCAAAAGGAGGATGATTGCTATGCGGCCGACGGCTTGGCCAGAGACAGTCGCCTCCCCCACATGCGCCAGCAGCGCAAACAGCAAAGGCGACAGCACAACGCCGACCAAGTTGACTAAAGCCGCCGCAACAACGGACGCTGCGACATTGCCCCGCGCAAGCGCGCAATAGGCTGCGGCTGATTGAACGGTGGAGGGTAATATTCCTGTAAACAGCAATCCCAAAGCAAGTATCGGCGGCAATATATTGTCAAGAATATGTGACATGGCCAAGCCCGCAGCAGACATCACGCCAAATACGAACAGGAAAATGGCCCCCTGCAGCTGCCAATTGCGTACGCCACTGACAACTTCATGACGCGGCAAACGCACGCCGTTCAGGAAAAACAAAAGGAATATCGCTGCCGACGAGATAAGCGACGCAACCTCCGCCGCGTGACCGCGCACGGGTATAAAACTCGCCAGCAACATCGTGGCGAGTAACAAAAGGACAAAGCGATCAGCGAAGATACGAGCGAACATCCGAGCGCTTTGACCGTTGCAATCGCGTATTGCAACACCAGCGATGTTGCGCTGCAGCGGATATTGCGTTAGTGGCGCGCGAGAATCTGGTGGCGTGTGGCTGCTATGAAGACCTTCCAAAAGGCCCATTTCCAAATGTCATTGCGTAACATCGCCATTATCGCGCACGTCGATCACGGCAAAACCACCCTCGTTGACCAACTGTTCCGTCAGTCTGGCACATTCCGCGACAACCAGCGCATTGAAGAGCGCGCAATGGATTCAAACGACCTCGAAAAAGAACGCGGAATCACCATTCTTGCCAAGTGCACATCGGTAGAGTGGGATGATCACAAGGGTGAAAAGACCCGCATCAATATCGTCGATACACCGGGTCACGCGGACTTTGGCGGCGAAGTTGAACGCATCTTGTCGATGGTCGACGGCGTCATCCTTTTGGTCGATTCTTCTGAAGGCGCGATGCCGCAAACGAAGTTTGTTACCGGCAAGGCCCTCGCTTTGGGACTTCGCCCAATCGTTGTCGTCAACAAGGTAGACCGTCCTGACGAGCGCATTCAGGAAGTGTTGGACGAAGTGTTCGACCTTTTCGTGTCGCTCGATGCCACCGACGAGCAGCTTGATTTTCCAGTGCTCTATGCATCGGGCCGTAACGGTTATGCATCGACCGACCCAAGCGCGCGCGAAGGCACGCTGACGCCGATGTTTGAAACGATCGTCAGCCATGTGCGTGAACCGAAGGCCGACGTTGACGGCGAATTCAAAATGCTTGTCACTTTGCTTGACCGCGATAACTTCCTCGGACGCATTCTGACTGGCTTGGTGTTATCGGGCACCGTCAAGGTGAACCAACAAATCCATGCACTGAACCCTGACGGCAAGATCGTCGAAACCGGCCGCGCATCGAAGATTATGTCCTTCCGTGGCCTGGAGCGCGTTCCAGTGGAAGAAGCCAAGGCAGGCGACATCATCTCTATCGCCGGTATGACCACCGCGACCGTCGCCGATACTATCGCCGAGCCGTCGGTGACTGAACCGCTTCAAGCGCAGCCAATCGATCCGCCAACATTGTCGATGCGCTTTTCGGTGAATGACAGCCCAATGGCTGGCCGTGAAGGTACAAAAGTCACAAGCCGCATGATCCGCGACCGCCTGATGCGCGAAGCCGAAAGCAACGTGGCCGTCCGCATCACGGAAGCAGAAGACAAGGATAGCTTTGAAGTTGCTGGCCGCGGCGAGCTTCAATTGGGTGTTCTAATCGAAACGATGCGCCGCGAAGGCTTTGAACTTGGCATCAGCCGCCCACGCGTGCTGTTCCGCGAAGACGAAAAGGGCCAACCGACCGAGCCTTATGAAACTGTCGTAATCGATGTCGACGATGAATATTCGGGCACCGTTGTCGAGAAAATGGCCGTTCGCAAAGGTGACATGACCGATATGCGTCCTTCGGGTGGTGGCAAGACGCGCATCACCTTCAGCGCCCCTTCGCGCGGGCTAATCGGCTATCATGGCGAATTCCTGTCCGACACGCGTGGCACAGGCATCATGAACCGCTTGTTCGAAAAATATGGCCCGCATCGTGGTCCGATTGAAGGCCGCAAAAATGGCGTACTGATTTCCAATGGCGCGGGCGAAGCAGTAGCTTACGCCCTTGGCCCATTGGAAGAGCGCGGCATCCTGATGGTCTCGCCGGGGGAAGCCCTATATGAAGGCATGATTATCGGCGAAAATGCCAAACCAGATGACCTTGAAGTCAACCCGATGAAGTCGAAGCAGCTGACGAACTTCCGTTCGACCGGCAAGGACGACGCCATTCGCCTCACCCCGCCAAAGCGTCTGACGCTTGAGCAAGCCATTGCATATATCGATAACGATGAAATGGTGGAGGTTACGCCGAAGAACATTCGTCTGCGTAAGCGCTTACTTGACCCGAATGAGCGGAAAAAAGCATCACGCGCCAAGCAGGCCGCATAAATCAGAAAAGGGCGTCGGTTTCGACGCCCTTTTTCTTTGGGCAACGGCCCTCGGTTCTGACCCTAAATGGCTTCCCCTGCTGCGACGCCGCTCGCCCACGCCCATTGGAAGTTGTAGCCCCCGAGCCAACCAGTCACATCAACGGCCTCGCCTACACAGAATAAGCGCGGCATCTTCTTCGCCTCCATAGTCTTTTGCGACAGGCCATCGGTGCTAATCCCGCCCAGCGTCACCTCCGCCTTGGCATAGCCCTCGCTCCCATTGGGCACGAATGGCCAGTTGCCGAGTAGCGCGCCCGCACCCACCAATTTCCGGTCGTTTTGGTCGGCGAGGTTGCCGAGTAGCCCAATTTTGGCGGCGAGCGCTTCAGCCAAGCGCGCAGGCAACACGCGGTCCAGCGTTGACCGCAATGTCGCGCGCGGCCGCGCCCGTTTTTCTGACAAAAGCAACTCAGTTGCATCCAGCGATGGCAGAAAATCAATTTCGACTTGATCGCCTGGCCGCCAATAGCTGCTGATTTGTAGAACCGCAGGACCGCTGAGGCCACGATGGGTAAACAACGCGGCTTCACGGAATGCGGTCTTCTGATGTCGGGCAACAACCTCTGCCGACACCCCCGACAACTCACGAAACAATATGTCGTCACCCCCAAGTGTTAATGGCACGAGCGCTGGTCTAGGTTCCACAATCTTCAGGCCAAACTGACGACCAAGATCATAAGCAAAGGCAGTTGCACCCATTTTGGGAATGCTTGGGCCGCCCGTTGCGATCACCAGCGCTCCACCCTGCGCATGAACGCCGTTATATGTAACGTGATAGTCGCTTCCATCATGTGTGACTTCACCCACGGGCGCGTCAAACACGAAATCAACATGCCCCCCCGCAGCAGCAGACTTGTCGCATTCGGCCATCAGCATTGCGACAATCTGCCGCGCTGACCCGTCGCAGAATAATTGCCCCAGCGTTTTTTCATGAAACGCGATATTGTGGCTGCGCACGAGTTCGATAAAATCCTGCGGCGTATAACGTCCCAGTGCCGACTTTGCGAAATGTAGATTTGCGGACAAATAGCGTTCCTGCGCATGTGTCGTCGTCGCGTTTACATTGGTAAAGTTGCACCGCCCGCCACCCGAAATCAGGATTTTCTTACCAGGGCCAGATGCATGATCGATCACCAGCACGCGTTTTCCGCGTTGCCCCGCGGTCAATGCGCACATGAGCCCAGCTCCACCGCCACCAAGAATAATTGCGTCATATCTATTTGAAAGTGCCATTTCGTTCCCCTGCACTGCCTGCGCTATATTGCCAAGCGCTATGCTTTGCGGCAAAGCGCCGCTCATGACTGAAGACACCAAATCCGCGGGTACCGACACCCCACCTAATCATTTATCGGTTAACCCGATGAGCCCGCATTTCGATGGCGACCTATTGTCGCGCGGGATCGGCATTCGTTTTAAGGGCGCAACCCGCACCACGGTTGAGGAATATTGTATTTCCGAAAGCTGGATTAAGGTGCAAGCGGGCAAAGCGCGTGACCGCAAGGGCAATCCGTTGCTGATTAAATTGAGCGGTCCAGTCGAAGCATGGTTCCAGGACCTTGGGGACAACGCGCCTGTCGCGAAGCTCTAACGTTCGCTTAACTTAACGTTTAGGGAAAACCGAAATCAGCTTCGCCAGTTGATCGTCAATTGGGCTGAGCTTATCATCGGGTGTGTTGCCAAGCCGCACGATCGTCAACCGATGCTGGGGTGAAACTACAACAAACTGCCCAAGATGGCCCAAAGCGGCAAAGACGTCGGATGGTGCCTTTCCGGGAAAGAGTACCTGATCCCAACCGTCGTTGCGCTTATGATTCAACCACAGATGCGCACCATAGCTTTTGTCATTGGGGCTTTGCGTTTTCATAAAGCGCGTCCAACTGGTTGGCATCATTTGCGCCGACCGAACTGCGCCATTGTTCCGCAAAAATTCGCCAAACTTTGCCCAGTCACGCGCCGTTGCATGGATCATGCTTCCCCCCAGCATTGTGCCGTTGCGGTCAAATTGAGGTATCGCGCTCGTCATGCCAAGCGGTTCAAACAAACGGCCACGGGCATAATCCAGCATGGCATCACGGCGCACGATAGGATCTTTGCTGTCGGTCAAGGATCGGGTCATGATGTCGGAAAGAATATGGCTGGTGGCCGTGCTATACTCAAATTTTTCACCGGGAATGGCCTCCAACGGCCTGGTCTCGGCATAGCGCGCAACATTTTCCTGGCCATCCAGAAACAGCATGCGCGGTGTATCGGCATCAAAAATCTCGACGCCGCCTTCCGCCATTTCGGTATGGTCTAGCCCCGATGACATATGCAGCAAATGGCGCAGCGTTATTTTGGCACGCCCATCGCGCGGCGTTTGCCACTCAGGGACAATCGCTGGCGTATCCAGGGCCAGCCGACCGTCTGCGACCATCATACCGACCAACACAGCAGTGACGCTCTTGGCCATCGACCAGCTGATCAGCCGTGTGTCCGGTCCATATCCCGGCGCGTAACGTTCTGCCACCACACGACCGCCTTCCATCACCACCAAGGCGCGGGTTTCGGAAAGCGCGGGATCGTCAAAAAATGGCGCAATGACTTTTGATAACTTTTCTTCGCTAACAGATGCGTCGTCGACAATCATCGTAAAGCCTGGCCCAGCAGGCTTTTTGGTTTGCTCTGAAGCACATCCGGCAAGCGCCAGAGCAAAGATGGCGCAAAAAGCGGTTGCGGCGGGACGGAATTTGTTTCTAGGCATAGTGTGCTTCGATGCACCAAATGGAGGCCCCATGGCAACCGCAACTTCGACCCAAATTACAAAAGAAACACCACGCCGGTTCAAAAAGCTGAAGATTGTGGGTGCAATCCTATTCGGCGTTGCTGCCGTTTGGTTGCTATGGAACTGGAACAGCATAACGGGGCAAGCGCGGGTTGCTGCGGCTTATGGTGCGCATATTACATGCGCGTGCCGTTATATCGAAGGTCGTGACATGGCATCTTGCGAAACCGATAAGGAAAAAGGGATGGAGATTGTGCGGCTAAGCGACGATCCCGAAAACAAACGCATTTACGCATCGGTGCCGTTCCTGGCCGAAGCTGTGGCGGAACGGCGCGGTGCCTTTGGCTGTATGCAGTTGAATGAGGCAGAGATCGAAGCGCTTTAAGTTGCCTCTGCGCGATCGCTGGATTTAATAGGGCCTGACCCTAGCTGGCTAGGGCTAACTCCACCGCCACTGTTTCCTCAATCCAACCTCCACCAAGAACCCGGTCACCGTCATACAAAACAGCTGCCTGCCCGGGCGCGACGCCATATTCAGGCACGTCAAAACGCAGCCATTCACCGTCAAGTTGGGCGGCCACCGGGCGCGACATGGACCGTACCTTTGCCATCACTGGCCGGTTTCCAGTACTGGTTAGCCAGTTGGAGTCGATGATGCGCGCTGCCTGAACCGCAAGCGCCGCGCGCGGACCAACAATCACGCGCTGCGTCGCTGGATCAAGGCGGATGACATATAAGGGCACTGGCTGGCCCCCAACCTCAAGACCTTTGCGCTGACCAACTGTGTAATGGATAAGGCCCTTGTGCTGACCAAGTACGCGACCATCGAGGTGCACGATGTCACCGCCGATTTCAGCATCGGGCCGAATTTTACGCACAACGCTGGCATAATCCCCGTCTGGTACAAAGCAGATGTCCTGACTGTCGGGCTTCATAGCCACGATCAACCCCATTTCTTGCGCAATAGCGCGAACATGAGGCTTGGGCATGCCGCCCAAAGGGAAACGCAAATAATCGAGTTGGTCCTGCGTAGTTGCAAACAGGAAATAGCTTTGGTCACGCGCAGGGTCGGCAGCACGGTGAAGCTCAGAGCCGGCTTCGCCCTCGACGCGGCGGACATAATGGCCAGTGGCAAGGCAATCGGCACCAAGCTCGCGCGCCAGCCGGAACAGGTCAGTGAACTTTACGCCCATGTTGCAGCGTACGCAGGGAATTGGGGTTCGCCCAGCCATATATTCATCGGCGAAATGCTCGATAACCGATTCGCGGAACCGGCTCTCATGGTCGAACACATAATGCGCAATGCCAAGCTTATCCGCTACGGCGCGCGCATCGCGGATATCCTGACCGGCGCAGCATGCCCCTGCGCGCTTTACAGCGCTGCCATGGTCATAAAGCTGCAAGGTAACACCGATCGTTTCTGCGCCCGTCCTTGCGGCAAGGGCCGCTACTACAGACGAATCAACGCCACCCGACATAGCGACGACGATTCGCTTGCCGCTTAAGTCAGGGCCGAGTTGAAAATCGGAATGATATATGTCGGCAGTCATCAGAAGGCGTCCCTAAAAGCTTAAACGACGAATAGCTAGTTTTCTCATTAGATTCCGGATGCAGACGCATTGCCAATGGTGTTGAAAAAACACTTACGGGTAATTCCATCTAGCATCATCTGGACGGCATATTTACCTCATATTAGAGTTTAGATGTGTAGCTTGAAGTGATGGAAACGAATTTTCCCCACCGCGCGATGAGCACACCCCCCGACCTCTCGAAGGAAAGCAGCGGGTCGGTGCTCGAAGCGGCGCGTGCGCGGCAGGCAAAAAGCCGAACCGTCCGCGCAATGCGCCTTGCTGCACATGGCAACATAAACGATGGCGGCGCTCTTGCCGCGCGCATCCAGTGTTTCGCGGCGGAACCCAACCCGGATATTGAGGTCCGCGGCTCCTTTTGGCAAAAAACGGCGCCAGCAGAAATGAATGAAGATCCCATATACCATTCCACTTCAGCTAATAATAAGAATCACATCTTACCTCTTTCCAGAACAGGCCCAGAATTGAACCTCAAGGCGCATGGAGCAGAAAAAAATCATGATTGAAAATCAGAAATTCCGTCCCTCACAGGTCGTTGGCCCATTGGGCGAGCCACTTACCCTAGATAGCCTGCCACCTCGTGGCACGACGCGTTGGGTCGTGCGCCGCAAGGCCGAGGTTGTCGCAGCCGTTAATGGTGGGTTATTGTCGATCAATGATGTCTGCGAACGTTACAACCTAACGCTTGAAGAATTTGCGTCATGGCAGCGCGCAGTTGACAGGTGCGGCATGCCGGGCCTTCGTGTGACCCGTATCCAGCATTATCGTGATCTTTACGAGCGGCAGCAGAAATACTGACGTGAGGGTCAGAAATCATGAAAATCACCCTCCAGGCGTCAGTTAGGTCCTGAGCCAAAAAATTGTTTCAGTTAGATAACGAGGAAACCCAGCCGCATGAGGCTGGGTTTTCTTTGTCGCCTTTGGGCTTTGCCCAACAGCGCAGGATCAATTTTCAATAACTCAATGCCAATCACATTCTGCGATGCTTTTTTATGCCGTTTGTCGAAACATATGAGGCATCAGTCTGTATTGTTACCCACAGGGTTTCAGGCTACTCTAAAGCGTAAACCTTCTTTGAACCCTTCGACGTTCCTCGCCTTGCGACAAGTGACTTATTAGGGTAATACAGCGATATTACGGATATTAAGGGGAAACTCACGCTCCCCCGGCACTGAACTTGGAAAACCAGTATGAATTACGAGACAACGATGAGCGGCGCGCTGAATGACGAAATGCAAGACGATAACGCGGATCGCAACCGGCGTCGTATAATCATTGCGGCGGTGATAACGGCGATATTGATTGTCGCAGGCGGCGCTTATTATTTTTTCGGCAAGAGCAATGATCCAGTAGCTTCAGCCGAAGCGGAGAAAGCAGCGCAGGCGCAGACCGTTTCGGTTGTCGTCCCTGGCCGCGACACGGTTGCCCGGACTATTAATGCCACCGGCACCTTGGCAGCGCGCCGGGAAATACCCGTTGGTGTTGTTGGTGAAGGTGGCCGCGTGCTTCAAGTTTACGCAGACGCTGGCGACTGGGTAACCCAGGGTGATATTCTTGTGAGCGTAGATCGTTCAGTCCAAGCCCAACAGGCGGCAGCACTTGAGGCGCAAATCGGCGTTACCCGCGCTGACTTGCAGTTGGCCCAAAACGAGCTCGATCGTGCCATGCAGCTGGTTGCGCGCGGATTTATTTCAAAAGCGGACGTTGATCGCAAAACTGCCACACGGGACGCAACCCGTGCCCGCGTTAACGTCGCTAATGCCCAGCTTGCCGAAACGCGTGCACGAAACGCAAGGTTGGACATCCGCGCCCCTGTTTCTGGTTATGTGCTCGAACGTAATGTCGAAACTGGCCAGACCGTATCTGCTGGTAGCGGCATCCTATTCCGCATCGCTAAGGACGGCCAGCTTGAGCTTCAGACGAAGCTGAGCGAAGATGATCTGGCACAGGTTGATGTTGGCATTCCTGCAACAGTTACCCCCGTTGGGACTGATCGCGTTTTCAGCGGAAACATCTGGCAGATTTCGCCCATGATCGATGCACAAAGCCGCCAAGGGATGGCCCGCGTGGCTTTGCCCTTTGACAAGGCTCTGCGCCCAGGCGGTTTTGCGTCTGTGGAAATCAAATCCGGTGCCATGACAGCGCCCGTTCTGGCTGAGTCCGCGGTTCAAACCGGCCCTAACGGCAGCTTTGTATATGTCGTTGGTAAAGACAATAAGGTGAAGCAACGGCCCGTCAAGGTTGGCCCTGTCACCGCAAACGGCCTGATCATCGAAGAAGGACTTGATGGCACGGAACGCGTGGTCCTTTACGCTGGCGGCTTCCTCAATCCAGACGAAACGATCAATCCCAAGCTGTTGAAAAAACAATAAACCGTTGGAACATTCGGGATAAAAATATGAATTTGAATAACATTTCTGCATGGTCCATCCGTAACCCGGTGGTGCCAATCGTCTTGTTCGTCGCGCTTACCCTTGCCGGGATCATGGCGTTCATAAATATGGACGTGCAGAATGATCCCGATATCGAATTTCCCGTTGTTGTTGTCTCCATTTCTCAACCCGGTGCAGCACCTACCGAAATCACAACGCAGATTACGCAGAAGGTTGAATCTGCCATTCGCAGTGTTCAAGGCGTTCGTAACATTGACGCCTCTTCAACCGAGGGCAACACCACGATTAGCGCTGAATTTGAAATTGGCGATGACATCAACGCCGCGGTCAGTGAAGTAAAGAACGCCGTTGACCAGATCCGCAGCGATTTGCCCGATGGCATCTTGGAACCACAAATTTTCAAGGTTGCCACGTCCAGCGATCCAATCGCTTATTTCGCGGTTGAAGCGAGTGACATGACGCTTGAACAATTAAGCTGGTTCGTCGACGATACCGTTGCGCGCCGTTTGCTGTCGGTTGAAGGCATGGCGTCGGTTAGCCGCAATGGCGGCGTAAACCGAGAAATCCGCGTCGTACTTGATCCTGCAAAAATGCAATCACTTGGTGTTAGCGCCAGCCAGATTAACGCTGTGCTCCGCCAGCAAAACATCAACGCGTCCGGCGGCCAATCGCAAATCGCCGGTTCACGTCAGTCTGTTCGCGTTCTCGGCAACGCGACCAACGCTTTTGAACTGAGCCAAACGCAAATTAGCCTCAGCGGCGGGCGTTCAATCAAATTGGCCGATGTGGCTGCAGTGACTGACGGTTTCAGCGAGCAGAGAGCCATGGCCTTTGCAGGCGGCAAGCAAGTTGTGACTTTCGGCATGTCCCGCGCAAAGGGCGCGTCCGATGTTACCGTGTTCGATGATGCGATGGTCAAAATCGCGGAAATAAAAAAAGAAAATCCCGGCATTAACTTCATCACGCTGTTCAACAGCGTCGATTACACCAAGGGCCAGTATAAAAGCTCGATGGCAGCAATGATTGAGGGCGCTTTGCTAGCCATCGTCGTGGTGTTCTTGTTCCTGCGCGATTGGCGCGCGACGATTATTTCAGCGATTGCCATTCCCTTGTCGGCCATTCCGACTTTCTGGTTTTTGGACCTGATGGGCTTCACGCTGAACACCATGTCGCTGTTGGCGCTTGGTCTTGTGGCCGGGGTATTGGTCGATGACGCCATTGTGGAAATTGAAAATATTGTCCGGCATATGCGGATGGGCAAATCCGCCTATCAGGCATCTATAGATGCCGCTGATGAAATCGGGCTTGCCGTGGTTGCGACCACATTTTCGATCGTCGCAGTGTTTTTACCAGTTGGCCTAATGCCCGGCGTAGCGGGGCAGTTTTTTAAGAATTTCGGCCTGACTGTTGTTGCCTCGGTTCTGATGAGCCTTGCTGTGGCCCGAATGATCACACCGATGATTGCCGCCTATTTCCTTAAATCCACTGGATTGGCTGAACATGGCGAAGCTAGCTGGATCGATCGATATATGAAAATCCTGCGCTGGTCACTTGGTCACCGACGTTGGATGATGGGTATAGGTGCGATGGCTTTGGCGCTCACGGTTGCGTTGCTTGTCATCCTACCAAAGCAGTTCTTCCCCGATGGGGATACCGATTTCAGCCGCGTACGCATTGAAATGGTTCCCGGAACCACGCTGGAACGCACGCGGGAAATTGCTAGCGAAGCCGCTGCGATCATCGAAAAACAGCCTGAGGTAAAAACAGCATTGCAAAGCGTTCGCGAAGGCGGCGCCAGCATTTTTATTACATTGAATGATGACCGGGCCCGGACCAGTCAGCAATTTGAAGAGGACCTGACGCCTTTGCTTACGCAAATCGCGGATGCCCGGGTCACGTTTCAGGTTAACGGCCCTGGCGGCGGTGGCGGCGGTGGTTCAGGCCGTGATGTTTCGGTTATGCTATCAGGATCAGATCCAAAGATGCTCGACAAGACAGCGGCAACGCTGGTCGAACAAATGAAGGGTTTGCCCGAACTGCGTGCACCCCGCATCTCCGCAGATTTGCAGCGTCCAGAGTTGATCATAACGCCGCGCAATGACATCGCGTCACAGCTTGGCGTATCAACCGTAGCGCTGAGCCAAACGATACGCATCGCAACGCTGGGCGATATTGACCAGAATAGCGCGAAGTTCTCGCTGTCTGATCGTCAGATCCCGATCCGCGTGATGTTGGCGAGAGAGTCACGTCAAAGCCTTGATGTCATTCGAAACTTACCTGTGCCATTGGCGACTGGCGGATCTGTTCCATTGTCCCGCGTGGCTGACATCAGCTTTGGCGCAGGTCCAACATCGGTTCAGCGCCGTAATCAGAATTTCCGCACCTTTGTTGGTGCAGACTTTGCTCCTGGCATCGTGTCCTCTGACGCGGACAAGAAAATCAATGACCTTCCCATAATGAAAAACCTACCAACGGGCGTCTCGCGTGCACCCTTTGGCAGTCAAGAATGGGAGCAGGAAATGCAACAGGACTTTTTGGTTGCGCTGATTTCAGGAACCTTACTGGTGTTTGCAGTGCTGGTTCTTCTTTACCATCGCTTCATGTCCCCTCTGGTCAATATGGGGTCACTCTTGCTCGCGCCGTTGGGCGGCTTGGTTGCGCTTGCACTGGTTGGTCAGCCGATTTCAATGCCTGTCTTCATCGGCATCTTAATGCTCTTTGGTATCGTGGCGAAAAACTCGATCCTGTTAATCGACTTTGCGATTGAGGAAATGGCGCGCGGCGTACCAAAGTTTCAGGCGATTATGGAAGCTGGTCATAAGCGTGCCCAGCCAATCGTTATGACAACCGTTGCCATGACAGCTGGCATGGTCCCCACGGCGCTTTCGTTAGGCGGTGATGGCCAATGGCGCTCGCCCATGGGCACAGTCGTCATTGGCGGCCTTATCGTCTCGACGTTGCTAACCTTGCTTATCGTCCCTGCCGGGTTCAGCCTGGCCGACGGATTTGAAAAGCGCGTTGGCCCATGGTTGCGTTCGCGGTTGCTAACCTATGATCCCACAAAGGATAAAGAGATAGTTGCGGAGCCCGCTAAGCCGACCGGCAATGCCCCCGGCAAAGGCGACTTGGGCGGACTTCAGCCGGCAGAGTGACGCTGTGCTTGGCAGCATGGCGCGCCTTGGCTAAGGCAATGATGTGAAATCTGCCAATCAACTGGGCCTGTCGGAAAAAGTCCGTTACGCCGAACGCGACGCCGAACTGCGCCAAATGCGCATTATCGCAACGGCATTGCTGTTGTGCATGGCGGCATTGTTTGTTTTCGGCAAATATATGGAAACCCGTTACGACGGCTATTGGGGCTTTTTAAGGGCCTTTGCCGAGGCTGGGATGGTTGGTGGCCTAGCCGACTGGTTTGCCGTCACAGCGCTCTTCAGGCACCCTTTAGGCATACCCATTCCGCACACCGCGATCATTCCGAATAACAAGGAACGGCTTGGCCGCACATTGGCCAGTTTCCTGCGCACCAATTTCCTAACAACCAAGGTCGTTGCCCGCCGCGTGCAGCGCATGGATGTGGCAGGCGCAATGGGCAAATTCCTCAGTGCCCCCTCAGGCGGCGAAGGTCGCATGCGCATGGGGGCATCGCGGCTGATGGGTGATATCATCGCGGCTTTGGATGATGAACGCCTCGGCGGCGTTGCAAAGGGCGCGATCCGCAAACAACTTGATAAGCTCGATATCGCGCCTTTGCTTGGGCAGCTATTGAGCGCGATGATCCGCGAACGGCGGCATATCCCTGTGCTCGACAGTATCATCAAATGGGCGTCGGCAACGTTGGAGGCCAATGAACATCTCATCCGCGAAATGGTTGAGGAACGGGCCAACACGATCATGCGCTGGACTGGCCTTGACGAAAAACTGGCTAACGCCATCGTCAATGGCTTGAATAAGCTGCTGCATGAAATGGTCGAAGACCCGGATCATCCGTTGCGGGAAAAGGGCGAAGAAGGGCTTGCAAAGCTTGCCCACGACCTGCGTCATGACAAGGAATTGCAAGCCAAGGTCGCGCACTGGAAGGGACAATTGCTCGAAAACCCTGCGATGAGCAAATGGATCAACAGCCTGTGGGATCAAGGCCGCGATGGCCTGTTAAAGGCGGCCCGCAACCCCGATGCGGCGCTGGCGGGAAGTTTTGGCGATGCGCTGATTAAGCTTGGCGGAACCTTGCAAGAAGACGCACGGCTCAAGCATCAAATCAACCGCTTTGCCCGCCGCGCCATTGTTGGCACAACCGAGAATTATGGCGACAACATCGTCAAGCTGGTGTCCGAAACTATTGCCCGCTGGGATGCATCCACCATTACGGATCGCGTGGAAAATGCGGTTGGCAGCGACCTTCAGTTCATCCGCATCAACGGCACGTTGGTAGGCGGCATGGCAGGTATCATCATCCATGCCGTGGGATTGCTAATTTAGCGCTACGGTAAATCGGCAATCATGCGCTGTGTTGCCTCTGCCGCCAATCGTGCAGCATATTTTAAATTGGCCTGAAAATCGCCCGCGCTATTGCCATTGGCATCATCGCTGACGGCCTTTATCGCGGCCCACGGAATGTCCATGCGCGCAGCTGCCTGTGCCACGGCGGCGGTTTCCATGTCGACAATATCACCGCTCAACGCCTTATGCAGCCGTTCGCCATGGTCAGCGCTTTCCACAAAGCAATCACTGGTAATGACACGCACCTTGGGTAGGCCCGTCTCCGGCATGACAGCGGCGCAGAAAGGTTCGGCATGCGCCTCTCCAATTGGCCATGCCCCTGCCCTATAATGCACAAAGCCGTCGGCGCGTGATGCGCCATAATCGCCCTGCACGGCCTCCACGATCTGAAAGCAAGCCCCGTCGCGGCCATTCAATTTACCCGCCGTGCCAACAACAATCAAAAGGTCGGCATGATAATGTTCAACCAGCATCATTGCGGCCATTGCCGCGTTTACCTTGCCAATGCCGCTGCACGTAATGGCAATGTTACGGTCCGCAAATTGCACCTGCCGCACCATAAAGCCGTGCAGCGCCTCAACATTTGCGCTTTGACCGGGGAACAGGGCAGCCGCTTCGGCGTCCACGCCAGCGATAACACCAACAGTTCTAAACATACTGTGCCTGCCCCCGTTTTGAATAAGATATTGTTCTAGCGGGTGAATTGCGAAGTTATCGTGACAATTCAAAATTAAGGGAAAACGCGCTATCGCGACATTATCATGTCGTTTGTAGAATCCGGAACACAGCCGGAGATCAGGCTGCTTTGCGTGCCTTGCCCGCATCGCGATCAAGAAATGCCCGAATAGCTGTGATGCTTTCTTCGACATGGCTCAGCAGGAACAAATGCCCACCATTTTTCACCACGAACAATTCGCTGTTGGGGATCAGGAAATTTAAAAACTTACCATTCGCCAGCGGTACAATCTGATCATCATCGCCCATCATGACCAATGTTTCAGTTTTCAAAAAAGGCAGGAATGGCGCGCTGGTCCATCCCATCATCGCCATCAACTGGTAGAAATATCCGGTCTTCGATGGCGGCGTGATCCGGCTAATATGCTCCGACTTATTACCCACCATGCCGCCGTAAAGCGTCTTGAAATGCTTCGCCATGAAGTCGGGGTCTGTGTAACGCCGCGGGTCGGCCATTTTGACCAAAGCGGCAGGATTACCAGGCACCATCAACATGCCTGCGCTGGTTGCGCACAGGATGAGTTTGTTGATACGCGCTGGATTCTGCAACGCAAATTGCTGTGCCATCGCCCCGCCCCAACTGACGCCCATCACGTCGACAACGGACATCTCAAACCGATCAAGCAGCAATGCCGCAATCCGTGACATGAGGATCGCATTATACGGCACAACCGGATCTGGAGATCCGCCGATACCGGGCATATCAAAAGTAATAAAGTCGCGGTCATCCAACAGTTCGGCCATCGGCGCCATCGCCTCAATATTCGCGCCAATGCCGTTAAAGAACAAGATCGGCAGATTATGGGTTGGCGCACTGGCACGCCAAACCGCGACCCGCAATACTCGGCCATCAACGGTTTCCATGCTGAATGTCGGCGCGCGGTTTTTGCTCATATATGTTCCTTTGCCGTGCCTATCGCGGGCGTTGCATACAGTTTAGCGGCTGGTCCCCTGCACGCAAGGAAGAATAAGCGATGCCACAACACCTGATCAAACGCGTCACTCCAAAACGTACAGTCCAGGTGCGGGTTCCATAGCTGGGTGCTTTTTACTCCCCTGGGTTGCAGGTGGAGCAACCTCTGCGCCGGAGCGGGCGTGGAGCCACTCCATCCAATATGGCCACCAGCTTCCGGCGACTTCTTCGGTGCCTTTCATCCATTCAGTGACGTCGGCTGGGGTCTTGCCGTTTGAATGCTTCCAGTATTTCGCCTTGGGGTTGCCGGGCGGGTTGAGGATCGCTTGCATATGGCCAGCCTGGCTCAGGATGAATTCGACGTTTTTGCTGCCGAACAATTGCGTCGAACGGTAACATGCGCGCCATGGCGTAATGTGGTCGGTTGTCCCGCCCAAAACGAACAAATCGCCCGTCACCTTGGTCAAATCAAGCGTATGTCCTGCAATGTCGAGCGTACCCGGCGCAGCATAAGCATTGGCCTCAAACAGCTCCAAAAAGTCGCCCATCAACGCCGATGACAGGTTGGTCGCATCGGCATTCCAGAACAGGATATCAAACGCAGGCGGATCATCGCCGAGCAGATAGTTGTTGATGACATAGTTCCAGATCAGGTCGTTGGGGCGCAACCATGCAAAACCGCGCGCAAGGCTGCTGCCTTCAATCACGCCCTTTTTCGCGGCGCGTTGCCGTGCCAGCGCAATGCCATTGTGCGACACAAGGCTCGCCGCCTCAGTGTCGCCGGGCCTGGGTTCGAGAACACATACCATCATGGTGATGGCATTAGCGCGCGTGTCCCCCATCGATGCGAGTTTGGAGAGCAGCACCGACATCGTCTGCCCGCCGGAACAGCCGCCGGAAATATTGACTTTGTTGCTGCCAGTAATCTCACACACGACATCAAGTGCCTTGATGCAACTCTCGATATATTCGGCCATGCCCCAAACGCCCATGTCGTGGGTGGGGTTACGCCATGAAATCATGAATGGCTGAATTCCGTGGTCGGTCTGCCATTTGATGATCGATTTTTCCGGCGACAGATCATTGATATACATTTTGTTGATTTGCGGCGGAATGGTGAGTTGTGGCGTTGCGAACACCTTGTCGGTAGTGGGCGCATATTGGATGAGTTCAAAACGTTCATCGCGATACACAACCGCACCCTTTGCGGTCGCGACATTCTCGCCAAGCTTGAACGGCTTTTTGTTGACCTGGCTCACCATCATATCGTTGTGGACCATGTCATTATATGCGTTTTTCAGGCCCTTCACGAGGCTAAGGCCGCCAGAGTCTACAAGCCGTTTCTGTGCGGTCGGGTTACCGATCAAGCTGTTCGTTGGCGACATCGCGTCGATGATGATCTGCGAAATGAAGTTTGCGCGGTCGCGCTCCAGCGCATCAAGGTCGAGATCTTCAATATAGCTTTTGACGCCCTTTTGCACCGCTAGATAATATTGCGCGCCTGCCTTGAAAAACGGATTGAAGGTCCATGCCGGGTCCATGAAACGCTTGTCTTTGGGGTCAGGCGCAAGGTCGGACTTTCCGGTCATGATCTTAATAACATCTTCGGAGAAGTTGGTTGTCGCCTTCCAAGCCTTATCAGGGTTGGTCGCGGTTTGGCGGAGCATTAGGCCAATTGCGCCAATGAAATCCTCTCGCGCCAAACCGGCGAGCGGGCCGAGCGCCATGGTGGCATCATTAGCAGCATCAAATGCCCCTGCAATCCCCGAAAAAGGCGCGCCTTTCTTTTGCGATTTCTTTTTGCCCGTTTTCGCGTTTCCGCCGGTTTCCGCCTTGCTCGCCATGGTCCTCTCCTTTGCCCTCCTGCGCAGAATTACACGGCCCGACCATTTGGTCAAATACTCCTCGCAATGTGAACAATTGCAAACAAGTATATCTGAACTAGAGACAAGCCGCGACGTATCTTAATGCCCAACCTTCAGGAACAAGTTTACGCCATCCTTCGACCGGTCCAATGGCGCATTCACGTTTCAAAACAAGGTCAACGGCCATTAAAAATGACAGCTAAGGTAAAGCAGCTTGAGGGCCTTGGGCGGCTACTGAAAGCCGCTGGCGTTAAGCCTGCAAGTGCGGAACAGATGATCCGTGAGCATCTCGATAGCATTCAGGATGGCACGCAGCAGCGACATGCTGAAATCGTAAAAACGGTGCGCGCGCTAGAGAAAGAGTTGGTCGAATTGCGCCAGAGCCACAGTCTTTCCGTATCAGAAATCCGCATGACGACAGACCTTATTCACCATGAATTTGAGGCGAACAGCATTGTTGTTGCCCAAATTCTTCGCCATGCAAAGGCTTGGATAGCTATCATTGTTCTGATCCAGATCGCGATACTCTCCATCCTGCTTGTGACTGCAGCCAGTGACTCGCGTTGGTTCGATTTCGGCTCCACGCCAGCCACGGTAAAATCTCCCATGAAGGCTGGCATACCAACCGCTGCCCCGGCTCCAACAAAAAGTTAAATATCATGCGCGGCTATATAAAGGCTATCGCCATCGCCCTGGGCGTATCGGCATTTACGGCAACAGCTTTAGCCGGTGAGGCTTCACCCAATAAAACGACCAATGCCATTGCTGCAGCGGATGCCAAGCTTCAGTCTGAAATTGATGCGCTCTGGAAGAAGTTTCCGGGCCGCGTTGGTATTGCCATATATCCCCCACTTTCCAACGAGATTATCGGCAAGCGACAGACCGAACGCTTTCCGCAGCAAAGCGTTTCCAAAATGTGGGTTGCGCTGACGATCTTGGAACAGGAGGCTGCGGGCAAATTGTCGCTGGATAAGCGCATCCGGGTCAGCGGCGACGACGTAGTTGTCTTCAGCCAGCCTTTAAAACGTTATCTCGACGGTCGGGACTCATTCGAAATGCCTATACGCGAATTGCTCGCGCACGCCATTAATGCCAGTGACAATCTGGCGAACAGCGTGTTGTTGCACTTAGCTGGTGGTCCAAAATCGATCAACAAGATGCTTGACCGGCGCAAGGTAACGTCCATTCGCTTCGGTCCGGGCGAAGTCCTGCTGCAAAGCGCAATCGCTGGCGTTGAGTGGAAACCACAATATCGACAAGGCAATGCATTCAAGGCGCAGCGGTCGCGTATTCCGATGGAAAAGCGTGAGGCAGCATTGGCAGCCTATCTGGAAGCGCCCCTTGATGGCGCCGCGCCCGGGACCATTGTTCTGGTACTAAAGCGGTTCAGTGAACGTGGCCCCAATGACCCCGGTGCAAAATTGCTAAAGCTGATGGAAGGCACATACACCGGCAAATCCCGACTGCGCTCAGGGCTCGCCCCGCACTGGAGCCTCGCGCATAAAACGGGGACCGGACAAGTCCTTGGTTCGACGTCGACCGCGATTAACGATGTAGGCGTAATGAAGGCACCAGATGGTTGCCTTTATCCGGTAGCTGTCATGATCGCGCAGACACGTTCCAATATGCAGGTAACGAACGGCCTGATGCAAAATGTTGCCCGCGCGATCATCGACCACCACAACGAAATTCACCCGAAGACATAAACAACTTCAATCATGCGGCGACATGCCACATCTCTAAAAAAGCAATAAAGTCAGTATTCAGGAATACAAAACTGCATTGACGGTGTCAGCCTCCCCCCAACTGGCAACACACATGTCGCGCGGCGCCGCAAGAACCTGAAACTCGACCCGGCATTGCATAAGCCTTAACGCATCATAGGGCTTTAGATATATGTTGCAGGCCGATGTACACGCCATAAAACCCCTGCTCGAGCCGCTTGCCATGCCTGCTGAGTTCACACTATGTTAACGGGCTTTCCTTATTAAGACAGTCCCTTATGCCAACTATTCCAGAGCAATTGTCCTTGCTCGATGTTTTCGATGACGTTCCATCATCACCGGCGACTTCGATCATTGCATCACGGCCTGTCGTCGATCTGCACAATAGTCAGGTCATGGCCTATGAATATATGGCCTGCGACCAATATAGCTTTCTACCCAACCGGAATATTTTGTCGGAGGTTGACCTACAGCATATATTGGAAACAGCGGGTTTGCTGTCCTTGTCAGAAATCTTTTTATCGGTCCCGACTGACATTTTCGTGGCTTTGGACCTGTCGAACCAAATGGCATGGGCGTTGCGTTCGCTACTATCCAAAGGCACGCATATAAGTGTTTTGTTGGCAGCGACAGACAATGACGCGGCCAACAATGCTGTGAGCAGCGCAATGCAAAACTGGCGCCGAGCAGGCTGTAGCATAGGGATTGACGGATTTGGCTACGCTGCCGTCCCGGCGCTTTGGCCATTGGTACATAATGTTGACGTAGTCCGTTTTGACCCACGCCTAATTGGCATGGTACGCGCGCACGTCATTCCCGTATCCCCGGCCCAAAAACTCGTTAATCTGGTGGCCTCAATGGGTATTTCGCGCATCCTTGTGGACGGATGCCTTTCCATCGATGACGCCATGATGTTTCAGGAAGCCGGAGCTACACATGGCCAAGGCCCCGTGTTTGGCGAGTTCAGCCTTACACAACCGCACTGATGCGCTCTCCCGCATCCCACGACTGGACCGCGGGGACGCAAATGGAAAAAATTTACTTTAGTTTACATGATAATTAACGTTGTTTTCATCCGTTTCGGGGGAGATTGGCGATGTATTTGTGCGGGAGCAGCGTAATCAATCAATAAATTACTGTTTTAATATGATATCAAACTCAAAAGGGCCGTGCGGTGAACAATTATCACATTGCCGTCGTTGAAAACGACCCGTTATTTGCGGCTGAACTCGAAGAATTTTTAAGTGGATTGGGATATGGCGTAACCAGCTATAGCTCTGCGCAAAAGTTTTTGACCGATATTCGTCAAAAAGAATGCGATCTTTTAATCGTCGACTGGTCACTAGCCAACTTGACGGGGATTGAGATCCTTGAATACGCGCGGAAATTTCATCCTGACATGCCATCAATAATGCTGACGGCACGCAATGATCGCGGAGACGTCATTCGCGGGTTTGAAGCCGGCGCGGATGATTTCGTGTCGAAGCCGGTTGACCCCGAAATTCTCCGCTTGCGAATTAAATCGGTTTTGCGCCGCTATAATGGCAATGTGCGTACCCGTCCGGAATCGGTTGTGCTTGGACCATATTTGTTGCGCCCATCTACATCGACGGTGTATTTTAACGACGAAGCCATGATTTTGCCAAAGCGCGAATTCGACATGGCTTTGATGTTCTTCACCAACCCCAATCGGTTATTGTCGCGCCAATATCTCGCGGCGACTTTGTGGGGCAAGGTGGTGGATTATCAGTCGCGGACTATCGACACACATGTCGCGCGGCTCCGCAAGAACCTGAAACTCGACCCGGCATGTGGCATTAGCCTCAGCGCGTTATACGGCTTTGGATATACGTTGCAGGCCGATGTGCACGCAATGACCCCCGCGCGCGAGCCACTTGCTATGTCTGCTTAGTTTAGGACCTGGCAAGGGTCGCCGATGTCAGTGGCGTTGGAATTGCCGAATTTAGCTTCACTTAACCGCATTGATGCACGGCACTTGCGTCCCGCGACTGGGCCGCTAAATCACCGAGCATGAGCTTACTTGAAATCCTTGCCGTTCTGCTTGGTATTGCCAATATCTTATTAATTATTAAGCGATCGGTGTGGAATTTTCCCGTCGCGATAATCATGGTGTTGCTCTATTTCGTTATCTTCCGTGATGCCAAGCTGTACAGCGATGCAGGGCTACAAATATTTTTTGCGGCTGTGAATCTGTACGGTTGGTGGAGCTGGACGCGGAACAAGGCAGACAGCGGAGACATCATTGTACGGCGCATTTCTGCTATGGGCTATGGTTTGTGGATATTGGGCGCTATTGCCGCGATTTGGGCATGGGGCGCCGTAATGCATTCTGAAACCGATGCCGCCTATCCATATTGGGACGCGTCGGTCGCGATGCTCTCCATTGCCGGACAGATATTGATGGCACGGCGCTTTGTAGAAAACTGGCATTTCTGGATCATCGTCAACCTGATTTCCATTCCCCTATATGCAATGAAGGAATTGTATCTGACTGCAGGCCTTTATGGGCTATTCCTTGTCCTATCTGTTGCCGGACTGATCGCATGGCGCAAGGCGGAGCAAAAATGAAGCGTATCTGCCTTCACGGCCCCGAAAGTACCGGAAAATCGACGTTGGGCACGCGGCTCGCGGCGGAACTCGGATGCGAAGTCGTACCCGAATATGGCCGGGCATATTGTGAGGCGCATGGCACCAACATTGGCAGACAAGAACTGATCCACATCGCGCAGACGCAAGACGCCATGAACCGCGCCGCCGCTGCGCGCGCAAGCGAACTGGGCGCTGGCTTTGTGCTGTTTGACACAGACCCACTCATCACCGCCGTCTGGGCGGACATGATGTTCGGCGCAACGCCGGGCTATCTGCGCGACGGCTATTTCGACAGCTTTAAAGGCTTTTCCGACCTTTATCTTTTGCTGGATATTGACCTCCCCTTCGTAAATGATGGCCTTCGCGTCTATGCGCAACCTGCTGAGCGACGGCAATTTTTTGACCGGTGCACATTGGAACTCGTCAGAAATGATGTGCATTACGTCCGCATTCAGGGGATCGGCGAAGCGCGCTTCGCGGCGGCAAAAGCCGCGATATTAGGAGCCGAATGAACCGAAATATGCTGCTTTCACATCCGCTTGGAATGATGCGCCTGCAAAACGATCTTCTGAACCACGCACACGCAAGCAAAACTGTAATAGCTGGATCGTAAAGGTGCAGACGGGCTAAATCGCGTCATACTGCACTAGAACCGGCGATATTTGCATCCGTTTCGGAGATAAATTAGCAATATAGCTATGCGAGGCCGGCGCCAATTTGCGCAGACCTACTTTGGCTGAAAATTACGCCATTGAGAACAGTAAAATTGGAAGCTTGCGCCCTAAGAGACCTTCTCCAACGCCTCACCCGCCGCAACCCAGCGCGCCTCGGCAGCTTCCTGCGCGGCGATTATTTTGCCACGCCGTTGCGACAGTTCACCCATCGTCAGGTTCTTATACTCGTTTGCTGCCGACGCAGGGTCGAACATCGCTCGGTCAATCGCGCTCAACACAACCTCAAGCTTGGCCAAGTCAGCCTCGGCATCACTCACATCCCGCTTAAGCTTGGCTTGCGCCTCACGCGCGGCAGCCGCTGTTTTCTTGTCGTCCTTGCGGTCAGCCTTTGATACCTTCTCCTTCGCTGGCCCCTTGCCCAGAATGAAGTCGGTATAATCCTCAATCGTGCCGGAAAATTCGGTCGCAGTCCCGCCGTCGACAAGGACCAGCCGGTCTGCCGTCAGCTCAAGCATATGGCGGTCATGGCTGACCAGCACGACAGTGCCTTCATATTCATTCAGCGCCTGCACCAATGCCTCACGCGCATCGACATCCAAGTGGTTCGTTGGTTCATCGAGGATGAGCATATGCGGCGCATCGCGGGTAATCAGCGCCAGTGCGAGCCGCGCACGTTCGCCGCCCGACAATTTGCCGACCTTCGTCGTCGCCTTTGCGCCCGGAAAGCCAAAGCGCCCCAGTTGCGCGCGCACCGCGCCGGGGTTCGCACCCTTCATCTGATGGGTCATATGCTCAAGCGGCGTATCGTCGCCGTCAAGCTCCTCGACCTGATATTGGGTGAAGTAGCCGACGCGCATTTTGCCGGAGGAACTCATCTGCCCTTCCATCGGCGTCAGTTGCGCGGCGAGCAATCGCGCCAGCGTCGTCTTGCCGTTCCCGTTGCGCCCAAGCAGAGCGATCCGGTCATCGGGGTCAATCCGCAAGTTCAACCGCTCTAAAATCGGGTTGCCTTCGGTATAACCGACACTCGCCAAATCCAGCGTGACCAATGGCGGTTTCAATTCATCCGGGCTTGGAAAGTCAAAGCTCAATGTCGGATCTTCGGCCATTGCGGCGATCGGCTGCATCCGTGCCAGCGCCTTGGCTCTGGACTGCGCCTGCTTGGCGGTGGAGGCACGCGCCGAGTTGCGCGCGACATAATCCTGCAGCTTCGCGCGTTGCGCATCCTGGCTTGCCTTGGCCGCCGCCAGCTGCGCTGCACGCTCGGCACGTTGGCGCTCAAACGAGTCATAGCCGCCGGAATACAAAGTCACCTGCCCGCCCTCCAGATGCAGGATATGGTCAACGACATTGTTTAACAGGTCGCGTTCATGGCTGATCACCACCATCATCGCGGGATAGCCCTTGAGGAAATTCTCGAGCCACAATGTCGCTTCCAAATCCAAGTGGTTCGACGGTTCATCTAGCAACAGCAAATCCGGCTGCGAAAACAATAACGACGCCAACGCCACCCGCATTTTCCAACCACCCGAGAAGCTATCGAGCGGCCGACCCTGCATATCTTCGTCAAAGCCAAGGCCAACAAGGATACGCGACGCGCGCGCGGGCGCGGTGTAAGCATCAATCGCGATCAGGCGTTCATGCACCTCGGCCATGCGGTCGTGGTCAAGCCCCTCTTGCTCGCTTTCGATCATCAACGCCGCACGCTCGGTATCCGCCGCCAACACCGTGTCAAACGGCGTAGAATCGCCCGCAGGCGCCTCTTGCGCGATATAGCCGATCCGCGTGCCCTTGGGCATCTCAAGGCTGCCGTCATCGGCCTCCAGCGAGCCAATCATAACCTTCATCAGCGTCGATTTGCCCGCGCCATTGCGCCCGATTAGGCCGATGCGGCTATAAGGAGGCAAAGCCGCCGTGGCGCGGTCAAGGATAGTGCGTCCGCCAAGGCGCACGGTGATACCGTTCAGGTTAAGCATGCGCGCCGCCTAGCAGAGCGAAACGCCTATGTCACCGCATACCGCACAGCAAATTCCGGCGCGCGAAAACTGCCGCTGGCGACTATCTCGCGCAGCATCTCGCCTGCACGCCAAATGTCAGCATGGCGGAGCATCAGCGGCGTCAGGCCAAAGCGCATGATGTCGGGATCGCGGAAATCGCCGATGACGCCGCGCGCGATAAGTGCTTGCACAATTTCGTACGCGTTCGGATGGCGGAAGGAGATGTGGCTGCCGCGTTGCTGTGGGTCCGAGGGTGTCACGCACTCCAGCCCTGCCGCCGTGCCCGCCGCGTGAAAAATATTCCACAAGGCTTCCGATTTCGCCTCGACCTGCCTGATATCGATGTCAGCCCATAGCTTCAGTCCGCTTTCCAACGCCACAAGGCTCAGCACGCATGGCGTGCCGGTCAACCACCGTTTCATCCCCGGTGCCGCTTCATAACCATCGGCGAATTCGAATGGCGCGGCATGGCCCATCCAGCCCGATAACGGATTGTACAACCTCTCTTGCCAGCGCTTCGCAACATAGAGAAACGCAGGCGCACCGGGGCCGCCGTTGAGATATTTATAGCCGCAGCCCACCGCGAGATCCGCGCCGGCTGCATTCAACCCAACAGCGACCGCGCCTGCACTATGGCTCAAATCCCAACACACCAAAGCGCCAGCGTCATGCGCTGCCTTCGTCCACGCGGCCATGTCGAAACGTTCGGCTGTCTTGTAATGCACATGCGTCAGCATCAGCAACGCCGTGTCATCGCCCAACGCTTCTGCCAGCGCGCCGCGTTCCACCACGCGCAATTCTGCTCCCGCAACCGCAGCAACTGCACCTTCGGCAATGTGTAGGTCCGTCGGGAAATTGCCAGCCTCACTAACGACGACATTGCGTTTCGGGTCCAGCCGGAGCGCAGCAACGATCAGCTTGTACAAATTCACTGACGTGGAATCCGCAGAGATCACTTCATCCGGGGCCGCGCCAATCAACGACGCGATCATCGCGCCCACGCGCTGTGGCGCATCAATCCAACCCTCGTTCCAGCCACGGATCAACCGCTCACCCCATGCTTGGGTGACGGCCTCTGCGCCTGCCTGCACCGTTGCTAAAGGCAATTGCCCGAGCGAATTGCCGTCGAGGTAAATTACCCCTGCCGGGCACATAAACTGTGCACGATATGAAGCCAGAGGATCCGCCGCATCCAGTGCCTCTGCCTGCTCCAAAGTCATAACTTAAACACCCTCAGTATCTCCGCGCGCTGCTTGCCCCAACTCACACTGTCAGGTGCAATCAGCTCGACATGCCCCTCGCCCGGCGTCGTCACCATCTTTGCGCCATAAGCCCTGCCAAAGACGGGCGGCGCGATGCGATCGCGATGTTGTTAAACTGGATCTCCCGCCCGCGCGTCTTGGGCATCTCCGGCGGCGAAACGCGGTCAAAGGCATCACCCGCCATCTTGGTCGCGGCATCTGCGCCACATGGATGGTCCGGCAGCATCGTTTGCGCGCGCAAATTAGGTAAGCCACCTTGGGAGATTGCAACGTCCACCAGCAACGGCGCGCGCCCACGCAACGCATCGCCCTTGGCCAAAGCCGAACGCCGCGCCAGCCAAAGCGACAAATGCCCGCCAGCCGAATGCCCGATCGTTACAACCGGCGTATCGGTGCGAAAGCCAAACTCCCCGCGCTTGGTTAGAAACAAATCCGCCGCCGCGGCAACATCGTTATAGGTCGCCGGATAGCCACCGCCGCGGTCCACGCCGCGATATTCGATATTCCACACGCCCACGCCATGCGCGCGCAGGTCATCGGCAATCCAGTTCATGATATCGCGCTCTGCAATCGCGGTCTGCCAGCATCCGCCATGGATCATCACAACTGCCGGATGCGGCCCACGTCCGAATTTCGTCGGCGAAGGCTGCCACACATCGACCACTTGCAATGAATCCTCGCCGTAGCGGATCGTTGCATCTGGCGTAGGTTTTGCCCGCGACAACAGGTCCTTCCACACCATGATTGGTTTCGCCGCCAATGGCGCTATCGCCGCATTCTCCATCGCTGGTGCACAACCAGCTGCGCTGGTTAAGAGCAAAAGCAAAAAACCCGACCGCGCGACAGCCAAATACTTACTCCTCGCCCATCCGCAACGCCGCAATAAACGCTTCCTGCGGGATCGATACATTCCCATATTCGCGCATCCGCGCCTTGCCCTTTTTCTGCTTTTCCAGCAGCTTTTTCTTGCGGCTGATGTCGCCGCCATAGCATTTGGCGGTCACGTCCTTGCGCATTGCGGCGATGGTTTCGCGGGCGATGACTTTGCCGCCGATCGCAGCCTGAATGGGGATTTTGAACAGATGGCGCGGGATCAGGTCTTTTAGGCGTTCGCACATGCCGCGGCCGCGGGATTCTGCAGTGCCGCGGTGGACGATCATGCTGAGCGCATCGACCGCGTCGCCATTGACCATGATGCTCATCTTCACAAGGTCGCCTTCGCGGTGGCCGATCTGGTGGTAATCGAACGAGGCATAGCCACGGCTAATGCTCTTGAGGCGGTCGTAAAAGTCGAACACAACCTCGTTCAACGGCAATTCATAGACAATCTGCGCCCGGCCACCGACATAAGTCAGCTGCTTTTGAATGCCGCGCCGGTCCTGACATAGTTTCAGGATGGAGCCGAGATATTCATCGGGGCAATAAATCGTCGCTTCGATCCATGGTTCCTGAATTTCGTCGATGCGGTTGACGTCGGGCATGTCGGCGGGGTTGTGCAGCTCCATACTGCGCGCATCCTCGGTCTTGCTGCGGCTGAGCTCCAGCTTATAGACCACCGACGGCGCCGTGGTGATAAGGTCAAGGTCGAACTCGCGCGTTAGCCGCTCCTGAATGATCTCCAAGTGGAGCAGCCCAAGGAAGCCACAGCGAAAGCCAAAGCCCAAGGCGGCGCTGCTTTCGGTTTCGAAGCTGAACGATGCGTCGTTAAGGCGCAGTTTGCTGATGCTTTCGCGCAGCTTTTCAAAGTCGGCGGCGTCGGTCGGGAACAGGCCGCAGAACACGACGGGCTGCACTTCCTTAAATCCGGGCAGCGGTTCGGCGGCGGGGCGCTTGGCATCGGTGATCGTGTCGCCGACGCGGGTCTGCGCAACTTCCTTAATCTGCGCGGTGATGATGCCCACCTCGCCCGCGGCAATCTCGCCGAGGATCTCGAGCTTTGGCCGCATACATCCGACGCGGTCGACCAAATGCTTTGTGCCGGCGGCCATGAACTGGATTTCCTGGCCCTTTTTGATCGAGCCGTCGATCACGCGAATCAGTATGACGACGCCCAGATACGGGTCATACCATGAATCGACGAGCATCGCCTTCAACGGCGCGTTGCGGTCGCCCTTTGGCGGGGGGATGCGGGTGACGACCGCCTCAAGCACTTCGGCAATGCCGATGCCCGATTTGGCGCTGGTCAGGACGGCGTCGTCGGCGGGCAGACCGATGATTTCCTCAATCTCGGCCTTGACCTTGTCGACTTCGGCGGCGGGCAAATCGATCTTGTTGATGACGGGCACGATTTCATGGTCATGCTCAATCGATTGGTAGACGTTTGCGAGCGTTTGCGCCTCAACACCCTGCGCCGCGTCGACGACAAGCAGCGCGCCTTCGCATGCGGCAAGGCTGCGGCTGACTTCATAGGCAAAGTCAACATGGCCGGGCGTGTCCATCAGGTTCAGCTGATAAGTGAGGCCATCGTTCGCGGTGTAATCCAGCCGCACCGTCTGCGCCTTGATCGTAATGCCGCGCTCTTTCTCAATGTCCATATTATCAAGGACTTGGCTCGTCATCTCCCGCGCGGTGAGCCCGCCGGTTTGTTGGATCAACCGGTCGGCCAGCGTGGACTTCCCATGGTCAATGTGCGCGATAATGGAAAAATTACGGATGAGAGCAAGTTCAGTCATACCGCGCCCCTAGCAGGGCCGCCCCGCCCCTTCAAGCATGGCGGAAAGGCGGTAGGGGGTTATGTGAAGTGGCATGACCTTTAGCGTGTTTGGTAAGAAGAAAGCCGGTTACCCGTCGCGCGACATAAATTTAGGTGAGACCGCTTGTCGCAGATTTATGCGATAGGCCGCTTGGGTCGGGATTGACCCCCGCTCTCCCACCCTCTATACGCATCCTCAACATCCCACCCATCGGGAACAGCCTTGTCGTCGCGCAATGGGGCTAACGCATTGATGGATATGGGTTTCACATACGCGAAACGGCTGCACGGCAGGGCCCGAATCTTCGGGCATTGCTATGCGGCCTTTTCTTGTCTGGTGGACAATCTTCCTGCGCTTGGCATTTCTAACTGAGGCAAAGCACCTTATGGCATCCCGTCCCGCTCCTGCGACATTGTCGCGTCAAAAGCGTATCCGTAAAATCTTTGGTAACATCCACGAAGTTATCGACATGCCCAACCTCATCGAGGTTCAGCGCGAGAGCTATGAACAGTTCCTGCGCTCCGACCCGTCGATTGGCTATGTATCTGGCCTTGAAAAGACACTGCGCAGCGTCTTTCCGGTTAAGGATTTCGCCGGCACCTCGGAACTCGACTTCGTGCATTACGAATTGGAAGATCCCAAATTTGACGTTGAAGAATGTCGCCAGCGCGGGATTACGTATGCGGCCCAGATGAAGGTTACGTTGCGCCTGATCGTGTTTGAGGTTGATCCCGACACCGAAGCGCGTTCGGTTCTCGATATCAAGGAGCAGGACGTCTACATGGGCGACATGCCGCTCATGACGCATAACGGCACCTTCTTCATCAACGGTACAGAGCGCGTTATCGTGAGCCAAATGCACCGTTCGCCGGGCGTATTGTTCGACCATGACCGCGGCAAAACGCACAGCAGCGGCAAATATCTGTTTGCAGCGCGCGTCATTCCGTATCGCGGTTCGTGGCTCGACTTTGAATTCGACGCCAAGGACATCGTCAACGTCCGCATCGACCGTAAGCGCAAATTGCCGGTCACGACCTTGCTTTACTCGCTTGGCCTGAACGACGAAGAAATCCTAGGACACTTCTATGACCGCGTAACATTTGCGCGTGGCAAGGGTGGATGGAAAATTCCATTCAATTCCGAGCAATGGCGCGCATCGAAGCCGATGTTCGATATCGTCGATGCCAAGACCGGCGAAGTCGTATTCCCAGCCGGTACGAAGATCACCCCGCGCGCTGCCAACAAGGCAGTCAAGGATGGCCTGACCGACTTGCTGATCCCGACCGAGGAAATCTTCGGCCGTTATTCCGCATTCGACCTTATCGATGAAAAGACTGGCCGCATTTATGTGGAAGCGGGCGATGAAATCACCGCCGAAAACCTTGAAGCGTTGGACAAGGCAGGCATAGACAGCCTTGAACTGCTCGACATTGACCATGTCATCACGGGCGCATGGATGCGCAACACGTTGAAGGCCGACAAGGCCGAGAACCGCGACATGGGCCTTGATGCGATCTACCGCGTCATGCGTCCTGGCGAACCGCCAACGCGCGAAACCGCCGAAGCGTTGTTCGCTGGTCTGTTCTTTGATGCAGACCGCTATGACCTGAGCGCGGTTGGCCGCGTAAAGCTCAACATGCGTTTGAACCTCGACGTTGAGGACACCCTCACCACGCTGCGCACGGAAGACATCCTCGCCGTGGTCAAGGAACTGGTGAACCTGAAGGACGGCAAGGGCGAAATCGACGATATCGATAACCTCGGCAACCGTCGTGTCCGTTCGGTCGGCGAATTGCTGGAAAACCAGTATCGCGTAGGCTTGCTGCGTATGGAGCGCGCCGTGAAGGAGCGCATGAGCTCAGTCGATGTGTCGACCGTGATGCCAAACGACCTGATTAACGCAAAGCCAGCGGTTGCTGCTGTGCGCGAATTCTTTGGTTCGTCGCAATTGTCGCAGTTTATGGATCAGACCAACCCGCTTTCAGAAGTCACCCATAAGCGCCGCGTTTCGGCACTTGGACCAGGTGGTCTGACACGTGAGCGTGCAGGCTTTGAAGTCCGCGACGTTCACCCGACCCATTATGGCCGTATCTGCCCGATTGAAACGCCGGAAGGCCCGAACATTGGTCTAATCAACTCGCTGGCATCATTCAGCCGCGTGAACAAATATGGCTTTATCGAAACGCCATATCGCAAGGTCGTGGACAACAAAGTCACCGACGACGTGGTCTATCTCTCCGCAATGGAAGAGCAAAAGAACACCATCGCGCAGGCAAATGCCGAATTGAACGCCGATGGCAGCTTTGTCGAAGATTTGATTTCGTCGCGTGAAGCAGGTGAATTCCTGATGGCACCGCGTGACCAGATTACTTTGATGGACGTTTCGCCAAAGCAGCTTGTTTCGGTTGCAGCATCGCTCATCCCGTTCCTGGAAAACGATGACGCAAACCGCGCATTGATGGGTTCCAACATGCAACGTCAAGCTGTGCCTCTGCTGCGTGCAGAAGCACCATTTGTCGGAACTGGTATGGAAGAAACCGTGGCACGTGACTCTGGCGCTGCCATTGGCGCACGCCGCACAGGTATCGTCGACCAAGTCGATGCAACCCGTATCGTTGTGCGCGTAACTGGCGATGTTGAACCCGGCAAGTCGGGCGTAGACATTTACACGTTGCAGAAATTTCAGCGCTCCAACCAGAATACCTGCATCAACCAGAAGCCTTTGGTGAAGGTCGGTGACGTAATCGAAGCTGGCGACATTATTGCTGATGGTCCTTCGACTGAACTGGGTGAACTCGCATTGGGCAAGAACAGCCTCGTCGCGTTTATGCCTTGGAACGGATATAACTACGAAGACTCGATCCTGATCTCCGAGCGTATCGTGAAAGACGATGTGTTCACATCGGTCCATATCGAAGAATTCGAAGTCATGGCCCGTGACACGAAGCTGGGACCAGAAGACATCACCCGCGATATTCCAAATGTGGGTGAAGACGCGCTTCGCAGCCTTGATGAAGCCGGCATTGTCTACATCGGCGCTGAAGTGCACCCAGGTGACATTTTGGTCGGCAAGATCACGCCAAAGGGCGAAAGCCCGATGACACCCGAAGAAAAGCTGCTGCGCGCCATCTTTGGCGAAAAGGCAAGCGATGTGCGTGACACGTCGCTGCGTCTCTCGCCTGGTGTTGCGGGTACTGTGGTTCAAGTCCGCGTCTTTAACCGTCATGGTATCGATAAAGACGAACGTGCAATGGCCATCGAACGTGAAGAAATTGAGCGCCTTGCGAAGGACCGCGAGGACGAACGTTCGATTTTGAACCGTGCGACTTACAACCGCTTGAAAGACATGCTCATTGGTCAGACTGCAGCAGCAGCGCCAAAGGGCATCAAAAAGGGCGACATCATCACTGAGGATAATCTCAGCGAAGTCGAACGTTACGAATGGTGGAAAATCGCCGTTGCCGACGACAAGGTCCAAGGCGACCTTGAAGCCGTCAAGGTTCAGTATGATGAAGCCGTCAAACTTATCGTCGAGAAGTTCGAAGATCGTCGTGAGAAGCTGGAGCGTGGCGATGAGCTTGCACCAGGCGTGCTCAAGATGGTCAAGGTTTTCGTTGCAGTGAAGCGTAAGCTACAGCCAGGCGACAAAATGGCCGGACGTCACGGGAACAAGGGCGTTATCTCGCGGATCCTTCCGCAAGAAGACATGCCGTTCTTGGCCGATGGTACGCCCGTTGACATCGTGCTCAACCCATTGGGTGTGCCGTCACGTATGAATGTGGGGCAGATTTTCGAAACCCATCTTGGTTGGGCTGCGCGTAGTTTGGGTATGCAAATTGGTGATGCTCTTGAAGAGTGGCGCCATGCAAACCCGAACCCCCAAGCAGCCGCGCCTCCAGCAGTCGTGCGTGAACGTTTGGCGAAAGCCTATGGCGACAATTACGCAGACGAGATCAATGGTCGCAGCGATGCCGACATCATTGAGCTTGCTGGTAACGTCAGAACAGGTGTTCCCATGGGCACACCCGTGTTCGACGGTGCGCGTGAAGCCGACGTCACGAAGATGCTCCAGCTTGCAGGGCTCGATGGCTCAGGCCAATCCGACCTGTTCGACGGACGCACGGGCGACATGTTCGACCGCAAGGTTACCGTAGGCATCATCTACATGCTTAAGTTGCATCACCTTGTTGATGACAAGATCCACGCCCGTTCAATCGGACCGTACAGCCTTGTTACGCAACAACCACTGGGTGGTAAGGCGCAATTCGGCGGTCAGCGTTTCGGGGAAATGGAATGCTGGGCACTGCAAGCCTATGGCGCCGCTTATACCTTGCAGGAAATGCTGACGGTCAAATCCGATGACGTCATCGGTCGTACCAAAGTTTACGAAGCGATCGTCAAAGGTGATGACAGCTTCGAAGCAGGTATCCCCGAAAGCTTCAACGTTCTGGTCAAGGAAATGCGCTCGCTCGGCCTCAATGTTGAGCTGAAAGCGCATGATTTGATCGAGGGTGACGAAGGCTTTGCCGAGGCAGCAGAATAAAGCAGAGATGGGCGGATTTCGGTCCGCCCCCTGTCCCTGCCTTTAGGTTTTCATGGGCCCATGCCCACTGAGGAATTGAATATGAACGAACTATCGAAATTCAACAATCCCATCGCCAAGGTCGAAACCTTTGACCAGATCCAGATCGGGATTGCATCGCCGGAGAAAATCCGCAGCTGGTCTTTTGGTGAAATCAAAAAGCCGGAAACCATCAACTATCGTACGTTCAAGCCAGAGCGTGACGGCCTTTTCTGCGCGCGTATCTTTGGTCCGGTAAAGGATTATGAGTGCCTTTGCGGCAAGTATAAGCGGATGAAGTATAAGGGCGTCGTCTGCGAAAAGTGCGGCGTTGAAGTTACGGTTACCAAGGTACGCCGTGAGCGTATGGGCCATATCGAGCTTGCTGCGCCTGTTGCCCATATCTGGTTCTTAAAGTCGCTGCCTTCGCGTATTGGCCTGTTGCTCGACATGCAGCTGAAGCAGCTTGAGCGCGTATTGTACTTCGAAAATTACATCGTAACTGAGCCTGGCCTGACCGCGCTTGAGAAGTTCCAGTTGCTGAGCGAAGACGAATTGCTCGACGCGCAGGACGAATATGGCGAAGATGCCTTCACCGCCAGCATTGGTGCCGAAGCCGTCAAGACCATGTTGATGGACCTTGATCTTGAACAAGAGCGTACCGACCTGCTCGACGAGCTGGCCGTTACCAAATCGGAACTCAAACCGAAGAAGATCATCAAGCGTTTGAAGGTCGTCGAAAGTTTCATCGATTCCGGCAACAAGCCAGAGTGGATGATCTTGGACGTCATTCCCGTCATTCCGCCAGAATTGCGTCCGCTGGTGCCGTTGGATGGTGGCCGTTTTGCAACGTCCGATCTCAACGATCTCTATCGCCGCGTTATCAACCGTAACAACCGTTTGAAGCGCCTGATCGAGCTGCGCGCTCCAGACATCATCGTCCGCAACGAAAAGCGTATGTTGCAGGAAGCTGTGGACGCGTTGTTCGACAATGGCCGTCGCGGTCGCACGATCACGGGTGCCAACAAGCGTCCGCTGAAGTCGCTGTCCGACATGCTCAAGGGCAAGCAGGGCCGTTTCCGCCAGAACCTTTTGGGTAAGCGCGTCGATTATTCGGGCCGTTCGGTCATCGTGACCGGTCCAGAATTGAAATTGCATCAGTGCGGCCTGCCAAAGAAAATGGCGCTCGAACTGTTCAAGCCATTCATCTACTCACGTTTGGATGCAAAGGGTCTTTCGATGACCCTGAAGCAAGCCAAGAAGTGGGTTGAAAAGGAGCGCAAGGAAGTTTGGGACATCCTCGACGAGGTTATCCGCGAGCATCCTGTGTTGCTGAACCGCGCACCTACGCTTCACCGTTTGGGCATCCAGGCGTTCGAACCTGTCCTGATTGAAGGTAAGGCGATCCAGCTTCACCCATTGGTCTGCTCGGCATTTAACGCCGACTTCGATGGTGACCAGATGGCCGTCCACGTTCCATTGAGCCTTGAGGCGCAATTGGAAGCACGCGTATTGATGATGTCGACCAACAACATCCTATCGCCCGCCAATGGTAAGCCAATCATCGTTCCTTCGCAGGATATGGTCTTGGGTCTGTATTATCTCTCGATGGATCGCCGCGGCGAACCAGGCGAAGGTATGATGCTGTCCGATATGGCCGAAGTGCATCAGGCAATTGAAGTGGGTGCGGTAACGCTTCACTCCAAGATCATCGCCCGCGTGCCACAGACTGGTGAAGACGGCGTTGAGCGCATGGTGCGCTTCGACACCACACCTGGCCGTATGTTGCTTGCAGAAACGCTGCCAAAAAGCCACCGAGTGCCATTCGAAACCGTCAACCGCCTTCTCACCAAGAAGGAAATTGGCGACGTTATCGATCAGGTCTACCGTCACACGGGTCAGAAGGACACGGTTCTCTTCGCTGACGCGATCATGTCGCTTGGCTTCAAATATGCGTTCAAGGCCGGCATATCGTTCGGCAAGGACGACATGATCATTCCAGAAGAAAAAACCGAAATGGTTGCCGAAACCAAGGCTATTGTTGCCGATTTTGAGCAGCAATATCAGGACGGCCTGATCACGCAGCAGGAAAAGTACAACAAGGTGATCGACGCCTGGTCCACATGCGGTGACAAGGTCGCCAACGCCATGATGGACAAGCTGAAGGCATCGCCAATGGACGAACATGGCCGCGAATTGCCGGTCAACTCGGTCTATATGATGAGCCACTCCGGTGCGCGTGGATCGCCAGCGCAGATGAAGCAGCTTGCCGGTATGCGTGGTCTGATGGCCAAGCCTTCGGGCGAGATCATCGAAACACCGATCATTTCGAACTTTAAGGAAGGTCTGACCGTTCTCGAGTATTTCAACTCGACCCACGGTGCCCGTAAGGGTCTGGCTGATACCGCACTGAAGACAGCAAACTCAGGTTATCTGACGCGCCGCTTGGTGGATGTATCGCAGGATTGCACCATCGTTGAAGTCGATTGCGGCACAGAGCGTGCCTTGGAAATGCGTTCAATCGTTCAGGGTGGTTCAACAATCGCCTCGCTTGGTGAACGTGTTCTGGGTCGTACCACAGCAGAAAACATCATGGGCCTTGATGGTAAGGTATTGATCCCATCGGGAACTTTGCTCGACGAGCCGATGGTTGTTGCCATGGAAGAAACCGGTATTCAGGCGCTGAAAATCCGCTCGCCATTGGTGTGTGAATCCAAGGTCGGCGTTTGCGGCACTTGCTATGGCCGTGATCTTGCACGCGGTACGCCAGTAAACATCGGTGAAGCTGTCGGCGTTATCGCTGCCCAGTCCATCGGTGAGCCTGGCACGCAGCTGACCATGCGTACTTTCCACATTGGTGGTGCGGCGCAGTTGAACGAACAGTCAAACCTTGATGCGACCGCATCAGGTAAGGTCATGTATCGCGATCTGCCAAGCATCGTCGACAAGCGTAAGAAGCGTTTGGCGATGGCACGGAATGGTGAACTGATCATCGTCGACAAGGACGGCCGTGAAATGGAAATCCACCGTTTGCCATATGGCGCGACGCTGGCATTCCCGGATGGCGCCGAAGTCAGCGTGGGTGATCGTTTGGCCGAATGGGATCCATTCACCATGCCGATCATAACCGAAAAGTCGGGTATTGTGAAATATCAGGACCTGATTGACGGCAAGACACTGACGGAACAGACCGACGAAGCAACGGGTATCGCCCAGCGCGTCGTTATCGAAGATCGTGCAGGCAGCCGCACCAAGAAGGAAGACCTTCGTCCCCGCATTACATTGCTGGATGACGATAGCGGCGAATCTGCCCGTTATCTTCTGGGCGTTGGAACGATGTTGTCGGTCGAAGACGGTGCAACGGTTCAGGCAGGCGACGTTCTCGCACGTGTGACCCGTGAATCTGCTAAGACCCGTGACATCACCGGTGGTCTGCCGCGCGTTGCTGAATTGTTCGAAGCGCGTATTCCAAAGGACAATGCAATCATTGCCAAGATTTCGGGCCGCGTTGAATTCGTCCGTGATTATAAGGCGAAGCGCAAAATCGCGATTGTACCGGAAGAAGGCGATCGGATTGAGTATCTAATTCAGAAGTCCAAGGTACTCGACGTTCAAGAAGGTGATTTCGTTCGTAAGGGCGATAACCTGATTGCTGGTTCACCGAACCCACATGACATTCTTGAAGTCATGGGCATTGAAGCGCTGGCTGAATATCTCGTTGCGGAAATTCAGGAAGTGTATCGTCTGCAGGGCGTGAAGATCAACGACAAGCACATCGAAACGATCGTTCGTCAGATGCTGCAAAAGGTTGAGATCACCTTCGGTGGCGACACAACCCTGCTTCCAGGTGAACAGGTTGACCGCGAAGAAATGGACGCCATCAATGCGAAGCTTGGCAAGGGCCAGGCGCATGCGACCGGCAATCCTGTTCTGCTCGGTATCACCAAGGCATCGTTGCAGACGCGTTCGTTCATCTCGGCGGCGTCCTTCCAGGAAACCACACGCGTCCTCACGCAGGCCGCTGTGGAAGGTAAGAAGGACATTTTGACCGGGTTGAAGGAAAACGTCATCGTTGGCCGCCTGATCCCTGCGGGTACTGGCTCTGCCATGAACCGCATGCGGATTGCAGCAACCAGCCGCGACGTTGCACTTCGTGCCAGCTACAAGAAGCTTCAGGAAAGCCTCATTGCGCCAGAGACAGCGGTTGAAGAGCATGCTGCCGAACTGGCACAGGGTCCTGAAGCCGCCATTGGTGACGATGTGTTGGCAAAGGTCATCGCAGATGACCTGACCACTGAAGATGCAGCGATCGATGACGTGGTCGAAAGCGGCGAAGAAGAATAATCGCCGTTTCACTAAAGTTAAAGCAAAGCCCGCTGGAAGCGATTCCGGCGGGCTTTTGCTGTATTATGTATATAAATCACTGGCCGAATCTTCCCGCGCGGAATATACGGCGACAGAAGCTAATTGAGGACGGGTCAGATGTTTGAGGCAGTACGGGCTTGGGTGAAGCAGCATCGCGTTTGGTCGGCCATCATCGCGCTGATTTTGCTGCTCGTTCTGTACCGCGCGCTTCGCCCTACCCCGCATGACTATGAATATGTCAGCGAGACTGTCACGCGCGGCGAAGTGCTGCGCAAGGTGTCCGCCAGCGGCAAGGTCCGCGCGCTGAATACGATCAAGGTCGGTACCGAAGTCTCGGGCCAGGTCACCAAGGTATATGTAGATTTCAATTCGCCCGTAAAAGCAGGGCAAGTGCTTGCCGAGATCGACTCGACCCGTGTGCGCGCTCGCGTGCAGCAGTCCGAAGCCCAAGTTGCACTTGCCCGTGCCGGCTTGCAGCAAACAGTGGCCAATGTCGCGCGATCACAATCAGAACTTGAAATTCAGCAGCGTGATTTTGCGCGGCAAAAGGCCTTGGCGGATCGCGGCTTTGTTTCAAAGGCCGGCCTCGATCTGGCGCAGAGCAAACTCAATAGCGCGCGCAACGCGCTTCAGGTGGCACTGGCGCAAACGCAAAGCGGCAATGCCCAAATCCGGCAGGGTACGGCAGAGCTTTTATCCGCACAGCTTGATCTGAACCGCACCGTTATCATCGCCCCCGCAAGCGGCGTCATCATCAACAAGCTGGTTGAACCGGGCACTACGGTTGCGGCCAGTTTCCAGACACCCAATCTGTTCGAAATCGCCGCAGACACAACCAAGATGCAGGTCGAAGCCTCTGTCGACGAGGCCGACATTGGCCAGATTGTCGAAGGGCAAAATGTGACCTTCACGGTCGACAGCTACCCCGATGATGTGTTTCGCGCCAAAGTGCGGCAGGTGCGCAAAGCGCCCGTCGAAACGCAGAATGTCGTGAGCTATCTGGTCATTATCGACGTCAATAACGCCGATGGAAAATTGCTACCCGGAATGACCGCAAATGTAGAAATCATCACCGGCGCCAAGGCAAATGTGCTGCGCGTACCAACCAACGCGCTTCGCTTCCGCCCCAAGTTGGCGGATCGGGGCGCACCTAAAAAGGACAAGCCGGCTGCGCCCGGTAAAAAGGAAACGCCCGCGCCAATGCTCTATCTGGCAGGATCTGACCCGTATCGACCCACACAGAAACAGGTTCAGCTTGGCCTGCAAGGTGACGACTATACCGAAGTGACTTCGGGTATCAAAGCAGGGGACAAGATACTCGTCCGGACAAAATCTCTGAAACCGAAGACCCAAACCGACGACAATGCGGACGAAAATGACAGCGCCGCTTCTTGAAACGCATGATCTGGTAAAGGATTATGTGATCGGCGGCGAAGTGCTGCACGCCGTCAACAGTGTTTCCTTGACCATAAAACGTGGTGAGTTTGTTGCCATAATGGGCGCCAGTGGGTCGGGCAAATCAACTTTCATGAATATGATCGGCTGCCTCGATGTGCCGACATCCGGCACATTGTTGCTCGACGGCATCGATACCAAAACGCTTGATAGCGATGCGCTTGCAGAAATCCGCAACCGCAAAATCGGCTTTGTATTTCAACAGTTCAACCTTCTGGCCCGCACCAGCGCGCTGGACAATGTCGCGGTACCGCTGATTTATGCTGGCCTTGGCTACAGCGAGCGTCGCGCGCGCGCACAGGCGAAGCTAGAGGCGATGGGACTTGGCAACCGCCTACAGAACACGCCAGCCAAGCTTTCGGGTGGACAGCAACAGCGCGTCGCAATCGCTCGTGCCCTGGTTACCAATCCGCTCATGCTGCTGGCCGACGAACCGACGGGCGCTCTCGATACCCAGACATCGCTGGATATCATGGGTATTTTTCAGAAGCTAAACGACGAAGGCATCACCCTCATCGTTGTCACGCACGAGCCCGACATCGCCGAATATGCCGCCCGGCGAATTGTCTTTCGCGACGGACAAGTCATTGAAGATGCCGCCGTCAAATCGCGCCGGCGGGCAGTTGCCGGATGACTAACCTTTTTAACGCAGTCGCGGGTTGGGGTGTGAATATCGCGATTGCGATGACCGCCCTGCGCACCAATTTGATGCGCTCGATACTGACCACGCTGGGCGTGATGATCGGGGTTTTTTCGGTGATATTGGCGGTGGCTGTGGGCAATGGCGCGCAGGTCTCAGTGACGCAGCAGATTGCTACACTGGGGTCCAACATGGCAATCGTCGTGCCGCAACCCGACAGCGGTAGCGGTCCGCCGCGTTCTACGGATCGTGGCAGGCTGACCGAGCGCGATGGGCAAGCTATCTTGCGTCAGGTATCCGGTGTCAGCGCAGTGGCCCCACAGATCCGGAGCAGCGTCCAACTGGTCACACCTGGCCGTAGCGCAACAACCCAAGCGACCGGCGCGACCCCCGAATATGGCGTCGTTTCCAACATCACCGCATCGGAAGGCCGCTTTATTACCGAGGGCGATGTTGGTGCCGCGGCACGTGTGGTGGTGATCGGACAGACAGTAGCAGACAAGCTGTTCGCCGACGCAAATCCCGTCGGTGAAACTGTACGGATTAACCGCGTACCATTCAAGGTTATCGGTTTGCTGGAAAGCAAGGGGAGTAATCTGGGCAACGACAATGACGACCAGATTGTTGTTCCAATAACGACGCTGCGCCAGAGGCTGTTGACCACGGCAACGCAAGGACCCGACGATGTAACATTGCTGTTTGTCGGCTTCATCGACGAGGAATCTCTTCTCATGGGCCAGCAGGAAATCAAGCGCATGTTGCGCGATCGCTACCGTGTGCCAAAAGGCAGGATTAGCCCGTTCACCGTGCGCACAACCACTGAGATTGCCGAGACGACTGGCCAAGTGACCCAGATATTCCAAGCCGTCTTGGTCGCGATTGCCTCAATCTCGCTGTTGGTAGGCGGCATCGGTATCATGAACATCATGCTGGTTAGCGTGACCGAACGCACGCGCGAAATCGGGCTTCGTATGGCGTTGGGCGCAAAACGCAGCGACATTAGAAACCAGTTTCTGGTCGAAGCTGCCGTTCTCTGCGTGATTGGCGGCGCCATCGGCCTGACATTAGCGCTAGTCGCCGCAGCCATTTTTCAGAAAGTCGCCGACTTTCCGGCACCGGTCGGATTGGACACAGCATTATTGTCGGTCGCGTTTTCAGCAATCATCGGAATATTGTTCGGCGGTTACCCGGCTATTCGGGCATCTCGCCTATCCCCGATAGAAGCCTTACGCAGCGAATAGTTAGGATTTCTCCGATAACGACAGTTGAAGAAGCGGGTTGAGGCTGCGTTCACGGTTTACGATCTGTGGCAAAGCCGAAACAGGTACCGTTGCCGCCCGCAGCACGCACTATTTAACCGATGGATAGCCTCAGTAGGAGCGATCTCTCTTATCAGCGATCTGTTCACTGATGTCGGCAGCCTTTTTGCAGGCGTCCTTATCGCCATCGGCGCAACGTTCGCGGGCTTTATCGCGCTGTCGGCTAAGCTTGCCAATATTTTCCTCACGTTTACGCAATTCGCGCCCGCGCTTTTCATCGGACTCAGACTGGCTGGTCGTAAGGACATCGGCGACTTTTGAAACTACCCCAACCGGCTTGGTCATCACATCGCCTACGACTGAAGCCACACATCCCTGCAACACAAACATTGGAACCGCAGCCAAAACCAAACGCATATTACGCACCAAGATACATCCTCCCTATGTCCATCTATTTCAGCAAATTCAGTGCGATCGCGCGGACCTGCTCCGCCATATCTGGACGCTGGAGCGCCAGCGCTAAATTCGCCTCTATATAGCCGACCTTTGATCCACAATCATAACGTTTTCCGTCAAAGGTGACTGCATTAAACGGCTGCCGCCCGATCATTTGCGCCATGGCGTCGGTAAGTTGGATCTCACCCCCGGCGCCTTTTTCCTGTCCTTCGAGGATCTGCATGACCTCTGGCTGCAGAATGTAACGGCCTGACACAATAAGGTTTGACGGCGCGTCTTCGACCTTGGGCTTTTCAACAAGGCCAATGACTTCCGTCACCGCGCCATTGGTTGCGCCTGGAGCGATGACACCATAGCTCGACACATCTTTATGGGGCACTTCAAGTACGCTGATGATGTTACCGCCAATGTGTTGATAGGCATCTACCATTTGCTTCATGCAGCCGGGCGATCCGTGCATGAATTCGTCAGGAAGAAAAATAGCGAACGGCTCATCACCGATGATATCGCGCGCGCACCAAATGGCATGACCGAGGCCTAATGGCTCCTGCTGCCGGACATAAACGCAGTTGCCGGGCGTAAGACGTGTATTCGCCAAAACCGAGACATCCTTGCCGCGTGACGTCATGGTGTGCTCAAGCTCGAAGGCAATGTCGAAATGGTCTTCGATGACGCTCTTGCCACGCCCAGTAACAAAGATCATTTGTTCGATCCCCGCCTCACGCGCTTCGTTGACCGCATACTGAATCAGCGGACTATCGACAATCGGCAGCATCTCTTTGGGAATGGCTTTTGTCGCCGGCAGGAAACGCGTTCCTAATCCAGCGACGGGGAAAATAGCTTTACGAACAGGTTTGTGCATCATCTTATCTGCATAACGCTGGAAACCGTATTGTCTACGCAGAGTTGGCGACCCGTTGGGCAAAACCTTTTTTCAGCTTTGCCAATTTGGGTGGAATGACGGCGAGGCAATAGGAGTTGCGCTGGCCCTCGCCATCCCAATATTCCTGATGATAATCCTCTGCTGGATACCAGGTGGCTGGACCTTCGATGGTTGTGACGATCGGCGCTGGCCAGTCGCCTGCTGCCTTTAAAATGCCGGCTTTTGCCATTTCGCGTTGTTCGTCCGACAATAAGAAGATGGCGGACCGGTATTGGGTGCCGATATCATTGCCTTGCCGATTGAGTTGCGTCGGATCATGGGTGGCAAAGAATATTTCGAGCAAGTCGGCGTAGCTGATGACTTCAGCATCGAAAGCAATGCGAATTGCCTCTGCGTGCCCTGTAGAACCGCCGCATACCTCTTTGTAAGTTGGATCGACTGTGTGCCCGCCAATATAGCCACTTACGACGCTGTGTACGCCAGTTAGCTGGCCAAACACGGCCTCCGTGCACCAGAAACAACCTCCGGCGAAAATGGCTTCTTCTTGAGGCATAAGCTTATCCTTGAACTTGTGCGGAACCTGCGGCCTTCGCCGCATCCCCGCGCACCACCAGCAAATACATAGCTGGAGTGACAATACGTGATAGCAAAGTTGAGGAAATCAACCCCCCGATCAATACGATTGCCAGCGGTCCGTAGAGACTGCCGCCAAACAGCGCGAGCGGCATGAGGCCACCAATTGCCGTGACTGAGGTCAACAGCACAGGCAGGAACCGCACTTCGCCCGCCTTTTCAATGGCATCGCGCAAGGTGTAACCGCGTTCCCGCAATTGGCTCGTGAAATCGACCAAAAGGATCGAATTCTTTATCTCGATGCCGATCAGCGCGACAAAGCCGATAATGGCAAGAAACGACAGATTGTTTCCAGTCGCCCAAAGCGCAACAAGACCGCCAAATGTACCCAGAGGGATGACGCCAGCAACAACCAAAGCCTCTTTAAACCGACCAAATTCGGCGACAAGAATGGCAAAAATGCTAAACAAAGCTGCCACAACGACAGGGCCGAAGCCGGCAAAGGTGTCGTTGATTTTTTCGGCTTCCCCGCCGACTACTATTGAATAGCCTGGCTTGAGTGGAATGCCGTCCATCAGCTTTTGTGCATCAAGATTAACCTTTGACACTACAGCGCCATCCAAAATTTGCGCACTGACGCTGACGTTGCGCCGAAGGTTATTCCGGTAAATGGCAGAAGGGGTCGATTCCAGCGTTGGATTGGAAATCTCGGCCAGCTGGATTGCTTGCCCGCTGCGGTTTGTGACGTAAATGGATTCGAGGGCAGACACCGGTTGGGTCTCTGCCAGCGGCAAGCGCACGACAACGGGATAGCTATCGCCTTCGGTATCCCGATACGTACCCGCACGCTCCCCACTGAGCGCAAGCCGGATTGCGCGGCGCGCCGCGCCAGCGGGGACATCCAGCAATGCAGCTTTCGCTTCGTCCACCCGCACATCAAGATCAACCTTGTCGAACGCAACCGGATTATTCACGTCTCTGGTGCCGGGGGTTTCGCGCAGCACCTGCTCCATTTTGGCCGCAAGGCGCTTCAGCTCCGCCTGATCAGGACCATAAGCGCGGAATTCCACTGGTGCGTTTATCGGAGCGCCGTTCTGGAAAAGCACCAATTTGATCCGCGCACCGGATATCTCGTCAAGCTGCTTACGCAACCGCTTTATCATCGCCCGTGACTTGGAACCTTCCCAATTGTCCATGATCGCGAGAACCTCACCATGAGTAGGGTTTTCGCCGCGTTGAAAAACATTGTAGAAAACGGGCGGATTATATGCGCCAACATTTTCCGCCCGCACTTCGATGGCAGGTTCGGTTTTCAAGACCGCAGAAACCTGGGCAACGATACGCCCGGTTTCGTCGATGCTAGCGCCTTGCTCGGCCTCCACAGTCACACGAAAATAGGGCGTGTCGGCGTTTGGAAACAGGCTGAACCCAAGCAGCGGGACAAGAAAGAAGGCTGCGCAGGTGCCCACTAACGCGCCCCATACGGAGCGGCGGGGCCGGTCCAGCGCCCAATGCAGCATCGGGTGATAGAAACGGTCAATCTTCTGCATCAGCCATTGCAAGGCCGCGCTGCCATCCTCGGACGCATCGTCTTTCAATATGCGGCTGGCAAGAAACGGAACAATGGTCAGCGACACAATCATCGATGCTGTAATCGTCGCCACAATGGTCCCGATGAAGCTTTGGATGAATTTTCCGGCGCCTTCGGGCAGAAAGAAAAGGGGCAAAAAGGCAAAGACCAAAACGCCTGTCGACCCCAAAACCGCCATCGTAATCTCTTTGGTGCCGTCAATCGCCGCTTCGCTGGGGCTTTTTCCCATGCGCAAATGCCGCGCAATGTTCTCGACGACGACAATCGAGTCATCGACCAGCAAGCCCAATGTCAAAATGAAGCCCGCGACTACCAACTGGCTCAGGTTAAAACCATAAGCTGATATCGCGAGCAGACCCGAAGCAATCGAGAGCGGGATTGAAATCATCACGATCACCGACGCCCGCCAGCCCAAAGGCAGAAGTGTTATCAACACGAGGAACAATGCGATCCCAAAATCCCGGGCAAGCTCGTTAAGGCGCTTCCTGATATCCTTGCTCTGGTCGAATTGGATAACGGCCTTGATGTCCGCCGGAAGCAATTTTTGTTGCTTGGCGAGTTCTTCAACCAACCGGTTGCGTAGCTTGGTCGCATCCGTACCCTGTTTCTGATTGGCTGTGATAAAAACGGCCCGTTTGCCATTATGGCTTACTTTCACGCGCTGTTCGGCTGCGCTGATTTTCACGTCAGCCACATCGCCGACGCGGATTATGGATCCATCGTTCGAGCGAATTGGAAGGTTGCGGATGGTGTCTACGTTGCGAAAGGCGCCACCTGTCTCCACATTGAACCGTCGTGCTCCGCTGGTGACGGCGCCGGCCGGAACGTCAGCACCGCCTGCGCGAATGGCGTCGACGACAACACTTGCTGGCAAGCGTAACTCCGCCAGCCGACCGGAATTGATCGAAACGCTGATTTCCGGTTGCGGAAGTCCGAAGACATCCGCCTCGCGCACCTCCTTATCGCGTCCCAATGCTTCGCTAATATCGCGCGCATATTTTTCCATCCGGTACCAACTTGCCGTGTCGCTTAACAAGGCAATCTGAAGGATGGAGGCGTTGGTTGTCCGCACTTTCTCGAATTGTAGCCGTTGCAGGTCCGCTGGAAGCTGACTGCGGATCGCGGTGACTTCACGCACGGTGTCATTGAAATATTGGTCTGGATCCCCTGACCAATCAAACTCCACACGAATGAGGGCACTTCCATCGCTGCTGGTGGACGCAGCTTGCTGAACATCTTCCAGACCTTGAACCAGCTCTTCGATAGGCTTGGTAATGGTTTGCTCGATTTCCGCTGCATCTGCGCCTGGTTGTGACACCAGAATCGAGACTATCGGCATGGAAAAATGCGGATCCACTGCACGCGGCACTTGTTGGAACGCAGAAAAACCCATCGCACATAGCAGCGTGAACAAGACGAGCGTTAGCTGCCACCTACGAATTGCAACCTCTGCGATATGCATGCTCTAGCGCTTCCTGTTGAGGACGCGGACCATCGACCCTGTGCGTAATTTTTCTAGGCCAGAGGTCACAATGCGGTCACCAACCCTTAACCCGCCAGACACGAGTACATAATTATCGGTGACCCGTTCAATCATCACATTACGGGTTTCAACGCGGTTTTTGGGCCCCACCACGTAAACAAGCCCTTCGCCGGTGCGGACGCCGAACAAAGCACTCGCGGAAATTTGCACTTGGTCGCCAATGTCCGATGCAGGAAGCTTGATGGCGGCTGTCCCAATTTGTCCCGACCGCAATACTGGCCGGTTGGGCAGGCTAAACTGCACGGTAAATGCGCCTGTCGCCATATTGGCGCGCCCATCTATTTCGGTAATCGTTGCGGTCAATGGCCCCTCGCCCGCCGATTCAATCGAGATATCCGCCGCCATGCCCACGCGCAATTTCGATGCATCGCGGTCTACGATGGGTACGCGAAACACGAAACCCTCATCTGCCGCGCCCAGTATAAGCACCGGCGTTCCGGCAGCGATGATTTGCCCCGCCTGCACATTGCGCATGAGCACAACGCCGCTAGAGGGTGCATAGAGCTGCGCGGTATCACGCGCAAAGCCAGCTTGTTGGATGCGCGCCTCTGCGCCCTTCACGGCTGCTTCTGCGGATTCAAACCGGGCTTTTGTCACCCAACCGTCGGCATATAGCGCGCGGACACGGTCAAATTCTGCACGCACGCGGTCGCGTTCGGCAGTTGCGACGCTCATGTCCGCGCCAACATTGGTGGTATCAAGCGCAGCCAGCAATGCGCCCCGCTTTACAAAATCGCCCTCTTCGAAACGAACGAGCGCGACTTTCCCAGCCGTTGTGAACCCCAAAGGCGTCTCGCGACGGTAACGCACGGTGCCGACAGCGTTGATTTCACGCACAAGGCTTTGTTTCTCAACCGTGAAGACTTGGACAGGATGAACGGGTTGCGCAGCGATTTTGCTGTTGCCGCTATTGTCTCCACAACTCGCAAGCGGGATGACCAGCAACAATCCGGCGAACATTTTTGAAGATACTGGCAAACGGCCCTCCCAAGCTCTGCTACCACACCACGATACGGGAAATCTTTTCAGGATGAAATAGCGTTTTGATATGAAACCTATTTCGTAACATCGACACCCGTCAGCACCCCATCCTCACCGGACTGCGGCCCTCGCAAGCCTGTCATTTATTGCGATGCCGATGCCTTCATGCGGAATGGGTGCAACTGCGATAGCGACAGCGGCGCTTGCGTCAGCCGTGTGCAGCGCCTCAAACAAATGTGCTGCGGCCTGCGCGAGATCACCTGTTGCAGACAGGTTATCGTCGCCTGCAATCGCGCCGAAGCCAATGAGATACACATCGGGTTCCGATGCAATGACGTTTAGCCGCACAGGCTTAGACGGCGCATAATGGCTGGCCATTTGGCCAGGCGCCTCAATAAACCCATTGGTGGCTGCGAGCGGCGCATAACCGATGACGTTTTCGATGTCTTCCGACGTGACCGGACCCGGCCTCAAAATCTGCCAACCATCATCGCGCACGGCAACAATGGTCGACTCCAACCCCGCCGAGCAAGAACCTCCGTCTAAAATCATCGGTACAGCCCCTCCAAGCCCCTTCAGGACATGATCGGCGCGGGTTGGGCTAATTGACCCACTCGGGTTTGCGGAGGGCGCAGCGAGGCTTAAACCGCTTTTTAAGAGCAACGCCTGCATGACGGGATGTGCCGGGCACCGGATAGCGATAGTGGGCAGTCCTGCGGTCACAGCGCGCGCGATGGGCGCGTCAGGTTGCAAGGGCAGCACCAGCGTCAATGGGCCGGGCCAGAACGCCTCCGCCAGTGCCTGCGCAGTAGCATTAAACACACCAAGCTTTTCTGCCGCTTTCTGGTCGCGTACATGCACAATCAGCGGGTTGAAATCTGGACGGCCCTTTGCCGCATAGATACGGGCCACAGCCTCGGCATTGTGGGCATCGGCAGCGAGGCCATATACGGTCTCGGTGGGAATCGCGACGATCTGCCCAGCCATCAAAAGCTGCGTTGCAGCCTTGATTGCTGCGTCATCTGCTGGCACAACCCAGCCATTCCCCAAGGTATTTGAGCCAAACATCATAAGCGGCTATAGGCGGGTGCAGACCAGCTTTAACAGGATTTTTTAACAGCCATGACGTTTTCAGCACCTGTCGCAGAACAAAACTTCGTTCTTAAGCATATCGTCGGTATCGATGCATTGGCGCAGCATGCGCGCTTTGCCGATGCGACGCCCGATATGGTACAAGCCATCGTCGATGGCATTGGCGCATTTGCAGAAGGCGAATTTGCGCCGTTAAACCGCATTGGCGACACCGTCGGGGCACGTTTGATTGACGGCAAAGTCGTCATGCCCGACGGATTTGTCGCGGCGTATAAATCCTATGTAGCAAATGGCTGGGGCTCGATTAACGCGCCTGCAGAATTTGGTGGCCAGGGCTTGCCATTTTCAATGGCTACCGTCGCATTGGATTCGTTAGGCGCTGCCAACATGGCGTTTGCCTTATGCCCAATTCTATCGGTCGGCGCGATTGAAGCGATCAACCATCATGGGACGGGCCGGCAGAAAGCACTTTTTCTCCCAAAACTTTCTACCGGCGCATATTCCGGCACGATGAACCTGACCGAACCGCAAGCAGGTTCCGACGTTGGCGCGCTAAAATCGACCGCAACCCCACGCGGTGATGGTACCTATCACATCAAAGGCACGAAGATTTATATCAGCTTCGGCGACCATGACATGGCCGAAAACATCGTCCATTTGGTGCTGGCCCGCACGCCCGATGGCCCCGCAGGGACGAAGGGCATTTCGCTGTTTCTGGTACCCAAATATCGGGTCGATGCAGACGGCAATATCGGCGCGCAGAATGACATCAAAGTGGTATCCATCGAACATAAGATGGGCATTAATGCATCGCCTACCTGCGTCTTGGCATTTGGCGAAGAAGGCGAATGTATCGGTGAACTGATCGGTCCAGAATTCGGCGGGATGCGCGCCATGTTCACGATGATGAACAATGCGCGGCTGAACGTCGGATTGCAAGGCGTGCAAGTTGCCGAAGCCGCCACGCAAAAGGCAATCTGGTTCGCACGGGAGCGCGTCCAGTCGGCCAAGGCCAGCGGACCGTCACGGGAACCCGTTTCTATTGTCGAACACCCTGATGTCCGCCGAATGCTGTTGCGTATGAAGGCAGGAACGCAAGCAATACGCGCCTTGTTATATCTCGCATCCGGCTATGTTGACCGCGCGACGTTGGGTGAGGCGGGCGCGCAAGAAATGGTCGATCTGTTAACGCCGCTTGCCAAAACCTATGGCACCGACATGGGCAGTGAAATCGCGTCTTTGGGCATTCAGGTGCATGGCGGCATGGGCTTTGTCGAGGAAACTGGCGCCGCCCAATATTATCGCGATATCCGAATAGCGGCCATTTACGAGGGCACGAACGGTATTCAAGCTGCAGATCTTGTCGGTCGAAAGCTGGCGATGCAAGGCGGTGATGTCATTCGCAATCACCTTGCCGCGATCTCGGCGGACGCCGCAGAACATGCGGGTCTATCGGCGCTGGCCGCGGCAACGGCGGACGTCACGGACTATATGCTCAATGCTGACATTGATGACCGCTTGGCAGGCAGCTATGCCTACACAAATATGATGGCCGTTGCGACATCGGGCTGGCTGATGTTGAAGCAACTGCGCGCTGCGCAGGCCGCAATCGCCAATGGCGACACAGGCGCATTCCTGCGTGCCAAGGTCGCCGCTTGCCGTTATTATCTTGACGTGATGGTTCCCGAAGCAATGGCCTTCAAGGGCAGCGCCATGGTGGGTGCGGAATTGCTGTACGCGATTGATGCGGAGGAACTGGCGGCTTGAACGAGCAAACGCTCAAACGCATCGCTGAAGCGCTTGAGCGGCTTTCGCCTCCGGCCGCGCCGCCGACCGACCTGTCGTACTTTCCCGCCTATCATTGGAACGGAACAGGCCTGGCAGCGGTCCATGATTTCAAACCACTGCCGCTGGAATTGATCGTCGGCGTCGACCGGCAAAAGGCCGAATTGTTCGAAAATTGCCGACGGCATGCATCCGGCGCGGCTGCGCATGACGTGTTGCTATGGGGTGCGCGGGGCATGGGGAAATCCGCATTGGCCAAATCTGTTGTCGCCGCGCTTCAGGAAAATGGCTTCTTCATCGCCCTTGTCGAAGCAGCTTCAAGCCAGTTGACGAGCCTACCGACCTTATTCGAAGAGCTGGGCGCGTCGGGTCGGCGCTATCTTTTGTTCATCGACGATATTTCGTTTGAACCACATGATCAGAACGCGCGTCTATTGCGGTCGTTACTCGAGGGCGGGGTGGAAGCGCGTCCAAACAATGTCCGGCTCTGCGTGACGTCGAACCGCCGGAACATCGTTGAGCGCGATAGCAGCGATCAGGCTGACGCCATGAACGCGCGTGATGCGATTGACGACAGTCTGGCGTTGGCCGACCGCTTTGGCCTTAAACTTGGCTTCCAATATCCCAATCAGGACGCCTATCTGCAAATGGTCGCAAGCTATGCCAGCCATTTTGACCTGGACTGGGACGAAGCAGACGCGCTGGGCTTTGCCCAAGGTCGCGGCGGACGGTCGGGCCGGATTGCATGGCATTACACCATTGAGCTGGCTGGCCGCGCAGGGCGGAAGATTTAATCCTTCGCCCGAACGCGCCAGACGATGTTGCCTACATCATCGCTTACCAACAAAGTACCATCCTTGGCTAAAGCAAGCATAGCAGGACGCCCCTGTGCCTTGCCGTCCTTATCCAAGAAGCCTGTCAGCACATTGACTGGTTTGCCCGCTGGTTCCCCTTTGGGAAACGGCACGAAGATGACGTCATAGCCAGAAACTGGCTTACGATTCCACGAACCATGCCGCGCGACAAAGGCGCCTTCAGTAAGACCCGCACCCAATTTGCCATTATAGCCAAAGGCAAGGCCCAGCGGGGCGGTATGCGCGCCCAAGGCATAATCTGGACGCCGTTCATATTCGCGCTTTTCCGGTTTCAGCGGTTTTACGCGGGTATCGGTGAAACCACCCCAATAATGTTGCGGCCAGCCATAGTCGGCGCCAAATTCAACCAAGGCAAGATAATCAGGCACAAGGTCTGAGCCCAGCATGTCGCGTTCGTTTACGACAGTCCACAAACGGCCGGCTTTGTCCCAGCCAAGGCCGACAGGATTGCGTAGACCAATCGCGTAAGGGATTTTCTTGTCCTTCGCGATGTCATATTCGAACACCATGGCACGGCCGACCTCATTTTCCATACCGTTCTCGCCGATATTGCTGTTTGATCCGACAGAGATGTAGATTTTTTTGCCATCAGGCGAAGCTGCGAGATTGCGCGTCCAATGGTTGTTGGGTGCTCGGGCGTTGAACTTTGTCAACTCTTTGCCCTTTGCCGTAATCTTCGTATCGCCCGTTTTATATGGAAAAACCAGCAAGCCGTTCGTGTTGGCAACGTATAATTTCTCGCCGATCAGAACCATGCCAAAGGGCGAATTAAGTCCAGTGAGGAACGGCGTTTTAAGCTCCGCCTGCCCGTCACCATTGGCATCCCGCAATAACGTGATGCGGTTGGCAGAGGGGACATCCGCGCCGGCCTTACCCATCAGCCACTTCATGACAAACCCTTCAACGCCACCCATTTTGCGCGGGGGGGAGTTGGTTTCGGCGACCAATATGTCGCCATTGGGAAGCGTATAAAGATTGCGCGGGTGGTCGAGCCCCTCAGCAAAGCGTTCAACAACAAGACCGGGTGCGACGACTGGTGCTTCACCAGTCTTCCACCGGTCTACGTCAGCCACGGCAATAGTTGGAAAAATCTGCTCACGGCCTGCCGTAATCTGCGGCGCTGGACCAGTGACAGCGTCTAGCGGCAACTGCGCAACGTCAGGGCGTGTAATATACCAAACGCCGATCAGCCCCAGTGCGACGAAGATCAACATGATGTTGCGAACGTGTTTCCACATAAATTCTAGCCCTTATTCAGCGACGTTTGCTGTCCATAATCCAAATAACTATCGCAATAGCGCATCCAAGGGCCATGCCAGCAACCGCCCCTGCAGAGGGCTGGTCGAAAACGACGCCTAAGATGACACCAATTAATAGCCCAAAAGCGATAAAGATCCCGCCAGCAAGCCGCGGCTGATTATTTTCTGTTCCTGACATAACGGCCCCTTGCCACCAACTATCATGTCCTAGCAAGCCCGATGTTTATCCTTAATATCTGCTAACCATGTGCTTTGACAGAAATGCGATATCTTAAATTGTAAGCGGATGCCGCAGACAGGCTCTTCCACCTCCAGTCTGTCTGCAACCTTTAAGGGAAGCCCCTACCAGGGCCGTCAAAAGCCTGATGTTGGCAAATAGCTGCATTATGCCGCTTGCGCCGGAAAGAGCGGTCGGTCCGGGGGTGGGTAGAAAAGACAATTTGCTTTGCCGATAATTGGCTTATGAACGTCAATGATTGAGCCGAAGCTGAATGCGATTGCTATTTTTCGTTCATCTTTAGCGGAAAAATGATGAACATATGGGGAGTGGCATGCCGCAAAAGCTGAAGCGTCTCGCGCTCTGCATGTTGTTAGCGGTTTTGGTCGTAGGCGGCGTCCGAACGGTTTACCCCAGCTATAGCCAAGATATTGCCTTGCGGCGCCTCACCTTAAATCCTGATGATCCCGCGCAGCGGTATGTGGGTGCACTTGCGTTTATCGCTGCATGGGAATTGCACAGCCGCAATGAGGCCTTTGGAGGAATTTCGGCGCTGACAGCGCTGAAAAACGGTCGGTTTGTTGGAATCGGTGACGCGGGGACCTTGATAGGCTTCGGCTTGAGCAACGGTTCACGGCTAACCCGTCCCTTCATTGTGCCGCTGCCCAATGCACAGGGGCCATACATCAGCTACAAAGATCGCGACAGCGAAGGCATCGCGTATGACCCCGATAGCGACCAATATTGGGTTGGCTTTGAACAAAGGCATGCGATCAGACGCTATTCTGGGTCTTTAGGGCGCCAAACCGGCATAATGCGCCCGCGCGAAATGCAGAATTGGCCCAATAACAAAGGGGCCGAAAGCATTATCCGTTTAAAAGACGGCCGCTTCCTGGTGATCGCCGAAAGCGTTGATGACCGCATGCATCCTGCTTTGTTGTTCTCTGGTGACCCAGTTGAGCGAGGCACCAGCATCACGTCGTTCAAATTTCGGCCGCCAACCGGCTATCGCGTGACCGACGGCGTGCAGTTGCCGGATGGACGAATCGCCATTTTGAATCGTTCAATTGGTTTCCCGGTGGGCTTTTCAGCCAAAATATCACTGCTAAATCTGCCAAACATAAGCCGCGACAGCATAGTTTCGGCAAAGGTCATTGCATCGCTTGCTGCTCCGCTGCTTGTCGACAATATGGAGGGGATTGCCGTCACGCGCGAAGGCCAGGACACAATCCTCTGGCTCGTTTCAGACAATAATTTCAGTATATTCCAGCGCACTATTTTGATGAAGTTTCGCTTACCCCACCAACCGGACAGCAAAAAGCCGGCGGCATCAACTGCCCCCGGCCTTTGATTTGCTTTAACAAAAGGCCGCGTCAGCAGCCTATCGCCTTACGCCGCAGCTTTTTGCTTCTTGGCGATTTCTTTTTTCACTTTGCGTGCATTGGTCGAAAGCTTCTCGTCCGAAGTCTTCAACAACCAGTTGTCGAGACCGCCAACATGCTCAACCGAACGCAGGCCGTGGGTCGAAACGCGGAACTTGTAGCCTTGCTCAAGAGCGTCCGACAACAGGGTGACATTCTGCAGGTTTGGCAAGAATGTGCGCTTTGTCTTGTTGTTGGCGTGGCTCACATTGTTGCCGACCAGACGGCCCTTACCGGTGAGTTCGCAGATGCGCGCCATGATGTATATCCTGTATAAATGAGTGTATGCGGAATCACTGACCCGCGAAAGTCGCTGCCCCTAACGCTCCACGCCGAAAAGGTCAAGTCGATGTGTGGTCAAAAGCGGTAATCTGCGCTAGCAAAATAACATGTCCCTGACCAAAGCCCGCGAAATGATGAACGAAGCCCTTAATCTTGCGCGTGCAGCTGCCGCGCAAGGCGAAGTGCCAGTCGGCGCAATTGTAGTCAAGGATGGCGTCATTATCGGCCGCGGGTCGAACCGCCCTGTCGACAGCCATGACCCCACCGCGCATGCGGAAATCATCGCCATTCGTGCGGCGGCCGCGCAACTTGGCAATGAACGCCTTACCGACTGCGAGTTATGGGTGACGCTGGAGCCCTGCGCTATGTGTGCTGGCGCGATTGCCCACGCCCGCATCGCGCGCCTCTATTATGGCGCTGAAGATGCCAAGGGCGGCGCTGTGGCACATGGTCCACGTTTGTTTGAACAAGCGACACTGCACCACAAGCCGGAGGTGTATGCGGGCATTGCAGCAGACGAATCCGCCGCCCTGCTCAGGGATTTTTTCGCCAGCCGCCGTTAGCGCAGATTTTCGCCTAAAAACGCGAGTGTCCGTGTCCAAGACAGGTCCGCCGCCGCTTTATCGAATCGTGGCGTGCTATCATTGTGGAACCCATGCTGCGTTCCGGCATAGAAATGCACTGAGAAGCGTTTCTGGTTTGCAATAAGCGCGGCCTGATAAGGCAACCAGCCCATGTTGATACGTTCGTCCACCTCGGCATATTGCACCAGCAAAGGCGCCTTGATTGCAGGAACCTCTTCGGCGCGCGGTTGGCGGCCGTAATAAGGCACCGATGCCGCCATTTCGGGATAGGCCACCGCCAGCGCATTGCACACGCCGCCGCCGTAGCAAAATCCAACTGCGCCAACCTTGCCCGTGCTTTCGGGATGGTCGTGCAGATATTCAAAGCTGGCGAAGAAATCCTCAAGCAATTTTCTGGGGTCCAACTTCGCCTGCAAATCACGACCTGTCTCATCATTACCGGGATAGCCGCCGACTGATGACAGGCCATCTGGGCCAAGGGCGATATAACCAGCCTTAGCCAAACGCCGAACCACGTCCTCGACATAAGGATTGAGCCCACGGTTTTCGTGGATGACCAATACGGCAGGCAACTTTCCTTTTGCCTTGGTAGGCTTGGCAAGCAAGCCGTTGATGCTGCCATGGCCATCGGGACTTGGCACTGTAACGCGTGACGTGATGATCTCAGGGTCATCCGCCCGCACTTGCTGCGCCAGCGCGTAATCAGGCTTTAACTGATTGAGAATCATGAGGCCCGTAACACCCGCGGCCGCAAACTTTCCCGCCTCACGGATAAACTCTCTCTTCGTCAGCTTACCATGGACGTAGCCGTCAAAGATTTCGAGAATATAGGGGTGAAAATCGCTGGCCTTCATGCGTGTTGAACCACTGGCTGGCTTCATCCCTTATACTCCTCAATGCACAAAACGGGCGACGACGTCGCGATACGACCGGCTGACCTTCACCTGCGCGCCGGACTCCAGCACCAAGAAGCATTCGCCGTTTGTGTGCGGCTTGACCTGCCGCACTTGATCCAGATTGACGATCGTCGAACGGTGGACCCGCTGGAACGTCCGCGGGTCGAGCCGCTTTTCCAGATCCTTCATTGTTTCGCGCAGGATCAGTGAGTTGTCGGCCGTGTAAATGCACATATAGTCGCCAGCAGCATCAATACGTTCAATGCTTTCAACATCGACACGGAAAATTTGGCCGCGATCCTTAATATTGATAAGCTTTTCAAAGCGCGAAGACGCCATATCCTCATCTATAGACCCGAGATTATCGGCGGCGTTTGGCGCGACTTCATTTATGACCGTGCGCAGGCGCTCAAGCTCATCCGAGGTGCGTTTGTCGGATAGACGGCTGCGCACGCGGTCCATAGTGTCAGCCAGACGCTCGGGTTCAACTGGCTTCATCAGATAATCGATGGCCTGCGCCTCAAACGCTTTAATCGCATGTTCGGAATATGCTGTCACAAACACGAACAATGGCGGATCGATATCCATCACACCCTGCACAACCGAAAAACCATCAAAACCTGGCATCTGAATATCGAGAAAAACCAAGTCTGGTTTCAGCGTCTTTATCTTGCGAATAGCCTCGCGACCGTTGTGGCAGGTTGCTACAATCTCGATGTCCTCAAAAGGTTGAAGCCTTAATTCGAGACCCTGAATGGCCAGCTTTTCATCGTCGACCAATATTGTACGAATGCTCATGCGGATATCTTTCCTTGCGACTTAGCCCCCGCTTGGTTGTCGTCCCCTGCCATAATCCCGGTTTGATAGGGTAGTTCCAACAAAACCTCAAATCCTCCCCCGGCTTTGACATAATGTTCAAAACGTTGGTCGTCACCATATGCCTGTAACAAGCGCTCACGCGTGTTCGCCATCCCGACGCCTGTGGATAGGGTGAAGTCTTGCTGCCCCGGCTGCAAGCCCGGCCCTGTGTCCGAAACGGTAATCCGAACCCTTTGCCCGACGAGTTGAGCGACAACGGAAATGTCGGCGCCTTCCTCTTTCGGCGTCACGGCATATTTGATGGCGTTTTCCACCAAAGGCTGAAGCAATAAAGATGGCACCAGAGCATCTTGAACCGCAGGCTCAATCGTGAAAAAGGTTCGCAACCGTTCTTCGAACCGCATTTTTTCGATATCGAGATAGAGCTTCAAAGTTTCGATTTCTTGGGTGAGCGGCACCTTGGCCGCAGCTTCATTAATGAGGGTGAAACGCAGGAACGAGGACAAACGCGACAACATGGCATTGGCTTGGTCGGTCTGTTTGAGTAACACCAGAGTCGATATGCTGTTCAAAGTGTTGAACAGGAAATGCGGATTAAGCTGATACCGCAACATTGTGAGCTGCGCGCTGGTGGCTTGCGCTTCAAGCCGCATCATCTGGTCGGCTTGTTCTTCTGCGCGCACGAAATAATTGATCGCGTAATATAATGCCGACCATGCCCCAATGAGGAGGCCATCCTTAAACAACGCCCCTAATAACAATTGGGCAAAGGGCGTTTGGTCTGCACCCTCTCGGATCGTTTGAACAACCCATGTGTCAATATATGCGTAAAGCAGCGTTGCGCTCATGACCGCGAACAAAGTGGTCCCCCACGTCACAAATGGTCGTTTTTCAATTACATAGCGGTATACGACGGATAGTATTAACGTAACTGAATAGCCAGTGACTGCGGAAATGAGCACCGGAACCAGAAAACTTAACGGTTGTCCGTTTGCAATAACCGTAACCGCGTAGAGCGCAGTAGCGCCGCCCCAACCGGCCGAGTGTAAGTTCCAAAAAGCGCGGTTCTTGTCCGCGAAGAAGGGTTTATCCGAAAGCTCTAATATCGCCATTTAATCGGTCTAGCCGCATTTCGCTTATGCTTGAAGCCCTTGTTTCATCAGCCAACAATGTTAAACACACGCTTGAGAGGATACCGGCAATGGACAATCAAGACGATCGCGCAAATTTTCACGACATGTCAGAGAGCACGCAAGAGGATTGGCAAATCATCATGCGGCACAATATCCCGTTTTCGCAAGATGGCGGACGACGGATATTGGACCATCTCAAATTGCTTGATGGTGACTTTGGCGGATTTGCGGTCGACCGGTTGACGCACTCGCTACAGACAGCGACGCGTGCACATCGTGATGGGCGGGATGAGGATTATGTCATCATGGCATTGCTCCACGATATTGGCGACACGCTCGGCGCTACCAACCATCCCGATATCGCCGCTGCTATATTGAAGCCGTTCGTTTCCGAAAAGCTCCTTTGGATTGTGCAAAATCACGGAATTTTTCAGGGGCAAAATTTCTTCCATCATTTGGGCCTCGACCGCGACATGCGCGAGCAGTTTCGCGGCCATGAATGGTTTGCGGAAACTGAAGAATTTATCGACAAATATGACTGCCCATCGTTCGACCCGAATTATGACACCCTCCCGCTGGAGTTTTTCGAACCAATGGTGATGAAGCTTTTCCGCAGCCCGCTGAACAGCATCTATAAAAGGGCGCTAGAAACCGCAGCTTAAGCAGCATTATCCGCAGACGCCCTTTTAACAGGGGCAGTGTATGCTTATATTTGTAAAACAGTGGTTGGTTTAAACTGACCAGTGATCCGGAGTTTGCGCGAGCAACCTTCCCTTGAGGGGAAATATCATGGCGAAAAGCCAAAAGAAATCGAGCCGCGAAGTCCGCAAGCCAAAGGCCGAAAAGCCTAAAAAGCAAAACGCATCAAACCCTTCGGCGAAGGGCAACCCAGCAGGCTTAGGCCCCAAAAGCTGAACCGTTAACGCCCAAGCAAGACCCTTGCCTGCCCCGCAACCTGCGCCAACATTGCGGGGGTTGGCACACCCGTCATGCGTGCACGGTCGACCATCGCCTTGAACACACTGACGCGGACCGCATTGGCCTGTAACCAAGTTTGTGCATCCTCAAGCGGTTTTTTGGCGGCACGGCGGCGTAGGAAATCGAGGCGCATGGTTTGGAAATCGCGCGCTAGGCCAGCGACCAACAAGCGCTCCCACGGATCGTGCGGGTCAACCTGCATCGCTGCTCCCTGCGCCCAGCTTAGACCAAGCGCATCGCCGAGAGCGGTAAACGCCCGTGTTAGCGCGGTTACATCACCCTTTTGCACAGAAGAAAGCGCCGCCAGCCCGATAGCACCATCCAGCTGCGCCAATTGCACCAAACGGTCGGCAATTTTGCGTGGCGCACCATTTTCCGTCAAGCGCGCACCAAAGCGTTCGGTTTGAAGCCGTATGTCATTGGGCAGCAACCCGTCCAATGCCGCTGACAACTTCTGCACGACTGGCGCATAGACCGCAGTAGCTGCGCTGACATCGCGGCCCTCATGGGCGTTGCGGATGATGTCTGCCATTTGCGCGCGGGTTTCCACCGCAAGTTGATTGAACAACATCAAACGAGCTGTTTCGGGCATGGGCGCAGTGTCGATGGCCTGCCAAAGGGACGGCAGATCATAAATGCGCTCGGCAATGGCAAAAGCCGCAGCCACATCACCCAGCCCACATCCTTCCTCCTCGGCCAGCTCAAATGGATGGAGCATGCCAAGTCGGTTAATCATTCGGTTGGCCAATTTTGTAGCGATGATCTCCCTGCGCAGCCGGTGCGCCAAAATCGCTGGCTTATGTGCTTTCACCATCATGTCAGGGAACGCTGCCAAAAGCTCGGCATCCATGGACATGTCCTGCGCCAAAGGTGCCTCTTCAATACCGTCCTGCGCCGCAAGTTTCGCTGTGGAAAGCAAAACGGCCAGTTCCGGCCGGGTAAGGCCACGCCCTTCACTTCCCCGCCGGAACAACGCCTCATTTGGCGCCAGCCCTTCAACCATACGGTCAAGTTTACCCGCACCTTCAAAAATTTCGATAAGCCGAACATAAGCAGGCAGATCGGCCGCACCGCCGGTTTCGGCAATCGAGAGCGCCAATGTCTGCAACCGGTTATCCTCTAGCACCAAATGTGCAACCGCATCGGTCATATCGGTGAGTAAGACATTGCGCGCCTGCATCTTCAACTTGCCAGCGCGCATTTGTGCGTTCAGCGCGATTTTGATGTTCACTTCATGGTCAGAACAATCCACGCCAGCGCTATTGTCGATGAAGTCAGTGTTGATACGGCCACCGCGCAAGGCATAACCAATACGGCCGGCTTGCGTCACGCCAAGGTTCGCACCCTCGCCGATCACCTGCGCCTGAACATCCGCGCCGTTCACACGAATAAAGTCATTGCCGGGGTCGCCAACGTCCAAATGGCTTTCGCTCCGGTCCTTAATATATGTCCCTATTCCGCCGAACCACATCAATTGAACCGGCGCTTTTAGTATCGCGGTCATCAATGCAGATGGTTCAATTTCTTTCGCATCAATGCCAAGCAAGCTTCTGATTTCAGATGTTGTTTTGATGATCTTATCCGTACGCGCGAACACGCCGCCACCCTTGGAGATTAACTTCGCATCATAATCAAGCCAGCTGGAGCGCGGCAGGTTAAACAACCGCTGACGTTCTTTCCAACTGATCGCGGGGTCGGGATTGGGGTCGAGAAAAATGTGCCGATGGTCAAACGCGGCGACAATTTTCAGCGTCTTTGACAGCAACATGCCGTTGCCAAAAACGTCGCCCGACATATCGCCGACACCGGCAACCGTGATGGGTTCCTTTTGAACATCGATACCCATTTCGGCGAAATGGCGCTGTACTGATAACCATCCGCCCTTTGCGGTAATGCCCATCGCCTTATGGTCATAACCAACCGAGCCACCGCTTGCAAAGGCATCGCCAAGCCAGAAATTACGTTCAAGCGCGATGGCATTGGCGGTGTCAGAAAATGTCGCTGTGCCCTTGTCGGCTGCAACCACAAAATAAGGGTCGTCGCCATCATGGATCACCACATTATCGGGGTGAACGATCCGGTCGTTGACAATGTTGTCGGTGATGGAAAGCAACGTCCGGATGAATATTTTATAGGCCTCAGTTCCTTCCGCAAACCATGCATCGCGATCAACGCGCATGTCGGGCAAGCGCTTGGGGTAGAACCCGCCTTTGGCTCCGGTGGGCACGATAACGGCGTTTTTCACCCGTTGCGCCTTCATCAGGCCAAGAACCTCCGTGCGGAAGTCATCACGCCGGTCGGACCAGCGCAAGCCACCGCGGGCGACCGGTCCGGCACGCAAATGAATACCCTCCACCCGCGGTGAATACACAAACACTTCGCGCCAAGGCAGCGGCGCTGGCAGCCCGGGGACTTTTGCGCAATCAAGCTTGAAGGCAAGTGCCTCAGTTGCTGCCGCAGAAAAGGCGTTGGTGCGCACTGTCGCCAAGACAATGGCCATGAAGCGGCGCAAAATGCGGTCTTCATCAATGGCCGACACGGCCGAAAGATCGGCCGTAATCGATTTATGGAATTTCGCCGCTTCCTTGTCACGGTTTCCGGTCGCTGCGGGATTATGCAGGGCCTCAAATAGCGATATGATCGACCGCGTAATGCTGGCATTTTTGGCCAAAGCCGAAACCACCGTTGGCATGCCGTAAGTCACGCCAGTCTGACGCAAATAGCGATACCATGCCCGCAGCCATATAACCGATTGGGGATCAAGCCCGCCGATGGTTACCAATTGGTTAAACACATCATTTTCGAACGTTCCATCCAGAACTTGGCTGAGCGCGCTTTCCAAAACATGTGGATTTTGGAGGACAGTCGGCACATCGCCGCCGCGCAGGGCCAAACGGAAGTCATGTATATAATTGCCGTCACCCAATGCTGTTGGAGATTCCTCCAAAACATCAAAACCGAAATTTTCTAACGCCGGAACAACGTTGCTCAGCGGCATGGCGCCGCCATTGCTGTAAATCTTCAGACGAAGCTTATTGTCCTCTGCAATGAGCCGTGTGATCTTGCTGTGGTCGCGCTCCATCGCAAGCAGACCGACCATATCGCGTGCGGCTTCTTCCGTCGAATAGGTACTGCGATAATTTGCCGGAAACCCCGGTCCGTACCGAACCAGCATCGCCGCAGCGCGCTTTTCATCTGTCAATCGGACCAATGCCGCTTCCACGGCAGGTTCCCAGCCACGCACCATCAGCTCAAGCTTTGCATCAAGAGCAGTTTCATCCACATTCTGCGCGCGGTCCGGCAAATCGAGCGTGTATCGCAGCAACGCAACGCCGCCATCTTCCAAACCAATAGTCCAGCCCAGCAAACTGCCGCCTGTAGCGTCCATCAGCATGGTCTGAATTTGTTTGCGGATACCGGTCGAAACATCATCACGCGGCAACCACACAAAGATATACAGGTGGCGGCCAAGCGGAGAACGCAGCGCAATCAGTTTTGGACGTGGGCGATCCGTCAGCGACATGGCGGTCAACGTCACACGCTCCAGATCATCCAATTTTAGCGCAACCAAAAGGTCGTGCGGTAAAGCTGTGAGCGCATGCGCCATTGCCTTGCCGGCATGACCCGAGGGATCAAAGCCAAAGCGCTTCATAAGCGACGCCAGATGCGTCCTGAGCAGTGGTATCTCCTCTGGGGTAGTTGCCAGTGCCGCGCTCGTCCAAAGCCCTGCGGTGACCGCTAAACCCTTAATAGGCCCGCCCGTTTTGACCGGAATGACGATAAGGTCCAACTGAACGCTACGATGGACAGTCGAAACCCTGTTGGATTTGAGCACCAATGGCGCGATGCCGCCATCTTCAAACCATTTTATGGCCAGAGCGACGCTATCTTCCGCAAGAACGGGCGCATCGGTAACGCGCGATAACCCAAGGCGGTCGGATCGCGCGCCATCGTTGCTGATCCGCTCATGCGCTAATATGGTCATGTTGTTGTCGAGGAACCAGCGAATGAGGGCAGTACCCTCGCTATCGAGTAAGCTGGCAGCGTCAGCGGATAAAGCCACGCGCATATCGCGCCAATCTGTAACCGCGCCGCGCACATCGGCCAGAACAGCGGATAGAATGTTTTCAAGCTTGCGGCGCGCGCGTGCGTCGACACGCTCTGTTTCCAAGTAAATAAAGGACTCGCGCGCCTGCCCGTCTAAACGTTTCCGGCTGATCTCTAAAAGCGTCAGCGCGTCATCGCGGACAACACTCAACACCGGATGAATAATGCGTTTCACGGCTATGCCACAAGCGGCCACGGCAGAAGAAACCGAGTCCACCAAAAAGGGCATGTCGTCGTTGTTCAACGCAACGCGCATCATCAAACGGCCCCGCGTATCGGTAAAACTATCCAGTGCTATAGCGGCGGTGCCCGGCTTGCGGTGAAGGCCAGTCTCGATCGTGAACCGCGCGGCATCCTCGGCCGCTTTGGCATCAAAACCTTCATTCTCGCCCGGTAAAGCGGTCTGGGCAAAGGCGGATACCATATCGTTCAAAAGGGTCTTATGTATTTTTCCGATCTTTTTAGCAATTTTGGCGGCCGCCATGAAATTGTCTCCTAAGCCCGAAAGCAAATGGTTATGTGCCATGTTCAACGACAAAATGCGTTGTAATTTTATTACAAAGCTTATGCCCCTCTTCTTTAGCGCAAACAAGTCACATCCGTAACTTGTTGCGAGGATTATTTCTCCTGTGTAGCGTCGCGCAGAACTTAAAGGTTTTGGAGAGTTAAGTGGATAAACGGCTTACATTGTGGATTTTGGCAGGAATGATCCTGGGCGTGGCGGTTGGTTACACTGTCCATCAAAATTTCGCACCCGACAGCACGCAATTCGAATATCTGACAAAGACATTCAAACTGCTCTCCGATATCTTCCTTAATCTCATAAAGCTGCTCGTCGCGCCGTTGATCCTGTCAACGATCGTCGTCGGTATCGCGCACATGGGCGACAGTTCGGCTTTGGGACGCATTGGGTTCCGCGCGATTACTTGGTTTATCATCGCGAGCTTCATCTCCATCGGTCTTGGTTTGTTGATGGTCAATATATTCCAGCCTGGCATCGGCGCGCCTGTCGATACCATTTCCAATGCCGCGGCTACGATAGGCGAAGTCAAGAAGCTTGATTTCTGGGAATTTATCCTATCGATTTTCCCGAAAAATGCCTTTGAAGCGATGGCAACGAACAATATTTTGCAGATTTTAGTGTTCGCTTTATTCGCTGGAATCGCGCTTTCGGCGCTGGGCGAGAAAGGTGCGCCATTGGTTCGTGGTGCCGAGGCACTAGCTGAAATGATGCTGCAAATCACGCATTATGTCATGCGCTTCGCGCCAATCGCCGTATTTGGCGCACTTGCGGCAGTTGTGTCAAAAAGTGGTCTCGCAATCCTTGCGACCTACCTAGAACTGGTGACAGAATTTTATCTGTCGCTTGCCTTGTTGTGGACCATCCTGCTTTCGATTGGCGCGATTTTCCTTGGACGGCGAATTTGGACACTCATCCGCTACATCCGCGAGCCCATGCTCATCGCATTTTCCACGGCATCAAGCGAGGCGGCGCTGCCTAAGCTGTTCGAACAGCTTGATCGTTTCGGTGTTCCGCGCCGGATATCTGGATTCATGCTGCCGCTTGGCTACAGCTTCAACCTTGATGGTTCGATGATGTATATGAGCTTTGCAACGATCTTTATCGCGCAAGCCTATGGCATTGATCTAACCATCGGGACGCAAATCCTAATCCTGCTTACGCTGATGATTTCATCGAAGGGCGTTGCCGCTGTACCGCGCGCATCTTTGGTGGTCATCACGGGTACCCTGGCGATGTTCGACCTCCCGGTGGAGGGCGTTGCCCTTATCCTCGCCATCGACCAGTTCCTTGATATGGGCCGGACCGCGACGAACGTTGTCGGCAACGCAGTAGCAACGTCAGTCATTACAAAGTGGGAAGGCATGCTTGAGGTAGAGGAGCCGGAATATCTGGAAACGCCGCATGCGCCATCCCACACCGCTGCTGGTGGCAAGGCGGGGTTAGAACTCGCCAGCAATAAGGTCACTAAAGCGCGAAAGACAAAAGTTTAAGCGGGGTGCTTGTGCCCAAGCAAGGTGCCCTTGGCGCCTTTACTGTCAAGCGTGAATTCCATGTTGCCATGTTCTTTGCGCCAGCGCCGCGCAACGACGCGTTCACCGGGACGTGCCGCATCATCTAGCAAAATCCGGCCACCGGGACGGATGCGCGGAAACAGGCTAGCTGCCGCACCGCGCACATGCGGATGAAGCGCCCATGGCGGTCCGTCGATGATAAGTAGGTCAATTTCTGCTGGGACGTCGGACAGCTGATACCAATGACCTGGCCATCCTGCGGGCGGCGCGCCCAGTGGTGCATGACGAATTTCGACCGCCATGTTGTTGTCGTGGATCCAGTCTTGCGTGGTTGTGGCAAACGCGGCATGCTGATCATAACTGGCAAGCTTGCCACCGCCAAACAGCTGCAAAGCGCGCGCTGCCACGAAGGTAGACGCGCCGCAGCCAAGTTCGACAACCTGTTCCGGACGCATTTCTTCAATTGCCAAAATGATGTGCCATAAAAAATGGGTGTCGGCTTTCCAGCTTCCCAAATTGGGCAGCGCATCAAGCGGCAGGTCGAGATACGCAAGAAGCGCCGCTTTATCTTTCTTGCGCCCGCCATCGAGGCTGCGCAACAACCAAGGCCATTGAATGGCACCATAAGCCATGACCATGAAACGATCCCCCAATGACAGGTTAAGATCCAAATCATTGAGAGGCATATACGCCGTCGTTTCGCGAGTTGTCATGCTGCCCCCAGAGCCGTCCCACACGCAACAGTCAATGACAGACTTGTGGGAATAACTGATTATCTAAACCTTCCTTTAGTCACACCCGATTATAATGACCGTTTCATGAACCCTCCAAGCCTTTGACAATATCAAAATTTATTCCATAACGAAGACAGAGGAGAAGGCAGTGATGAACGAAGGCCAAAAGGCACCCCCCGCAAAGCATCAGGTTACAAATCCTAAATTGCTGTTGTGGGTATTGATGATCGTTTATGTTCTGAACTTCCTCGACCGGCAGATCGTGAACATACTCGCCGAACCCATCAGTCGCGATCTTGGCCTTTCGGACACTCAAATCGGTCTGCTGACTGGCCTTGCTTTCGCGCTTTTTTACACGCTTCTGGGCATTCCGATTGCGCGCTATGCCGATAATAGCGGAACCAACCGCGTAGGCCTTATATCAATATCTCTGGCGGTTTGGTCGGCTATGACAGCCTTGTGCGGATTAGCGCAAAACTTTACACAGCTTGCGCTCGCCAGAGTGGGAGTTGGTGTTGGTGAGGCGGGATGCACGCCCGCAGCGCATTCGCTTATCACCGACAGCGTGCCTCCCGAAAAAAGATCATCCGCCATCGCCTTTTACGGCCTTGGCATACCCATTGGCAGCTTGATGGGCCTCGTCATCGGCGGCGTATTGAACGATGCCTATGGCTGGCGCTCTGCCTTCATGGTGGTCGCCATTCCGGGTTTGATATTGGCCGCTTTTCTGCCCTTCATATTGCGGGAGCCCCGCAAGGCTGAGGCAGCTGCGCGCGCTTTGTCAGGCGAAAAAGCACGTGAGGTTCTCTCCACCAAAGAAGCGTTGAGAGAAGTTTTCAGCTCACGCGCCTTTATCATGATGGCCGTCGCTGCATCATTCACGGCGTTCTTGTCCTATGGCAAAGGCGTTTGGGCGGTCATTTTGTTCATCCGTTCCCATGGCCTAAGCCCCGGCGAAACAGGGTTGCTGCTTGGACTTGTTTTGGGTGTCGCTGGCATGATTGGCACATGGCTTGGCGGCATGATGGCCGACAAATTTGGCAAGATGGACAAGCGCCATTTGCTGACCACCCCCGCTGTAGGTATGGTCATCGCCGCGCCGATCCTGTTCCTTGGCTATTTTGCAACCGACTGGCGCGTGGCGATTATGTTGTTGGTCGTGCCAACGGCTTTGAATGCAGCCTATTACGGCCCGACCTACGCCTGTGTTCAGGGGTTGGTAAAACCGGAGGCCCGCGCGATCGCCGCAGCCGTAATGCTGTTCGCCCAAAACCTGATTGGCCTTGGCCTTGGGCCATTGTTGTTTGGCATCATGTCAGACGCCTTCAAGCCATATGCTGGCGATGAAAGCGTCCGATGGGTGCTGTATGGCGCAGCATGGCTCGGTCTCATTCCCGCCTTTTTCTTCTGGCGGGCAAGCTTGCGGCTTAAGGCTGAACTAAAAAGCGGTTAGTCTGCGAAAGGATCGCGCACCAAGATGGTATCTTCGCGTTGCGGCGAGGTTGATACCAACGCCACAGGTGTCTCGATCAATTCCTGCACACGCGAGATATATTTAATCGCTTGAGCAGGTAGGTCGGCCCAACTGCGCGCGCCGGCCGTCGTCTCCTGCCAACCGGGCATCTCTTCGTAAATGGGCTCCACGGCGGCTTGATCTGCGGCATGCGCTGGCAGATAGTCATAGACCTTGCCGTTCAGCCGGTAACCAGTGCAAATCTTGATCGTGTCAAAACCGTCGAGTACATCGAGCTTGGTCAGCGCAATACCGGTCACACCGGACACAGCGCAGCTTTGGCGCACGATAACCGCATCAAACCAGCCACAGCGGCGCTTTCGGCCCGTAACGGTGCCAAATTCATGGCCGCGCTCACCAAGCCGCTGGCCGGTTTCATCCTCAAGCTCTGTCGGGAATGGTCCTGACCCGACGCGCGTCGTGTAAGCCTTAACGATACCCAACACAAAGCCCGCCGCGCTTGGCCCAAGGCCGGAGCCGGAGGCGGCCGTACCCGAAACAGTATTGGACGAAGTCACGAACGGATAAGTGCCATGGTCCACGTCGAGCAAGACGCCCTGGGCGCCTTCGAACAATATCCGTGCTCCTGCCTTGCGCACTTTGTTCAACCGCCGCCATACGGGCTCGGCATATTCCAGAACAAAAGGAGCGATTTCTTTCAAATCGGCAATCAGGCGGGCGCGATCTACGGGAGGTTCGCCAAATCCGGCACGCAACGCATCATGGTGCGCGCAAAGCCGATCAAGCTGAGCATCCAAGGCGTCAAGATGTGCAAGGTCGCACACACGAATCGCGCGGCGCCCCACCTTGTCTTCATAGGCAGGGCCAATACCGCGGCCTGTGGTGCCGATCTTGCCCGAACCTGCTGCAGTCTCGCGCAATCCATCAAGGTCACGGTGGATCGGCAAGATCAATGCGCAGTTGTCTGCAAGCGCAAAGTTTTCGGTCGTAATGGAAACGCCCTGCCCGCGCAGCTTCGCCATTTCGTCACGTAGCGCCCATGGGTCGAGGACGACCCCGTTGCCGATAATCGACAGCGTGCCGGTGACTATGCCCGAAGGCAGCAACGATAATTTGTAAACATTTTCGCCAACGACCAAAGTGTGGCCGGCATTATGCCCGCCTTGAAAGCGGACAACGGCGTCAGCACGTTCCGCCAGCCAGTCTACGATCTTGCCTTTACCCTCGTCGCCCCACTGAGCGCCAATTACGGTTACATTCGCCATCAGATATTCCCTGTCAAAGCCAGATAGCTCTGGGGCCTTTTTCTGCGCAGGAGGTTTTTCCTGCGAAGGGATTCGCCGTAGGATCCGTTATGATTATGTGGCGCTTGCGTCCACCCCAAAGCTGCGTTGGAGGAAATTTCAGACGGGGATGGCTTGACCATTGGTCCATTTGTGGGTGCAGCCCAACAAAACGGCGTCGTCATTTTCATCCAATGCGGCGACAGTTATCCAGCCGTCGCTGCGTAGCTTTGCACCCGTGGAAGCATCTGTGCCCAAGGCCAAGAAAATCCGCTGGACGACGCCTTCGTCTGCCAGATCAATCAATGGGTCGGGATAGAGCGAGAAACCCGTTGCTGGTTCCGATGTTCCATCGGCACGATCAATATAATAAGTGCCGCCGCGACCAAGCGCCGCGCTGTACCCCTTGGCGAAAATCGTAAATCCAAACCAGCTTTGATATTCAAAGCCATGCCGTTCAGTGGGATCCAGCGTCAGATTCGCGCGGCCAGCAACCGTGCTTGCAATAGCTTCCAACGCATGAATACGCGATGCCAATGCGCCACCCGCATCAATCGCGCGCAGTTTCTCCACCGCTTCTGCAAATGGGCCAGTAGCGGCGAGCAGCGGCAGATAGGCCTCCGCGTCAAGCGCACTCAACCCGCCTGCATCCTTCATATCCAACTCCGACCGGACAGCGTCGATCTTGTCAGCGGGCAAGGGCAGCGCCTTTTCCGCAAGCCGCTCAACCAAGTCGGGCAAGGTGAAATCAATGGTGATGTCTTTCACACCGGCCGCTTCAAGCGCATCAATGGCAACGCCGACAATTTCGCAAGCCGCGGCAACGCTATCATTGCCAACCAGCTCCGCACCCAATTGCGTGAGTTCACGTTCGGGACGCAGTTGCTTGGCCCGTAGACGCAGAACCTGACCATGATAGGCCAAGCGCAGCGGTCGCGGTGCATCCTTCATACGCGTCGTGGCTATGCGTCCGACTTGAACGGTAATGTCTCCACGCAGCGCCAGTGTGTGGCCGGACACTGGATCGGTAAAACGCAGATGCTGATTACGGGCGGCGTCACCGCTATGTTTGGCAAGCACCGATTCAAATTCCGCCATGGCAGGTGCAACACGGGCGTAGCCATTGCTCACCAACACATCGATCATCGCACGGGACACCCGCGCCGCAACCTCCGCTTGGGGAGGAAGTCGGTCGCGGAAGCCTTCGGGCAATAGGTTAGACGGAATATTCATGTGCGCTCTTTACCCCAAAACGCCTTGCGGGGAAGCCCCGCTTAAAACTTGAGCGCCTTTACAGTTTTCACACCGGGAAGCGACCCAAGCTGCTTCAGGACAGCTTCGGGGATCGCCGCGTCCATCGTGAGCAACAGAACTGCTTCGCCACCGGCGCTGCGACGGCCAAGATGGAACGTGCCGATGTTCAATCCAGCCTCACCCAAGGTCGTTCCAACACGGCCGATGAAACCGGGCGCATCTTCGTTAACGATATACAGCATGTTGCCTTCAAGCTCGGCTTCAAGGCTGATGCCGAAAATCTCGACCAGACGGGCTTCGCTATTGGCAAACAAAGTGCCCGCAACCGAGCGCGGGCCTTGAGCGGTGTTGACGGTTACGCGCACCAATGTGTGATAAGCGCCGGCCTTGTCATGGCGCACTTCGCGAATGTCAAAGCCACGCTCTTTTGCCAAAAATGGCGCGTTGACCATGTTCACTGCATCCGAAAAACGACGCATAAAGCCGGATAATACGGCCGCCGTTATCGGTTTTATGTTGAGCTCTGCAGCAGCGCCCTCGACCTCAATCGCGATGTTATCGAGATTGTCATGTGCAAGCTGGCCGACCAACGAACCAAGCTTTTGCGCTAGGGTCATATAAGGCCGCAACTTCGGCGCTTCTTCGGCTGACAGGCTTGGCATGTTCAACGCATTGGTAACGCCGCCATTGACCAGATAATCCGCCATTTGTTCAGCCACCTGAAGCGCCACATTGACCTGTGCTTCATTTGTCGACGCGCCAAGATGCGGCGTGCAGATGAAGTTAGGGGTACCAAATAAAGGTGATTCCTTGGCTGGTTCCGTTGCAAAAACGTCCAAGGCTGCGCCGCCAACTTGGCCGCTGTCCAACGCCTCTTTTAGCGCAACTTCGTCGACCAAGCCGCCACGCGCGCAGTTAATGATGCGCACGCCCTTTTTGGTTTTCGCAAGATTTTCTTTCGACAATATGTTGCGGGTTTGGTCGGTCAGCGGCGTGTGCAGGGTGATGAAGTCCGCCTTGGCAAGCAAGGTATCAAGGTCAGCTTTCTCAATGCCCATTTCAATCGCGCGATCAGCGGTCAGGAAAGGATCAAAGGCAACAACCTTCATTCGCAAGCCAAGCGCGCGACTGGCGACGATTGACCCAATGTTTCCAGCGCCAATCAAGCCAAGTGTCTTGCCCGTGACCTCAATGCCCATGAAACCATTTTTCGGCCAGAGCCCTGCTTGAGTCTGCGTATTGGCCTCAGGCAACTGACGCGCGAGAGCAAACATCAATGCAATGGCATGTTCTGCCGTGGTAATCGAGTTACCGAAGGGGGTGTTCATAACGACAACACCCTTGGCCGACGCATTGGGGATGTCGACATTGTCGACGCCAATGCCCGCACGGCCAATAACCTTGAGGTTCGTTGCGGCGTCCAAGATCTGCTTTGTAACCTTAGTCGAAGAGCGGATGGCGATGCCGTCATAGTCACCAATGATTGCCGCAAGTTCGTCCGGTGTCTTGTCAGTGATAACGTCAACGTCACAGCCGCGTTCAGCAAAAATCTTTGCGGCGTTAGGGTCCATTTGGTCGGAGATAAGTACGCGTGGCTTAGTCATATTAGATTCCGTTTCAAATATCGTTAGGCTGAACTGGTTTCAGCATCATAATTGCAAAGGGGAATGAAAGGTCCTGAAACACGTTCAGGACGAGCTTTCAGGATTAAGCGTTGGCCTGGGCGTATGCCCAATCGAGCCACGGCCCGAGTGCCTGGATATCGGCGGTATCCACGGTTGCGCCACACCAGATGCGCAGGCCCGGCGGGGCATCGCGATATCCGGCGATGTCATAGGCCGCATGCTCTGCCTCAAGCAAAGAGGCCATTTTCTTAATCATCGCTTCATCCGCGCCCTTAACGGTTAAGCAAACCGATGTTTTCGAACGGATAGCAGGGTCAGCGGCGAGGAAGCCAAGATAGTCGCTTGCCGCAACAATATCGCCGAGCGCCGCGGCGTTGGCATTGCTGCGCGCCATTAGGCCGTGCAAACCGCCGACAGTCTTTGCCCACTCAAGCGCGAAAATCACGTCTTCAACTGCAAGCATCGAGGGTGTGTTGATCGTCTCACCCTTAAAAACACCTTCGACGAGCGCGCCCTTTGACATCAGGCGGAATACTTTAGGGAGCGGCCATGCTGGCGTGTAGGTCTCCAGCCGCTCAACGGCACGCGGCCCGAGAATGAGCACGCCATGCGCGCCTTCGCCGCCCAATACCTTCTGCCAGCTGAATGTTGTCACATCGAGCTTATCCCAAGGCATGTCATAGGCAAAAACGGCTGAGGTCGCGTCGTTAAACGTGAGCCCTTCACGGTCATCGGCTATCCAGTCGCCATTGGGAACCCGCGCACCGGAGGTGGTACCGTTCCACGTAAAGACCACATCATTTGTGAAGTCGACCGCGCCAAGATCAGGAATTTCGCCATAAGGGGCATTCATAACATTGGCGTTCAGCTTCAGCTGTTTGTTCACATCGGTGACCCAGCCCTCGCCAAAGCTTTCCCATGCCATCATCGTGACCGGGCGCGCGCCAAGCATGGTCCACATGGCCATTTCAATCGCGCCGGTGTCTGACCCGGGGACGATGCCAATACGATGCGTGTCGGGCACCTGAAGCACTTCGCGCATCAGGTCGATGGCGAGCTGCAGACGCGACTTGCCAATTTTCGCACGATGCGAACGGCCGAGCGATTCGGTTTGAAGTTTTTCGGGGCTCCAGCCTGGCGGCTTCGCGCAGGGACCAGAGGAAAAGAACGGACGCGCCGGTTTAACGGCGGGGGGTACTATAGTCATGTAAGCGTCTCCTTGCAGAGAGCAGCGCGGCGTTGGGACCGCGTGGCCCGAGGCCGCATTTAGGCGCGGCCCCGGCTTTGTCAACGACTATCGTAAACTCTTGTCAGTAACCCTTCTTGCGAAACAACACCTCGCCGCGACGAGCAACATATAATTTCTCGAGGGTTACCGGATGAAAATAGGCTTCAACGCGATCACCTTCGGGGGTGGTTCCATAAACTTCATAGCAGCCACCATCGACCTTCGATTTGCGGACCGTCCAACCTTCCTTGGTAAGTTTTTCGGTAAGTGCCTTCTCGCTTTTCCAGCCAGAAACGGGACCTGATTTGCAAGTGATAGCGCCAGTTGCAGATGCGGGGACCGATGCAAAGGCAATAGCGGCCAAAGCGGCGAGCGAGAGAGGTGTCAATAAACGCATAATTATGCTCCTTTTAAAATAAGTCTGCGGTGGCGCAGAAATCGAGCCGCAACGAGCAGCAACAACGGGATGAAGTGAACGAGCGCTGGCGCTAAATTATTGTGGATGAATATCCAGTGAATCAGAACCAGCACAGCGGCGGGATATACCAAGCGTTGAAGCCGCTTCCATCCGGCTTTAAGCGCCCGCATAGAAGCATCATTGCTGGTCATCGCCACGGGCACAAACAACAACATCGCGGCCCAGCCAGTCCAGATACCCAATGCTAAGAACTCAGCCAGAATATCTTCAAGATTTCCCATATCGATGACGTAGAAAATAAGATGCAGGACGGCATAGACAAAGGCCGCAACGCCCAACGCACGGCGGCGCTGAATAAACCAAATCAGCCATGGTCGTGGCCCGAGCAGCGAAAGCAAAGGACTTAGCGCCATCGCGGCAATCATGAAGCGAGCGGACCATTCGCCAGTAGGATGCAGCATATCCATCGCGATCAATTCGCCGGACGCATAGCGCTGCAATATGAGCAATGCCGGCAAGCACAGCAGCGCCCAAAAAGCACCCTTGTTGTTAAGAATGATTCGCAACATAGGTTTTTGATAGTGGCCCGTTTGGTTCGGCGCAACGCGCAAATTAAACCGACATCCGCAATATTCCAGAGACATGCACCATATATCATCATTTTTTGGCTGCACGTTTCGTGCAATGCTTTATGAAGACATGATGGGGTGGGAAACGTTCAAACGATGCATTCTGGTCGGCAGCGTCTTGTTGCTGTCGTCATGTGGCGGGCGGGAAAAGCCTGAGGCACCCCGTTCAAGCCAGAGTTTATCGTCAGAAACTGTCCGCAAGTGCAGGGCCGGGCTCAAGGCAAAATCAGTCCGCTTTTCAGGCCTACCGAACAAAAGCTTCGATGGCGGATGCCGCACTATTGATACCATTAAGCTTATGGATTTTGGTACGCCGACAACAAATTTAGGGGCAATGACCTGCCCGCTCGCAGACAATTTCACGGATTGGGCGCGCTTCGCCGTTGGCCCTGCCGCAAAGATGTATCTTAAAGGCGAAGTTGTCCGGATCGAAACCATGGGCACATTCAACTGCCGGAACATGAATGGAGCTCGATCAGGCAGATTATCCGAGCACGCCTTTGCCAATGCTGTCGACGTTTCGGCCTTTATCCTGCGCGATGGACGGCGTGTTTCCGTGCTTGATGGATGGCGCGGATCATCTGCAGAACAGGCATTTTTGCGCCGCCTACACCAGTCGGCCTGTAAGCGCTTTGGTACGGTTCTTGGCCCTGATTACAATGCGGCGCATGCAAACCATTTCCATTTCGACATGGCGAAGTCGATGACCAACGGAACGTCTTTTTGCCGATAGGGGTGGCAAAAGCGACTTATTCTCCCTACATACAGGGTAATGACAGACACAAAAATTAACGATCGCCGTTTCTACAAAGCACAACAAGAAGCGGATTTTGCTGAACAGCAACTCTCTACCCCTCAGACGCAAAGCAAGTCATACAGGCTGGCATTTCAGGACACCGAATTCCTGCTGCGCGAAGATTTACGCCCGGTGCGGTTCCAACTGGAATTGCTCAAAACCGAAATGCTGCTCGATGAGGCGAATATCGGTTCCATGCTCGTGATTTACGGCTCCGCGCGCATCCCCGAGCCTGAAGCGGCAGAGGCATTGTTGGCCGAGGCTGAAGGCGAGCGGGCGACAATCATCGCTGAGCGGATGAAAGAGAAGTCACGTTTCTACGCCGAAGCCCGCCATTTGGCGCAGCTGGCCGGAAAAGCCAATGTCACCGATGAAGAAGGCCGTCGCCATTTCGTCGTATGCTCAGGCGGCGGTCCTTCGATCATGGAAGCTGCAAACCGCGGTGCACATGATGTCGGTGCAGAATCCATTGGTCTCAACATCGTGCTTCCGCACGAGCAAGCGCCAAACCTGTTCGTGACGCCACGTTTAAGCTTTCAATTCCATTATTTCGCGTTGCGCAAAATGCACTTCTTGCTTCGGGCACGCGCGGTCGCGGTTTTCCCCGGCGGTTTTGGCACCTTTGATGAGTTTTTCGAACTGCTCACACTGATTCAGACGGGCAAGATCAAAAAGATGCCAATCCTGCTGTTCGGGCGTGAATTTTGGAACCGCGTGGTGAATTTTGAGGAGCTTATGCTCGAGGGCGTCATCAGCCCGCGTGACTTGGAACTTTTCCAATTCGTAGAAACCGCAGAAGAGGCATGGGATGCCATCTGCGATTTCTACGAAGTGTCACATTGATTTAACCGAGTTACTTAGCCGGAGCTGCGGCAGCTGCTGGTGCGGCAGCATCTGCTGCTGGTGCTGCGGCAGGTGCTGCTGCATCGGCGGCGGCTGCGTCAGCGGCGGGCGCTTCTGCCGCAGGAGGCGCGGGCAAAGGCAGGTTTGAACCTTGCGCGTTTAGATATAAGATCAAATTCGCGCGTTCTTCCGGATTGCCAAGACCCGCAAAGGTCATCTTGGTACCCGGCGCATATTTCTTTGGGTTGGCCAACCATTTGTCCATGCCTTCCCAATCCCAGTTACCTGGAACGCTTTTCAACGCGTCGGAATAAGCAAATCCAGCCACATGGCCATGTGGCTTACCCATTGATGCCCAGAGATTCGGGCCAATGCCGTTTGCGCCACCTTGTGCAATAGTATGGCAAGCCGCGCACTTCTTGAAAACAGCTTCGCCCTTGGCGACATCGGCAGTCGCGAGCAGCGTTGCGATAGGCACTACAGCGACGCCGCCGGCATCGCCCGATGCCTCCGCAACAACGGCAAAGCCCTCTTTTTCAGGCGCCTCCGGGTGGAAATACATGCCCGTGACGATGCTCAGTCCAAGCGCGACGATGCCGCCTGCCAAAACCCAGCCTGCAATTGTGTTACTACGATCATCCATTGTTTATCAGCCTTGAAAGTGCGTTAAAACGCCGGCGCAGAATGACGGCCGGTTCTATGGGCCCCTCTAATGGCGGGCGTTGGCGGGTGCAAGTGTCCAAATCGACACTTGCCCGATAAGTTTCCCTATCCTAACGCTCTGCCCCTATGAACAGTTATCCCGCACCCGCACTGGCAATTGTCAAAGACATGACGCTTGCTGCACATGAACTTTCTGCAAAAGCGATTGCCTTTCAAGGCGCGCCGGGGGCAAACTCGCATTTGGCGGCTCTGGAATATGATGCCGACTGCTTGCCCCTGCCCTGTTTTTCGTTCGAAGACGCCATTGATGCGGTACAGGACGGAACGGCGGCGTGTGCAATCATTCCAATAGAAAATTCGCTGCATGGCCGCGTTGCGGACATTCACTTTTTGCTCCCTGAATCGGGCCTTAGCATCATAGCCGAGCATTTTATGTCGATCCGCCATTGTCTGATGGCAAAATCCGCAGACGCAGTCATAAAAACGGCGATGAGCCATCCGCAAGCGCTTGGCCAGTGCCGGCATTTCCTGCGCGCCAATGGCATAATTCCGGTTGCCTATGCGGACACCGCCGCCGCTGCTGCGTTTGTTGCCGCCAATGACGACCCGTCGGCTGCGGCCATCGCGCCGCCGATTGCGGCCGCTTTATATGGTCTGGTTGCCATTAACGATGCCGTGCAAGACGATATGAGCAACATGACACGATTTGTTGTACTTTCACGCGCGCCCGTCGATCGCAGCACCCTCACGGGCACGTTGATGACCACCCTCATTTTTGAGGTCAAGAACATCCCCGCCGCTTTGTATAAGGCGATGGGCGGCTTTGCGACAAACGGCGTCAATATGACGAAGCTTGAAAGCTATCAAAACGGCGCAAGCTTTGCCGCCACGGAATTCTTTGCCGATATCGAAGGCGCACCGGGCGACCCAGCCGTCGACCGCGCATTGGAGGAACTGCGCTTCCACTGCAACTCGGTCCGCTTGCTTGGCACATATACGCAAACCCGCAACCGCGGTTGAATCTGTTAAGCAACCGCCTGTTGTGGCGTGGTCTGTATGATTTCAAAGTGGTTCAGTTGGAACCCATAAGCATTTTCAAGCGTTGGCTATGTTCTCAACCAAAGGAACATAATATGGCCGACCTATCGCAAATTAAAGAACATGCAGAAGTTATAGGCGCTGACGGCGTTCATGTTGGCACCGTTGATGGCGTTGAAGGCAATCGCATCAAGCTGACCAAGTCAGATTCAGGACAAGGCGGCCATGAAGGCCATCATCATTATATTGATGGCGGACTGGTGGCCTCGGTCCACGATAACACTGTCCGGCTATCGGCCAATGGCGACGTTGCGTTGACGTTTGAAACTGAAGAAACCAAAGACAGCTGATACAGCGTGGCGGCGACTTTAGTGCGCCGCCCCCCAGCTTGGTCCAGTGCCGATTTCAATGCCCAAGGGCACGTTGAGCTTCACCAGCGGCTCTGCGGCATTGGCCATAACGTTGCGGATGATCTCGCTTGCGGCCGCGACATCGGCTTGCGGCAATTCAAATACCAATTCGTCATGCACCTGAAGCAGCATTTGGACGTGACCTAAGCCAGCAGCTTTAAGCGCCGGTCCCATTTGCACCATGGCGCGTTTGATGATGTCGGCGCTTGTCCCTTGAATGGGTGCATTTATCGCCGCACGCTCGCTGCCCTGCCGTTCGGCTTGGTTGGGTGACGTAATGCGCGGAAACCATGTTTTACGCCCGAACAAGGTGGTTGAGTGCCCACATTCGCGCACTGTGGCCATCGTTTCCTGAATATAATTGGAAATGCCGGGGAAGCGTTTGAAATACGCGTCAATAAGCGCCTGCGCCTCGTCCGCCGAAGATTCCAGACGCTTTGAAAGTCCCCATCGCGAAATGCCATAGAGGATGGAGAAGTTGATTGTTTTAGCCCGTCCGCGTGTGTCGCGGTTGACTTCGCCAAACAGTTCCAGCGCGGTGCGCGCATGGATATCTTCGCCCTTTTCAAAAGCATCGCGCAAAGGCGCCACATCGGCAAAATGCGCGGCAAGGCGCAGTTCGATCTGGCTATAGTCGGCAGACAATATGACATTGCCGGGTTCCGCGACAAATGCGTCCCTTATCTGACGCCCCGTCTCGGTCCGAATGGGAATATTCTGCAAATTGGGGTCCGTTGACGATAGTCGCCCGGTTTGCGCACCCACCAGGCTGTAGCTCGTGTGTACGCGGCCTGTTTTCGGGTCAATCTGCTGCTGCAGGCTGTCTGTATAGGTGGACTTAAGCTTTGCAAGCTGGCGCCAGTCCAGCACCTTGCGCGCGATTTCGATACCCTGTCCCGCAAGATCCTCAAGCACCGTCACGTCAGTCGAATATTGCCCTGACTTGCCCTTTTTGCCACCCTTATACCCCATTTTACCAAACAGAATGTCGCCCAATTGCTGCGGGCTCCCAATGGTAAAAGGCTGTCCGGCCAGCCCGTGGATTTCCTTTTCCAACACTTCCATTTGCGTGGCAAATTCGGACGACAGGCGCGCAAGGGCGGCGCGATCGACCTTTATGCCCGCACATTCCATCTGCGAGAGCACAGGCACCAACGGGCGGTCTACCAGTTCATAAACGCTGGTCGCTTTTTCGGGGCTAAGCCGCAGTTTCAGATGATACCAAAGCCGCAATGTGACATCGGCGTCTTCTGCTGCGTAGCGGGTGGCATCCGACAGCGGCACCGCTGCAAAGCCAATCTGGCTTTTGCCAGTGCCAGTGACGCTTTTATACGAAATGCATTCATGCCCGAGATGCGTCTTTGAAAGCTCATCCATGCCATGCGCCTGACGCCCTGCGTCTAATGCAAAGCTCATCACCATAGTATCGTCATAGGGCGTGATCTGAACATCATATCGCGCAACCACCGACATATCATATTTCAAATTCTGGCCGATTTTCAGAACGCTTGGATCGCTCAGAAGCGGACGTAACTTGGCTAGCGCTGCCTCCATGGGGATTTGCACCGGCTTTTCGGCAAACATATCGGTCCCGCCATGCGCCAGCGGAACGTAACAGGCTTCACCGGGCGCTACTGCGAGGCTTAGGCCAACGAGGTTCGCACTCGCCGCCTGCAAGCTGTCGGTTTCGGTGTCAAAGCCAAGCGTACCGGTTTCGCGGGCGCGGGTGATCCAATGGTCCAGCCGCGATATGTCCGTCACGCATTCATAAGCCGAAACGTCGATCTTTGGCATCGGCGCAGGGACGGCGGACGCGCCCATTACCGGCGCGCGTTCCGCGCCGTCGCCTGCGTTCATCGCCTTGGGGTTACCCGCAATCGCCTTGTTGGCAGCGGCGGTGTTCGCAACATGCCCAATGCGCTTCAGCAGAGAATTAAACCCATGATGCTGCAAAAATTCGGCCAGCGGCTCTTCCGGAATCGCACCCAAAACCATGTCTTCAATGGCAATCGGCAGCGCGCAGTCTTCTTTCAACGTGACCAAAACTTTCGACAGCCGCGCCTTGTCTGCATGCTCGATGAGGTTATCGCGCATTTTGGATGGCTTCATATCCGGGGCCGCGGCCAAGACGCTTTCGAGATCGCCAAATTCCTGAATCAGCTTGGTCGCGGTCTTTGGGCCAACGCCCGGTACACCCGGCACATTATCTACGCTATCGCCCATGAGCGCGAGCACATCGCCAACCTTTTCCGGGCCAACACCAAATTTTTCATGCACTTCTTCGGCGCGGATGCGTTCGTTTTTCATGGTGTCGAACATGTCGATGCAGGGTTCCACAAGCTGCATCAGGTCCTTATCGCTGCTGATGATGGTGACATGCCAGCCAGCGGCACATGCAGCCTTGGCGTAGCTTGCGATCATGTCATCGGCTTCGACATCATCCTCTTCGATCAGCGGCAACGAAAACGCGCGCGTTGCATCGCGGATCATAGGAAATTGCGGCTTTAGATCTTCTGGCGGGTCGGGACGATGCGCCTTGTATTGGTCGTAAATGCGGTTGCGGAAGGTCTGGCTGGATTTATCCAGCACCACCGCCATGTGCGTTGGACCATCAGCTTGGTTGAGGTCATCCGCCAATTTCCACAACATCGTGGTATAGCCATATACCGCGCCCACAGGTTCACCATGCTTGTTGGTGAGCGGCGGCAGCCGGTGATAGGCCCGGAAAATATAGGCGGAGCCGTCAACGAGGTAGAGATGCTTTTGATCAGACATGACGGTGCGATAGCAGCCCGTTTTGGCCAAGTCTTTTGCTAATTTGTTACGTCAGTGCTGACGCAGGATTTAGCGCGATTTGCGCAGCAAAAGAAGGCTACTAGCGATTATGATGCCTGACCCAAGGAGGGACGTAACATCAGGCCAGTCGCCAAAAACAAGAATGCCAACGACCAGCGCAATCAACAATTGAACATATGACATCGGGGCGATTTCTGCGGCTGATGCGCGCATCGTACCCATGAAAATCAGCCAATGCCCAACACTTGCGGTTATGGCCACAACACAGCAGCGCGCGATGATTGTCCAGTCGGGAACGCCAACGTGCAGCGCAGGGATCCCGGAAAAATGGCCCGCAACGGCCGCAGTGATAATCACTGGAGCGGCGACCGAGGCCACAAGAAACTGCATGAGTAGAGGCGTTCCGGCACCAGCCACCATGCGGTTTCCGATCATCACCAACGCCATGGCAAATGCCGAGGCCAGCGGTAGTAAAGCAGCCCAGCCAAGATCTTCTACATTCGGTCGCATGATCAACAGCACACCGCCAAATGCGATAATCGTAGCCAACCACTTTGTGGCATTCGTCCGCTCACGCAGAATGATAAAGCTCAAAACGGCAGTAATTATGGGGCTTGTAAAACCGATGGCCGTAGCCTCTGCCAGCGGCATCAGGAAAATCGATGAAAAGAAACAAATGGTCGCCGTTGCAACAGCAAACCCCCGGAGAAGCTGAACTTTCGGCTTGGGAATCGCAAAGCCCTGCCGCCCTTGTTTGACGAACAGCAATGTACCAAGCCCTAAAGCACCCACCGCATACCGCAGCGCGGCTACCGCAGTTCCTGGCCACGCGCCGGCGATAGTTTTAATGATCGCATCCCCCAAGGACAGCAATGCAAAACCACAAAGTGCATAAAAAAGGCCCGACCGGGCCGAAGATGACAACACGTACAATTCCCTTTTTGCTGCATCCGCTTAGTTAGGTTTTGTCGGAATAGAAAGCTGCAGAAACCATGGCCTGGGGGTAATAAACGATACCACCATTACTTTTTTATTCACCATTTCCAGATAGCACCAATGTGGTGACGACCAAGGGCCATCGGAGCATGTCAGCGTGAACGCATTTGGAAAAAAATCAGGCTTATCTGCGGGACGTCCATCATTTGGCGTCGCCGGCCCTATGCGGGGCAGCGGAATGGTACCTGCCCCACAACAGCCTGTTTTGCAGCCGCAACCCGATTACATGCAGCCTGCTGGCAGCGACGAACAATTTCCAACACCTGAAACGGTCGATCTGTCCGGCAGTACGATAATTCCACAAACGTCGATGCAGGAGGCTATGAGCCGTCTGTCTGATCGCGCGAACAACACTGCGCCTATTGATGACGGCCCGCAGGGGTTTGAAGCTTCGGTCCATAAGATCAAGGAACAGGTGCTTCCTCGCTTGCTTGAGCGTGTAGACCCGGAGGCCGCAGCTTCGCTAGATAAAGAAGAGCTGACAGAGGAATTCCGGCCAATCATCCTTGAAGTTCTGGCAGAACTTAAACTTACCCTGAACCGGCGCGAGCAATTTGCACTGGAAAAGGTTCTGGTCGACGAGTTACTTGGATTTGGGCCGCTTGAGGAATTACTGAGCGACCCGGATATCACCGATATCATGGTCAACGGCCCGCTTCAAACGTACATCGAAAAAAAGGGCAAGCTGCAAATCGCGCCGATTCAGTTTCGCGATGAAGAACATTTGTTTCAGATTGCACAGCGGATCGTCAACCAAGTGGGTCGCCGCGTCGACCAGACCACGCCGCTTGCCGATGCGCGCCTAAAAGACGGCAGTCGCGTCAACGTCATTGTGCCGCCCTTGTCACTGCGCGGAACCGCTATCTCCATTCGTAAATTCTCCGAAAAGCCGATTACCATCGATATGTTAAAGGGCTTTGGTTCCATGAGCGAAGCGATGGCGACTGCGCTCAAAATTGCGGGCGCGAGCCGGATGAACATCGTCATTTCGGGCGGCACCGGTTCAGGTAAAATCACCATGCTCAATGCCCTGTCCAAAATGATTGACCCCGGTGAGCGCGTGTTGACTATAGAAGACGCCGCCGAACTTCGGCTTCAGCAACCACATTGGTTACCGCTTGAAACACGCCCACCAAATCTTGAAGGCGATGGTGCGATTACGATCGGTGACCTTGTGAAGAACGCGCTGCGTATGCGTCCAGACCGCATCATTTTGGGCGAAATTCGTGGTGCGGAATGTTTCGATTTGCTCGCCGCCATGAACACGGGCCATGATGGATCCATGTGTACGCTTCACGCCAACAATCCGCGCGAATGTCTTGGCCGTATGGAAAACATGATCCTGATGGGTGACATCAAGATACCGAAGGAAGCCATTTCAAGACAGATAGCTGAATCCGTCGATCTCATCGTTCAGGTAAAGCGTCTGCGCGACGGTTCACGTCGAACGACGCAGATCACTGAAGTGATTGGCATGGAAGGTGACGTTATTGTCACGCAGGACCTATTCAAATTTGAACATCGCGACGAAGATGCAGACGGCATAATCCACGGCGAATGGGTCGCAGGCGGCGTGCGACCCTATACACTCGAAAAGGCACGGCAATTTGGTTTCGACCAGCCATTTTTAGAAGCCTGCTTGGGTTAAAGCCCTTTAATAGCCAGTGCCGCAGCCAAAACGGTGCCGAGTACGGAAAGCACGGTAATAGTAGGCCAAGGGACGAAACCTACGTCTTCGATATTGACGCGTTTATGGCGGCGGCGGTCCGCAAGGCCGCTAATCAACACCATTGATGCCGACAAAAGCGCGGCAACGGTCCAAAAATGGTCCTGCCAGGCAAATTTTCCAATCCAATCCATCCGCGGCCCCGTAGCCTTGTTTTAGCCAGCGATAAAGGGGGTCGGAATTGTGCGACGGTTCGCATGAACTGGGATCTGCTTTCGGACCTCAGCGATTGTGCCGATATCCAGATTCACAAACGCAAGATTAGGTGATGCACCCATATCAAGGACTATTTTTCCCCACGGATCAACGACCAGCGAGTGCCCATAGGTTTGGCGGCCATCTTCATGGAGCCCGCATTGGGCTGCGGCGATCACAAATGCTTCGCTTTCAATGGCCCGCGCCCGCAAAATACTATGCCAATGCGCCTGACCTGTGGGTACCGTGAACGCCGAAGGCAAGGTAATGATATCCACGCAGGATTTGGCATAGGCGCTAAACAGGTCAGGAAATCTCATGTCATAGCAGATAGCTAGGCCCATGAGGCCAAGCGGCGTTTTAACTACCACGGGCCGGTCTCCACCGGCATAGGCCGCGGATTCCTTCCAAGATTCCCCCGTGTCCAAATTGACATCAAACAAGTGCATCTTGTCGTATCGGGCCTTAATCTTGCCATCTGCGCCAATGATGATGGAGCGGTTTGCAAGCTTTTGACCATTTTCATGGACAACGGGTATCGACCCAAGATGCAACCATATTCCATATTGCAATGCGCAGTCGGATAATTTCGCCAACGCCGCCATGTGCGCTTCGGCTGCCAAATGCGGCCGCGCGCGAACTCGGTCGCGATCAATAATGATAGACATTTCAGGGGCAAAATACATCGCGGCCCCAGCTTCGGCAGACCGCGTGATAGCATTGACCATGGCCAAAACATTACGTTCCGGATCAATGCCGCTGGTCATTTGATGCAAGGCTATCCGCATAACATGGCACGCCTATTTTTGTGGAATATTATAGCTCGTGAATTTTTTGAATGCATTTTCAATGCCCTCCCAGCTATCTAAGAAATATGCAACATGCACAGAAATATTGATAATCTGTCTAACAGCAAGGCTTCATACTTGAAAACGCCCCGCAACATTGCATGGATCCATTACGAGGCTGATATCATGGAGTAATTAAAGGAACCCAATGATGCGGTTCAGTAAATAATCTATCGCTGCTATTGCTGTCATCAGCGGTATAGCGGCAGCCTTTGATACGGAAAAAATCGATGACTAAGAAGTTTAATGTGCTGGTTACGGGCGGTGCGGGATTTATTGGCAGCCATGCGGTGCTGGCCCTCCTGGATGCTGGGCATAGACCAGTCGTTATTGATAACCTTGTGACGGGCTTTCGCTGGGCAATTGCAGATGAAGCGACTTTCTATGAAGGCGACATCAGCAACAGCGAACTGGTACAGAAAATTATCAGCGAGCAGAATATTGACGCCATCATGCACTTCGCTGGATCAGTTGTCGTCCCGGAGTCAGTCGAAAATCCGCTAAAATATTACAACAATAACACCGCAAAAAGCAGAAGCCTTATTCAGTCGGCCGTTACCGGCGGCGTTCGGCATATGATATTTTCGTCCACTGCCGCAACCTACGGCATCCCCGAATCAAGCCCAGTGCGTGAAGACATGCCAACTGTGCCCATTAACCCCTACGGAACGTCAAAGCTGATGACGGAAATGATGTTGCGCGATGTCGCCGCAGCGCATGATTTCAATTATTGTGCCTTGCGCTATTTCAACGTTGCTGGCGCCGACCCGCATTGCCGGACGGGCCAGTCGACCGTTGGCGCCACCCATTTGCTGAAAATCGCGGTGGAAGCGGCTTTGGGCAAACGCGCAAGCGTCAGTATATTCGGCACCGATTACGCCACCGAAGATGGAACCGGCGTGCGCGATTATATTCATGTCAGCGATCTTGCATCGGCGCATGTAATTGCGCTTGAGGCGCTTGCGGCTGATCCAGAGCGCAGCCACACACTTAATTGCGGATACGGCCATGGCTATTCGGTCATGCAAGTCCTCGACGCCGTAGATCGCGTGACCAACAATAAACTGGACCGCAAGATGGAAGGCCGCAGAGCCGGTGATCCAGATGCACTTATTTCCGACAATACAGCCATTAAGCAGCATTTTGGTTGGAAACCACAATATGATGACTTGGACCAAATCGTCCAACACGCACTCGCTTGGGAACGGCGCCTGACGGATATTCAGACCACATAAGCGCTCACTTGCGCTTTGTGCGGATGTTTCCCATATCCGTTGCCATGGAAACACATTCTCACGCAAATCCGGCGACCTGGCACGGCACCACCATCCTATCCGTCCGCAAAAACGGCAAAGTCGTCATTGCTGGCGACGGTCAGGTATCCATGGGCCAGACGGTTATGAAACCAAATGCCAAGAAGGTTCGGCAATTGCACGATGGTTCAGTTATCGGTGGTTTCGCAGGTGCGACTGCCGATGCATTTACCCTGTTTGAACGGTTGGAACGCAAGCTTGAGCAGCATCGCGGGCAATTGATGCGCGCTGCGGTCGAACTGGCGAAGGATTGGCGCACCGACAAATATCTGCGTAACTTGGAAGCGATGATGATCGTTGCCGATAAGGACGTGACGTTGATCCTCACTGGCAATGGCGATGTGCTGGAACCGAATGACGGCATTGCTGCCATTGGGTCAGGTGGGAATTATGCGTTGTCGGCCGCCCGCGCGCTCGCCGATTATGAGGCAGACGCCGAGAAAATGGCGCGGCATGCGATGAAGATTGCGGCGGAAATCTGCGTCTATACCAACGACCAACTGACCGTTGAGACGCTGGCAAGCGCGCAATAACGTTCCGGTCACTTGAACGCCAACTGCAACTTCCCATCTAGGCAGCAATGAAAAACGCACTCACCCCAAAAGCCATTGTGGCTGCACTCGACGAACACATCATTGGTCAGGCAGACGCAAAGCGTGCCGTTGCAGTTGCACTGCGCAACCGTTGGCGCCGCCAACGCCTTGGTGCTGATTTGCGTGACGAGGTGACGCCGAAAAACATCCTGATGATTGGCCCCACGGGTTGCGGCAAGACCGAAATTTCCCGCCGCTTGGCCAAATTGGCCGATGCGCCTTTCATTAAGGTGGAGGCCACCAAATTCACCGAAGTCGGCTATGTCGGACGCGATGTAGAACAAATTGCACGCGATTTGGCCGAAGAAGCCGTGCGCCTTGAAAAAGAACGCCGTCGCGAAGTTGTGCGTGAAGCCGCAGAAGCCGCAGCAATGGAACGGATACTAAAAACGCTGGCAGGTGATACCGCCAGCGAAGCCACACGCGGAGCATTCCGTCAACGTATCCGCGACCGTCACATGGATGAAGTGGAAATCGAGATTGAAGTTTCCGATGCCCCCAACATGCCCATGGAAATACCGGGCATGGGCGGCAATGTCGGCATGATCAATATTGGCGAAATGATGGGCAAAGCCTTTGGCAAGGACAATCTGAAACGCCGCAAGATGAAAGTCCCCGATGCTTGGACCAAGCTGGTCGAAGAAGAATCAGAAAAGCGCCTAGACCAAGATGACGTCAACCGCGTGGCACTTGCCGACGCGGAAGCCAATGGCATCGTATTTCTTGACGAAATCGACAAGATTGCCGTGTCGGACGCACGGGGCGGAGGCTCCGTCAGCCGCGAAGGCGTTCAACGCGACCTGCTGCCATTGATTGAAGGCACAACTGTTGCCACCAAATATGGCCCGATGAAAACCGACCATGTGTTGTTCATTGCGTCTGGTGCGTTCCACATCTCCAAGCCAAGCGATATGCTTCCTGAATTACAGGGCCGCTTGCCCATCCGCGTGGAACTGCGCGCGTTGGAGCATGCGGACTTCGTTCGTATTCTCTCGGAAACCCGTGCCAATTTGCCGACGCAGTATAAGGCATTGTTGGCCACCGAAGAGGTTACTTTGGAATTCACTGATGATGCCATCGACGCGATCGCGCGCATTGCTTTCGACGTGAATTCGACGGTGGAGAATATCGGCGCACGGCGATTGCAGACCGTGATGGAAAAGCTGCTTGAAGACATCAGTTTTGATGCCGAGGACCGCAAGGGTGAAACGCTCAAAATCGACGCCGCTTATGTCAGCAAGCAGCTTTCCGGCATCGCCAAGGACACTGACCTGTCGAAATATGTGCTTTGACGTAAGCCGCTCTTTGCTTTGCTATCAGCGGGCGTCGGTCACAGATCCAAGACCCTGTTGCGGTGCTACGACAAGTTTCCAAGCCTTGTCCTTCACAAAATAGCGCTTGGCCAGAGTTTGCAATATGGCCGGCGTTACGCTGTTGTAGTCGCTGTAGAGCTTACCCAACGCCACAAACCGTTCGGGATCATATGTGGCGCCCTTTAGCTGATTTAGCCAAAATGTATTGCCGGACGCTGCACGCTCAATCGCTTGCTTAGTCGGCTCTACAGCACGTTGCAATTCATCGGCGCTAACGGGATACGCGATAAGGTCTTCCGCAACAGCATCCGCAAAGGCAAAGAAGCGCTCAACGTCAGCGGGCTTTACCTGCGCATACGCCATAAGATAACCGCCGCTATCAAAGTCGACTGGCCAATTGGCGGCCATGTCAGGGCTGTAACTCGCCGCTTGTTCGGCGCGGAATTTTTCAAACAGCCGATCACGGAATATCGCCGCCAATGTTTCCAGCTGCCGCCCTTCGCTAATGCCGTTTATGCCGCCACCCGTCGGCCATGCCACGACGGCCGCCGCCTGATCGGAAGCGCCGCGATGCGTTAATCGCACTGGGGTTGAACTTGGCGCTGGGAAATGCATATCACGCGCCGCTGCTGACACTGTCAAAGCCGCTCGCGGCGCCATTGCGCCAAAACTTTTTTCAAGCGCCGACACCGCCGCGGCCTTGTCAAAGTCACCAAAGAGCATCACCTCGATTGGGCCTTGTGACATTAAGGGTTTCCAGAAAGATTCAAATTTCGCAGCATCGATGTTGGCAACTTCAGCAGGGGTAGCGGCCTTCCATCGCGCGTCCTTGTTACGCAGCAGATACTCCAGATCGCGTTGTAAAACCGACGTTGCCGACATTTCGTAGCTGGCATAGCCCGATGTTGCCAGCGCCTTGGCACGTTCAACCGGAGCGGCATCCCAGCCCGGATGCTCCAGCTTCGTCGCAATCAGAGTCAGTTGGTCGGCAAGATCATCCGGCCGCGTATTTGCGCCGAATTGAAAAGCACTGTTGTCGACCGAAAAGTTTAGCTCAATCCGCCGCCCATTGACCATCTGATCAATTTCCGTACGCTTAATTTTACCGATACCATTTTCTGGCATGACCAATGGCCCGGCCCATAGCAACCCGCCCTGATCTGGATCTACAGCCTGATAGCCATAGCCAAAACGCACGAGCACTCGGATTTGACCGCTCTCGGCCTTATTCGGATATAGCAATGCGCGCACACCGTTGGACAGCTCAAGCCGGGTCATCTGCAACCGCGAAACAATATCTTCAGTCACCAGCTTCCCCGGCGCACCCAATTTTGGCAGCGCCGCAAAGCCAAGTGTGTTTTCCGACAATCGCGCCGTTTTATTGGCAGTGACCGACGCATTTAACGCAGCTAGCGCGCGATTATCTGCGTTGGGGATGGAACTAGGTGAAGACAGCATGAGCCGCGTCACATCGGCGATGAATAGGTTCTGGGTTGATGCCAGCAGCCTTTGGGGCGTGAACTTGTTCTTCATGCCCTCATAGACTTGAACAACCGTTTTTGGGGCAGCAACGGTCTCCCGAATGTCAACAGCATTCACGATATCATCGGCCTGTTTGGCCGCAGCTTCAAAGGGATAGCTGTCCAGCATCGTGCGAAGCGCGTTACCGAACAAGGTTTTCTCGCGGTCAATGTCCGCGACCGAGGGCGCGGTTGTTGTTGCGTCCGCAATGATTGCACGAACGTCGCGCGTTGCCGCCTCCCATTTGTCGCCAATAGGGGTGAGCGACACCAATGTCGCGTCTGCGGTGCGCGAAATGTCTTCCTGCGCGATTTGGGCGAACAGATAATTTCCGCCGTTACGCGCTTGCACCTCAAGCCGGCGGTTAACGATCTGAAGCGCCAATGCGTCGACCAGCAACTGCTCATTATAAGCAATTGTGTCGTTCACTTTGCGCCAAGGACGCAAATACGCAATGCTGACCGTCGTAGGCAATGTCGGCTCAATCAAAACCCTTACAGGTGTGCCTTGCGGTGAAGGATCGCCAAACGGAGGTTCGGGCGCGCGTGGGCCAACGCCCTTCCAATCGTTGAAATATTTCTGCACCAGATTCGCAAGCTGTGCTGGTTCCATGTCGCCAGCCATCACCACGACGGCGTTTTCGGGGCGATACCAGCGGTCATGAAATGCACTCAGTCGAATGGCATCTGACGCCTGCAGCGTTTCTGGCGTTCCGATAGTAGAGCGGTTCGCCAGCCGTTGCCCCTGAAACGCATGTTGGCGCAGAGCGTCGCTATAGATCATCTGCGCACCGCTATTTTCCCGCAATTCGGCCAGAACAATGGCGCGCTCGGCATTCAGCGCCGTTGGCGAAATCCGCGGATTGCGGATCATGCCGGAAATGATTTTAACTGACTCATCGAGTTTTTCGGGTGTCGCGTTCGGCAAATCAAGCTTGTAAACGGTCTGCGTCGGTGTCGTTTGGGCATTGCTGTCGCTGCCGAAGGTTACCCCGAACCTTTGCCAAATGCGCTTTGCTTCACCATCGGGGACAAAGGTCGAACCTCGAAACGACAAATGCTCAATGAGATGGGCAAAGCCTTGCTCATCATTATTCTCATGCAATGCACCTGCATCAATCCGGACGCGGATGGAAACTTGCCCCGCCGGAACGTCATTCTTTTTTACCGCATAGCGCACACCGTTGGGCAGCACGCCAAACGTCCATGTGTCATCGACAGGGACATCGCTGCCTTCATACAACCAGGGCTGCTTAGCAGGCTTGCCCACCTTGGTCGCGGCAGGCGCAGCTTGCGCGAAAGCGGGTGTAGAGAGCAGCAGGGCCGCAAAAGCGAGGGCATTGGAGAATGTGCGCATGTCACTCCTCATAAGGGACGTGCAGCTTGACCACACATGAACGAGCCGACAAACTCGGCTTAAATTCCACCGTCGACGGTATCATAACCCAAGCCGCGTAGGCCAAGTTGCAACGCCTCGACGCATTCTGCCAATTTATGCGCGTCGGTGGTGCGCACCACAAAGTTCGCACCAACCTTGCCTTCACGGAAAAACGGATAGCTACCGATCTGGCACCCTTCATGGTGCTTTTCGGTGTCACCAAGCAATTTGGCAACTTCGCTTTCGGCGACCCAGCAGCCGATTTGTTGTGACAACAACGGCGCGCCGCCCTCAAGTGTGCCTGTCAATGCGTCCAACATACCAGCCGTGATATGCGGAACACCAGCCATGATAAAGATGTTGCCGTGCCGGATTCCCGGCGCGCCCGACATTTTGTTGGCAATAAGTTCAGCGCCCTCGGGCACCCGTGCCATGCGCAAACGACCCGGATTGATGCCGCCACGTGTTTCATAATATGCATGCAGCACTGCGCTTGCCTCGGGGTGAATGACAACCTCTACGCCCAATGCAGCCGCAATTGCGTCCACCGTGATGTCATCGTGCGTCGGGCCGATGCCGCCTGTCGTGAACAAATAATCGTTGCGCGCGCGAAGCGCGTTCACGGCCTCGACAATCGATTCCTCAACATCAGGAACAACGCGCACTTCTTTTAGGCGAATACCTTGGATATTCAGCCAAAGGGCAATTTGGCTGACGTTTTTGTCCTGTGTCCGGCCAGAAAGGATTTCATCGCCAATGATGACAAGGGCGGCGGTGTAGATGCGAGATTCTGTCATAGGCACGCGATAGCATAATTCACCCTCTCGCAAAGTGCGGAATATTGCCTTATATCGTTCATATGGAACAATATGTAAGCGTTACGCCGGAAGAGGCGATGCAGGCCCGCGACGGGACTATCAAATTGCACGGAGCAGAGGGCTTTGACGGCATGCGCAAGGCCGGACGCCTTGCCGCAGAAATCCTTGATGCATTGGTGCCGCATGTCGTGCCCGGCGTAAGCACAGAAGAACTCGATGACATTGTCCGCGAAATGACGATGCGCGGCGGAGCCGTTCCCGCCACTTTGGGCTATCGCGGCTATACGCATAGCTGCTGTATTTCGATCAACCATGTCATTTGCCACGGCATTCCGTCGGATAAGAAATTGAAGGACGGCGACATCGTCAACATCGACGTTACGCCGCAACTGGATGGTTGGCACGGCGACACCAGCCGCATGTTCTTGGTCGGCGATGTGCCTGTGAAGGCCAAGCGCTTGGTGGACGTTACCTATGAATGCCTGATGCTGGGCATCGAAGCGGCCAAGCCCGGTAACCATGTCGGTGACATCGGTCATGCCATTCAAACCCACGCCGAAAAGCACCGTTACGGTGTGGTTCGCGATTTTTGCGGGCATGGCTTGGGTCAATTATTCCACGATGCTCCCGAAATCGTCCATGTCGGCCGCCCCGGCACTGGCCCACAAATCCGTCCTGGCATGATTTTCACGATTGAACCGATGATCAACATCGGCAAGGCCGCCGGCAAAGTGCTCGACGATGGCTGGACGGCCGTAACCCGCGACCGCAGCCTGTCTGCGCAGTTTGAACACAGCATCGGCATCACCGAAGATGGCTGCGAGATTTTTACCAAGAGCCCTAAGGGGTTTGATCAGCCGCCTTATTAAGGCTTTGTAGCACAGGCATTGAGACACCTGAACGCGTCAGAGGTGTTTGGTTGAAATCGGGTTACAACCGCAACCCACTCGTCTCGTCCAATCCGGCCATGATGTTTAGGTTCTGCACCGCCGCGCCGCTTGCGCCTTTGCCGAGATTGTCGAGCATCGCCAGCAACCGCACTTGTGACCCGTCCGGCGACGCCAGCACATAAAGGTCAAGCCGGTCGGTCGGCGCTTGGACCGCATGCATCAGCAATTCCGATGGTGCGGCTTCGGTATGTACAGTAACCACTGGTGACCCAGCATAATGCGCAGCGAGCGCGGCGCGTAACGCATCTGCGTTGCCAGCCTTTGGCATAGCGAACAAAGGCAATGGTACTTCGACGATCATCCCGCGAAAAGCGCGAACGACGGCAGGGGCGAATATGGGCGCGTGGACAAGGCCGGCATGGACCTGCATTTCGGGCACATGCTTGTGCGCCAGATCGAGGCCGTAAGTGCGAAAGCCGATGTCCGCCCCCTCACCTTCTAACCTTTGTATCAACGCCTTGCCACCACCTGAATAGCCCGACACCGCGTTAACGGTGTACGGCCAGTCGGCAGGGATCAAGCCAGCCGCCACCAAAGGCGCGACGAGGCCCAGAAATCCGGTGGGGTAGCAACCGGGGTTACTGACCAACCGTGCCGACGCAATCCGGTCGCGCTGGCCAATGCGATATTCGGCAAAGCCATAAGCCCAGTCGGGGTCAATACGATAGGCGGTCGATGCATCAATGATTCGGGTGTGGCTGGACGTGGTCATGGCCACCGCCTCTTTCGCGGCATCATCTGGCAAGCAGAGGATGACGAAATCGGCGTCGTTCAATGCTTCGCGCTTGGCGGCGGGGTCTTTGCGCTTGTCATCATCGAGCGTTATAAGCGTAAACTCCGCGCGTCCCGCAAGCCGGTCGGCGATTTCGAGGCCAGTGGTGCCCACTGCCCCGTCGATGAAGATAGATTTGGTCAAAACGCAACCCGCTTACGTGCCAATATCGCCTCATCGTGCTCGGCAAATCGGGCCGCAGCATCCGCTAGGGGTTCAACACTGACCGCCATCGCACTGCCATTGGCGTGAATGATGTTTTCGGCGTCCGCCATGATCCCAACATGCCCCGGGAAGAAAACCAGGTCACCGCGCTGCAGCTCTGCGTCTTTTGGTAAATCCGCGCCAAAATCGGCTTGCTGCATATCCGCATCGCGCGGGGCCAGAATCCCCTTTAGGCCAAAGACCAGCTGCACAAGGCCAGAGCAATCAATGGCATCGCCACTGCGTCCGCCCCAGCTATAGGGCGTGCCGATCAACTGCTCAGCCAAATCAGCGGGCGAGACTGCGACGCTTCCAATTTCCGACAGATGGGCGCGCGGCACAAATCCATTTTCGCACGCCAGATAATTGCCACATTCGCTCGGCGATCCACTCAGCAATTGCGCCCCCATGGGGTACCGCGCGAGGACGCGCGCTTTGGCCGATGGCGCAGCCACCAATAACGTCGCTGCGGCGCAGACGATATGCGTTGCGTCAAAATTATCGCCCAGCTCGGCAAAGCGGACATAGCCCAAATAATTGTCGTGCAGGCAATAGCCCCATGCCCAGTCACCCGCGACATCAAGAACGGCAAATTCCTCGCCATGCATAAGCGCGCTGACGGGCATGGAGGTCGCATGGGCCTCGGCATAAATTTCCGTTACCGGCGCAATACCGGTGCGCAGCATGGGCACCGCATAATGTGGCGCAAAAAGCTTTCCGGCCAGACTGATATCGGCAAGGTCGCCACGGATCGGCGTTGTGCGCTTATCTCCCACAAGGCTATGCCCGCTTAATGTATAAATAGGCCGTTCACTCGCCTGTATCTGACCGTCTACCAACTGTTTATGTCCCTGCCCTGCGACCATGTTCCCGCGCCTAGGTCCGGGAACACATCAAATGATATATAGCGCCCTATCGCGCCGGATATGTTTCCGCCAGATAGCCGAAGACCGCACGCAATCCAAGGGCCTCTCCACCCTTTGGCCTGCCGGGCTTGCTCGTTGGTCGCCACGCAAATGTGTCGAGATGAACCCAAGGCACATTGTCAGGGACAAATTTCTGCAAAAACAACGCGGCGGTAACTGCGCCTGCAAATCCGCCGCCACTGTTCGACGTGTCGGCGATGTCGCTATCGAGCATTTCCATATATGGCGCCCAAAGTGGCATGTGCCATAATGGGTCCGTCGCCGCTTTCGATGCCGCAAGCAGGCCAATCGCGACGCTGTCATCATTGCTGAACATCGCCGGCAGGTCGGGCCCAAGCGCGACACGCGCCGCACCGGTCAGCGTGGCAAAATCAATGATCAGTTCCGCCTTATCTTCTATCGCTTTGGTCAGCGCGTCGGCCAGCACCAACCGTCCTTCGGCATCGGTATTGTCGATTTCAACGGTAATGCCTTTGCGGCTTTTAATGATATCGCCCGGCCGCATGGCGTTGCCCGATATGCTGTTTTCTGCAGCGGCCACAAGCATATGTAAACGAACGGGCAAATGCGCCGACATGATCAGCTCGGCCAGCGCCAATGCGTGCGCCGCGCCGCCCATATCCTTTTTCATCAACCGCATGCCCGTCGAAGGCTTGATATCCAGCCCGCCCGTGTCGAAAGTAATCCCCTTGCCGACAATCGCAATGCGTGGGTGGCGCGGGTCGCCCCACTCAAGCTCAATAAGACGCGGCGCATGTTCACGCGCCGCCGCCTTGCCAACTGCGTGAATGAGCGGATAGCCGGCTTCCAGAGGCTCGCCCGCCGTCACCGTGACCTCTGCCTTATGCGCCTTTGCGATCCGTTTTGCCTCTGCTTCCAGCGCGTTCGGTCCAAGATCGCCGGCTGGCCGGTTCACAAGATCGCGCACCAATGCCGTAGCGGCTGCCTGCAACGCGGCCATGGCAATGCGCGCAGGCTCCTTCACCAACAAAACCCGTGGCCCTGTCAGCTTTGGTTCGCTCAGATATTCATGGTAGCGATATTGCCCCAGCATCCAGCCAAGCATAGCCTCGCTCGCATCATAATCGGCCAGCCGATATGTACCTTCGGGCAAGCTATCCGCCAGCTTTGCCAAATGCCATAAGCCTGATGCCGAAACATCAGTTACGCCCGCCGCTACAGACCATTCGCCGGTTTTATCAGCGGGCAAGATAGCTATATCGTTGGCGCCACCTTCAAACTTCTGTGCCTTGACCGCAGTGCGCACGGCATCAGGTTGAAGCGCAAGCCACGCTTCAAATCGGCTTTTGTCGGTCACATGAATAAGGGTGGCGGCCTGCCCGTTGTCAGGCTGGATTAGAGTGTCATACTGCATGTACGCAGCGATAGCGGCAATGACGCGCGAACGGGAGAAGTTTTAGAAATCTCCCGCATTTTTATGTGCATGGTTATGATTGCGAACACCTGGCTATCGCACATCCAACCCCTGCACCGAACAGCCCGAGCAAGTGGCTGCTGCTATTCGGCTTTGCTGCCAAGGACAGCTGACGGGCGTTATAAGCGCCCGTCAGAGCGCATCATTCCGCTGCGATCAACGTCTCTTCGGCTTCCCGATGTGCGCCAGCGAAGGCGGGTGCTGAAAATATCATAACGCCATCGTCAACCGGATCTTGGGTCAGAATTTTCTTCTCAGCCGTATAATTTTGCAGAACCCGCCATGGATGACGATCACCATTTTTGGGCAATGAGTCGAAACTACGTGCGAAATAGCCAGAGCTAAAATCGGTTACGAATGGCAGCTTTGGCATATCGGGATCATCAAGAACCGGTGTTGCCACAAGCGCGTTTTTATCGTCCATTTTCCAAAGCAAGCGGCAGACATAATCAGCGACGATATCGGTCTTCAACGTCCATGACGCATTGATATACCCAAAAACGCTGGCAAAATTGGGGATGTCGTTAAACATCACGCCCTTATAATTGAAGTGCTCACCAAAATTTATGGCTTTCCCGTCGACGCTGATGACGGTTTTGCCCATCGTCACTAGGTTCAAGCCAGTGGCAGTAATGATGATGTCGGATTCAATGTGCTTGCCGGACTTTAACTGAATACCCGTTTTGGTGAAGTGGTCGATGTGATCTGTAACAACTTCAGCCTTGCCTTCGGTAATCGCAGTAAACATGTTGCTATCGGGAATGAGGCATAGGCGCTGTTCCCACGGGCCGTATTTTGGCACAAAATGCGTGTCGACATCAACTGATGCAGGGAGCGATTCCCGCGCCATGTTGACCAGTTTCTCACCCAGCTTTGCGGGATTGCGGCGCGCATACCAATAAGTGAAGCGCTGCATGTTGATGTTGCGCCACCGCGTAAGCGCGTAGGCCAGTTTCTCGGGCATAATCTTGCGCACGAATTTTGAAAATGGGTCAATGGCAGGACGCGAAACCATATATGTTGGCGAACGCTGAAGCATGGTCACCTGCGCGCCCTGTTCCGCCATAACAGGAACAATCGTAACCGCCGTCGCACCTGAACCAATGACGGTTACTTTCTTGCCCTTATAATCTAAATCCTTCGGCCAATGCTGCGGATGGATGATTTGGCCACCAAAGTCAGCTTCGCCTGCAAAGTCGGGCTTGTAGCCCTGGTCATAATCATAATAGCCAGCGCACATGAACAGGAAACGCGCGGCAAAGTGACGTTCCTTGCCACCATCAACGGCCTTCGCCGTCACATGCCAGCGGGCATCTGGGCTTGACCAATTGGCCGAGATAACTCGATGGCCAAAATGGATATGCTGCGAAATTCCATATTCCTCGGCGGTTTCATGGACATATTCGTGAATGGATGGGCCATCCGCGATCGTCTTTTCATGCAACCATGGTTTGAAGCGATATCCCAAAGTGTGCATGTCTGAGTCAGACCGGATACCGGGGTAACGGAAAAGATCCCACGTACCACCCATATCGGCGCGCTGCTCAACAATGGCGTAACTCTTGTTCGGGCATTGCATGGTGAGGTGCGCCGCAGCGCCGATGCCGGACAGTCCCGCTCCTACAATCAAAACATCTATAGTCGTCTCAGCCTGCGCCATATGCCTCTCCATTTTATGAGAAAATCTTACTGACATCGTTGCAAATTGCAACCGGCTTTCGCGTGATGCGAAATGCCGCTACGGCAGTGGGAGGCCAATAAGGACTTGTGCATCATGAGCGACGCAAATGACGAAGATTATGTCTATGACGAGGCATCTGGGGAATGGATAAGCGCCGCCGCTGCCAAGATCGCAACTGAGGCAGACGGTGCCGTCGAAGTGCGCGACGCGGTTGGGAATCTGCTTATGGATGGCGACCAAGTAACCTTGATTAAAGATCTAACCGTCAAGGGCGCTGGACAAACTCTAAAACGGGGAACACTAATCAAGTCCATCCGCCTGACGGGCGATGCGCAGGAGATTGATTGCCGTTTCGACGGCATAAAGGGCCTGGTGCTGCGCGCCGAGTTCGTGCGGAAACGGTAATGATACGCTCCAGCCTCCGCGTAATTCTCGCCTTGTTCTACCTCGTGGCAGGGATCCTGCATCTCTTGTCGCCGGGGGGATTTTTGGCCATTACGCCGCACTGGGTGCCGTTCCCGGAGATTATGGTCGCATTCACCGGCATTGCCGAAATCGCAGGAGCGGTTGGCCTGATAATCCCGCAGACGCGCAAATGGGCCGCAATTTGCCTTGCACTTTATGCCCTGTGCGTATGGCCAGCCAACTTCAACCATGCGCTTAACGGCATCGCGTTTGACGGAAAAGCGCTGAGTTGGTGGTATCATGGTCCGCGACTGGCATTTCAGCCCGTGCTGATCTGGCTCGCTTTTTGGGTCGGGCACGTCACCAATTGGCCTTTTGGTAAGTCGCGTTAACCATTCACGCCTTCTTCTGTTTTCCTGCATGCCGGCCATCGGTTCATAGTCGCCATTTCCCTTTTGCTGGAAATACTCGTTTTATCCGCAATGTGGATGACAGGTGCCTCACGAAATTAGCGCATGCCCTTCTTGAAAACTAGATGCCGCATCCCCAGTTCAGACCAGCGGGCTGGGCCCCTCTGGTCGTCATGTGACGGCGATGTCGGACCGCTTATATGACAACAAGAGGAGTCTCGATATGAACGCAGCCGTTGGAATGCCTTGCCCTGTATGCAAGGTACCGCTGGTGATGAGCGATCGCCAAGGTGTAGAAATTGATTATTGCCCGCAATGTCGTGGCGTTTGGCTTGATCGTGGGGAGCTCGACAAGATTATCGAGCGCAGCGCTGCTGCAGAAATACCTCCGCAACCCGCCCCTGCCCCGCAAGCAGCGCCGCCACCCCAAGGCGGGTTCGCACCGCAAGGCTATGGGCATGGCTACCCGTATAAAAAGCGCAGAAAGTCGTTTCTGGAAGAGCTGTTCGACTAAACCTCGGCGCGTGACACAAAAAAAGGGCCGCCTTTCGGCAGCCCTTTTTTTAACATTTCGGCTGATTAATCAGCTGAAGACAGGTTAATGGCCGAAGCCTTACCGTTGCGGCCGATTTCGACTTCGAAATTCACGCGCTGTTCTTTATCAAGCGAATGCATGCCGGCTGCCTGAACGGCCGAGATGTGCACGAAGCTGTCATCACCGCCGCCATCAGGCGCGATAAAGCCATAGCCCTTGTCTGCATTGAAAAATTTTACGGTGCCTACTGGCATAATATGTTCCTTTCACGAAACAGGTGACCACCTGACAACAGCGCCAAGTGGGTAGCCAAGTCGTGGTAGGAAAGACGTTGCACGTTCCGATCATCTGACCCGATGCGTGCTTCAAATTCCGTCGCGGTCGACGATAGCGTTCTATCGGTATACGCTTCATTTACCTAATGTGCAAACAGAAGCGGAAAATAGCTACTTATTCGGGCTCACCGGCACTTTCCGGCACCGGCGGAGCAGGCGTGCCGCCCAATCGTTTCCGGTTGGCGACGACAGTTTTGGAATAATGCGCGATGCTGCCGCTGACGATGGCTTCGGGGCTATTGCCGAGCTTTCCGCCCATCAGATCACAGCCAAGCGCCATATTTGCCGCGACCTTCTCCGTCACCATCCGCTTCGCCTCCCGCGCTGCATTCGGCCCGCCAAGCGCCAGACTGCCCATTCGCATCGCGATCACCATGTTCGATTCCGCGGCAAGCGCCCAGGCATCCATGCTGATGTCGAACCAGTTGGGGGTTTTGGGTGTTGAGGTCATAACTTACCCTAACCCGCCCCACCAGAATGTCACGCGGCAATGAAGGGGTTCTGTCCGCTGGGCGTGCGCGTCGTGCATTATATCCTAACGATGACGCGCCCTCACATGCCGCCCGCCACCTCCATACTTTCTATTTCCCAAAACCCCTCCACACTCCTAAGGGCCGCTATTACATTTTTGTGACGAGTTTCATGTTTGAAGTTGATGCAGTCATTACTTGGGTGGACGGGGCGGACCCTGTGCATCGGGCAAAGCGGGAGCGGCATTTGGCGTTGGCGCAGGCTGACGTGGTGGCTCAAGCGCGTGCGCCATTGCATGACAATGGCACCAACCCCCATCGGTGGCTGTGCAGTGACGAGCTGAATTATTGTGTGCGCTCCATCGCCAACAACGCGCCTTGGGTGCGGCGGATCTGGATCGTTACCGATGCCCAGACGCCGGAAATCATGCAGCTTCCCCCTGAAATCGCCGCAAAGATCAGCATCGTTGATCACAGCGAGATTTTTGCGGGATATGACGACGCGTTACCCACATTCAATTCGCTGTCGATTGAAACGATGCTGTGGCGTATCCCCGGCCTTGCCGAACATTTTCTATATTTTAACGATGACGTCTTCCTAACCGCGCCGGTAACGCGATCGGATTTCTTTGCGGGCGATGGCCCAGTGCTGCGCGGCCAATGGGCGGACCACAGCGACCTTGTGGCGTGCGGCGCGCGGCGTGATGACGCAAGCATGCTGAACCATTATAATCAGATCAACGCCGCACAGATGATTGGCTATACCGCCGACCAAGTGTTTGAAAGCGCGCATGTTGTCCACCCGATGCAGCGTTCGGTGATGGCGCAATTGTTCGATACCTATCGCGACGCCTTTATCGCCAATGCCAGTTTCCGCTTTCGCGATGCAGGGCAGTTTCTGCCGCAAAGCCTGCATAACCATGCCTGCCTTGCCGACGGAAGCGCCGCGATATTGGACACGCGCGATTATCTGCATGTCGCGGTGGGTGACATGGACCAATATTCGGCAGAAGATGTCAGCGGCTTTTTACGTGGCAGTGCACGCGACGCGATTAAATTTCTATGCGTGAATGACTTGCCAGAGGTCGAACGCAGCTTCCCCGATGCACGTTTGTGGATCGAGGAAGCGATTAGCCGCTAGGTACCGCCTCTCGCATCAATCATGCTCGCGGTCGCCCGCGCCCATGTACAATTCACGGCCGGTTTCGTCATAGACCTTGCTCATTTGCGCCATGCCGGCCTCCGCCTCTTCGGTCGCGATGAACGCTTCGGCTGGCTGGTTCTGCAACCGCGCAAATTCCCGCACCTCTTGGCTGATTTTCATTGAGCAGAATTTTGGTCCGCACATGGAACAGAAATGCGCGGACTTTGCGCCTTCGGCAGGCAATGTCTGATCATGATATTGTTCGGCCGTATCAGGGTCGAGGCTGAGGTTGAATTGGTCGCGCCAGCGGAATTCGAAGCGTGCCTTGCTTAACGCATCGTCGCGGACTTGCGCGGCGGGGTGGCCCTTGGCAAGGTCAGCGGCATGCGCGGCAAGCTTATATGTGATCACGCCGACCTTAACGTCATCACGGTCAGGCAGGCCCAAATGCTCCTTCGGCGTGACGTAGCAAAGCATGGCGGTGCCATACCAACCGATCTGCGCCGCGCCGATGCCGCTGGTGATATGGTCATATCCCGGCGCGATGTCGGTTGTGAGCGGTCCAAGTGTGTAGAATGGTGCCTCGCCGCACGCCTCCAACTGCTTTTCCATATTCTCTTTGATCTTGTGCATCGGCACATGGCCGGGCCCTTCAATCATCACTTGCACATCTTGTGCCCAGGCGCGCTTCGTCAGCTCGCCCAGCGTATACAGTTCGGCAAATTGCGCTTCGTCATTGGCGTCGTAGATGCTGCCGGGGCGCAGACCGTCACCAAGGCTATAGGCAACGTCATAGGCCTTCATAATCTCGGTGATTTCGTCGAAGCGTTCGTACAAGAAACTTTCCTTGTGATGCGCGAGGCACCATTTCGCCATGATGCTGCCGCCGCGTGACACGATACCCGTCATGCGCTTAGCCGCGAGCGGAACATAAGGCAGGCGGACGCCCGCGTGGATGGTGAAATAATCGACGCCCTGTTCGGCTTGTTCAATCAACGTATCGGCGAAGATTTCCCACGTCAGGTCCTCGGCAACGCCGCCGACCTTTTCCAACGCCTGATAAATCGGCACGGTGCCGATGGGAACGGGCGAATTACGGATGATCCATTCGCGGGTGTCGTGGATGTTGCGGCCAGTCGACAGGTCCATCACGGTATCCGCGCCCCAGCGGATCGACCAGACCATCTTGTCGACCTCAGTCGCCACATTCGATGCGACCGCGCTGTTGCCGATGTTAGCGTTGATCTTGACGAGAAAATTGCGGCCAATCGCCATCGGTTCGGATTCGGGGTGGTTGATATTGTTTGGAATGATCGCACGGCCACGGGCAATTTCGTCGCGGACGAATTCGGGCGTGACATAATCGGGTATCGACGCGCCAAAGCTTTCGCCATCGCGTTTATACTCGGTAAGGCGCGCGCGGCCCAGATTCTCGCGTTCAGCAACATATTCCATTTCGGGAGTGATGATGCCTTTGCGGGCATAATGCATCTGGCTGACGTTCATACCGGGTTTGGCGCGCAGCACTTGTTTACGTACATTCGGGAATGGCGCGACGCCCCCGCTGCGGTCGGGGCCAAGCTGACCATTGTCTTCGGGCTTGACCTCGCGCTGGGTGACTTCAGTCACATCGCCGCGTTTTATGATCCATGGGCGGCGAATTTCGGGTAGGCCGGCGTTGATGTCTATATGCGCATTGGCGTCGGTATAAGGGCCGCTGGGGTCATACACGCGCACTGGCGGCTCGCCGGACGTTGGCTCAAGATAGATTTCCCGCATGGCAACGTTGAATGGACCCACATGAATTTTCTTGCTGCCGCGAATGGGGCCAGTGGTGACGCCGATTTCATTACGTGCTGGGATATCTGCCATGCTTACTCTCCAAAATTATTTGAGGAGAGCGCGGATGTTGACTGCCGCTCCCTCCCTACGCCCGTGCCAACGGGATCAGGTTCAGCGGGTCGTGGGCATTACAGCACCACCTCTCAGTCATGCGACTCCCCGGGGGTATCAAGGTGTTAGAAGCAATCATCAATACTGTCCAGCGTGGCGTGGTTACCCAATCTGGCGGCGATGTAACGGGCGATCTTTTGGCATCATTGATCAACCGCGAATAACTAACAAAGCTATACAGACCCCAGCCTCCATAACGCCGGAGATGCAATTAAAGCATATATTTCATCTGGACCCGTTGGCTAACGTCTGCTGCATTAATGGCGAAGGCGGCCGAGCGAAACTTGGGCGGTCCGGTCATCACCGCAGGGTTGCGTGAAAAGCCATAACCTTCTCGTGGCAAAAACACTGCCATGTCCATTTTGCTGTTCGAATTTTCGTCGTGAACAATGGCGACGGCATATGTACCGGGGCTCATGCCGTTGAAGGAGACCATAGCGGCCTTATTAGCCGGCACATTGGCCCGAAGGCTTTTGGGATCCTTGCTACAATCGGGAAAAAAACGTGGATTTGCCGTGACGCATACAAGGACATTGCCCTTACTACTGCGCAGGCCATAAATATTGACCTCAAGCGTCACAGCGGACGAAGCGGCCTCAGCCCCGCTAACGAGGACGGTGGTTCCAACTGCCAAGCCCAAGATCAGTGCCGCACATTTTGTCCCAAAACCTGAAATATAAACCATAATTCCCCCGATACGCATCATGATGCTTCTGGTGATGCGTTGCTGTTATCAGCCATTGT
>CAIJLW010000023.1 GCA_903821685.1 uncultured Sphingomonadales bacterium | reverse complement strand
GCCCAATGTGTCCACCAGCTTACTGGACAAGGCCAATTGGGCAAGATTACCCTGCGCACCTTCAACTGCCCCAGCCGGATCCGTCAGCATCTGTTCCAATCGCGCTTGCGGACGGGCCTTGGCGACAGCGGCTTTCCACTGACCCCAGATTTCATCATAGACACCCTTGATCGCGGCCTTTGAAGCCTCCGACTGATCGGAGCGCATAAAGGGTTCAACCGCGCTCTTATACGTTCCAACGCGATAGATGTTGGCCTTCACGCCCAATCGGTCGAGCAAGCCTTTAAAATAGGGTTGCGAACCGCCTGGTCCAGTCAACATGGCGCCACCAAGTGGGTCCATCCATATTTGCGTCGCATGTGCCGCAAGCTGATAACTGTCATCGGTATAGGCCGTGGCAAACGCGTACACTGGCTTGCCCGCCTTTTTACCCCATCGAGGCTGCTACCAATGGCGGCAAGGCTGGCTTGCCCGCCACCCATAAAGCGGTCCATGTCAACGACGACAGCCTTTACGCGGTCATCTGTCTCAGCAAGTTTCAACGCACGGACAATGTCGCGCTGACGCATTTCACCAACGGAAGCAGCCGATGATGTCAGCGTCGTGAGCGTATCAATTTCCGCAGGTTGCTCGGACACGACGCCATCCAGCTTGAGCAGCAAGGCACCGTCGCGAACCATAGCGGGGTTTGGACTTGCATTCAGCAGCGCAAAAATAGCGGCGAAAAACAGAAGCATGAACAAAAGAACAAGGAGGTCTTTTAAACCAACCAAAATCTTCCAGCCAACGCGTACGAACTGCATGTTATCAATATCCTAAAAGCTCAAGTGACTGATGTAGGCATTCCATCACAATATGCCACCATTGTTCGACAAAAAGCTTTGCATGGCAAGAATGACGATCGGTTCGCCGTATGCACCGCATGATATCGGAACAATAAATCTAGAAAAGGGCCGCTGGATTGAACCAGCGGCCCTTAAACATGGGTCAGCGGTCGGACGCCCGCTGCCGGAAGTTGCTTTCACGCCGTGACCGGCATCGCTGATGTACTCAGCGGCCGATCTCCCGAACGGAATTTTCCGACCTCTTAACTGAACCATGAGACATCGGATCACCTCCTTTCGTTGAATGGAAATTGCTTGCTTCAAACATATATTTGCCCTCCGCAGGACTGAAATTGAATCAATCCGCAGTGTTAAACAAGTCTTGAATTATATTTTTTTTCGTTCAAATATTGGGGTTCTGCGCTCGAATATATGCCGCTTCAAATCATCCCCGACAATCTTCGACAATGCGCGCAATTTCAGCCCATGATGGCAGGATAATGGGCTGCTGCCCTTCTGCTTCGACCAATATCCGCCCGCGGCTAAAAGCCATGGCATCCAAAATCGGATCGTTCGACATAATGTCCGCCGCAACATAAGCGGGCGTTCCGCCAGTTAGCTGGGCGGGCAACTGCTTTGTCATTGACGACGTCCGTATGACCACATGCTTTGCCGGCGCCGATGCCTCTCGCGACAAAGTGATGCGGCGGGTCTGCACATCGCAACGCAAGCCAAGCATTGCCGTTCGACCCGAAGCGCCGAACTGTCCAACTGAACCACGGCTGTCGCGGCTATAAGTCCAATCTCCGAGCGTGAAAGGCCAGTCATTCCAATCACCAGTCAATGCGGGCGCTGGGGCCATTGCAGCAGCGCTCGGAGGCGCGGATATTGCCTTTGGCGCAGGTGGAGGGGGTGGCGAAACGCACGCGGAGAGCGCCAGCATGGCGACCAGGGTCAGGTGACGGGTTTGCATGTGTTGCCTTATGGCCAAATCCCCTTCGGTCCGCTAGCATGTTGCGACATGGCGACGAAAAAAACACGACTGGATCAGATCATCGTTGATCGCGGCCTTGCCGAAAGCAAAACCCGCGCGCAGGCGCTGGTGATGGCGGGTCATGTCTATATTGGTGAAGCAAAAGCACAAAAGCCAGGACAGCAAATCGCCGAGGATGCGGACATCAGCGTTCGAGGCAGCGACCACCCATGGGTCTCCCGCGGCGGCATCAAGCTCGCCCATGCGCTTGAGGTCTTCGCGATCAATGTGACCGGCAATGTTGCAATCGACGTTGGGTCATCAACCGGCGGCTTTACCGATGTGCTGCTTACACATGGCACGGCGCGCGTTTATGCCGTCGATAGCGGCACAAACCAGTTGGCGTGGAAGCTACGCCAAGACCCCCGGGTAATTGTCCATGAACAGACGAGCGCACGCATTTTAACCGAAGTGCATATATCAGAACCCGTCGACCTCATTGTATGCGATGCAAGCTTCATCGGGCTTGCCAAAGTGCTCGATCGGCCGCTCACCTTCGCCAAGGTCGGAGCGCAGTTAATTGCGCTCATCAAGCCGCAGTTTGAGGCTGGACGCGAAGAAGTTGGCAAAGGCGGTGTGGTCAGGGACCCAGACGTCCACACACGCGTTTGCAACGAGATTAAAATGTGGTTGGTCGAAAAAAATTGGACAGTGCACGGACTCACCACCAGCCCCATCACTGGGCCGCAAGGCAATGTTGAATTTTTGGTATGGGCTCAGAAAAGGGTAGCACCCATTGTCGAACTACAGCACCTTGCTTAATCCTTGTACATTGCATTGACGCGCGCGGTGTAGCGTTCGCGAATGATATGACGCCGGATTTTCATGCTCGGCGTCATTTCGCCATTCTCGATTGAAAACGGTTCATCGGTAAATTCGAACTGGCGTACCTTTTCAGTCACGGAGACGTCTGCGTTTACGCGGTCAACTGCAGCGCGCACAGCGGCGCGGAACTGCGGGTTGGCTTGCAGCTCGGTAAAATCGAATTTAATGTCCTGCACATGCGCCCATTCCAGCGCCCATTCGGGGTCAGGGACGATCAGCCCGACAATATACGGGCGCTTGTCACCTGACACCATCGCTTGCAAAATTTCAGGCTGAAGCGTCAGCATACCCTCGATCTTTTGCGGTGCGATGTTGTCGCCCTTGTCATTTACGATCAGGTCTTTTTTGCGGTCCGTAATAGCAATTCGGCCGCGCTCATCGATATGGCCGATATCGCCAGTGTGCAGCCATCCGTCCTTGATGACGCGGTCGGTTTCGGCCTTGTTACGCCAATATCCCTTCATCACCAAAGGACCGCGCACCAAAATTTCACCATCGTCGGCAATTTTGACCTCAGTGTTTTTGAGCGGCGGACCAACAGTGTCCATCTTGATCCCAGCTTTGGGTCGGTTGCAGCTGATAACTGGGCCGGACTCAGTCTGACCATAGCCTTGCAGCAAGGTAATGCCCAAGGACTGGAAAAACACGCCAATGTCAGGGTTCAGCGGCGCGCCACCAGATACCATCGCCTTCATACGGCCACCAAAGCGACCTTGAATCTTGGGCTTGATTGTGCGCGATAAAAGCAAACGCATCGGCGCATCGCTTAAACGTTTGCGGCCGGAATAATCACGCTCGCCAATAGTGAGCGCCTTGTCGAGCAGATAGCTTGGAAACTTGCCCTGCTTCTCGACTGCCTTGATCATTCGCTGACGCAACACCTCAAATAGCCGGGGAACAACAACCATGACCGTTGGTCGCGTCTCTTCTATGTTCGAGGCCAGCTTTTCCAAACCTTCGGCATAATAAATCTGCGCGCCGACGCCGATGGGGAGAAACTGCCCACCGCTATGTTCATAGGCATGTGACAAGGGCAGGAAGGACAAGAAAACCTCCTCTTCATCGAGCCCAAAATCCTCGCGCAAAACCGCGGCAGCGCCATCGGCATTGTGCAAGATCGCGCCATGCTGCTGCATCACGCCACGCGGGGCACCGCCAGTACCGCTGGTGTAGATAATACACGCCAAATCATCGCGCGTTACAGAAGCCATGGCGGCTTCACTGGCACGCACATCCGCATCCGTGCCCTTCACCATGCTGGACCATTGGTGCAACGACAGCTGCCCATGTTGCATGGCTGGCTGCGGCTCCATGGTGATGATGAACTCGGCTTGCGATGATCGCAAGGCCGCCGGCATCAATATCTTGGCCAGCTTTGCCGTAGACACAACAACCGCGCGCGCTTCGCTGTTGTCCAAGATATGCTGATGGTCGCGCTCGGTGTTGGTCACATATGTCGGCACGGTCACGCATCCTGCAGCCATTATGCCCAAATCCGCGATGCACCATTCGGGCCGGTTTTCGGAAACCAGCATGACGCGGTCGCCCTTTTCCAGACCCAGCTGACGCAGCGATTTTGCAAAAGCGGCAACTTGTTGGGCGACGTCTGACCAGCTGATGGATTGCCACGCACCATCATGCTTTGCCCATAAAAACGGAGCGTCACCACGATGTCGCGCACGTGCAAAAAACATCGTTACTAGGTTGGGGAAGCTGTCAAAATCGTCGAATTGCTCGGCAGCCACTATTCTCTCCTAAGGAACTCCATAAAGCCCACTGTCCGGCCTCTATTTCATTATGCTAGCGCGCAAATGGGTTTGGCGCAACGTGCCGTCGCTATCAACCGACATCCTCCGTAGGCGCTTCGTCCGCTGACCTTGGCACGGTCACTTTTACTTTGCCATTGGCGTCTATAGACGCCGACGTACCCTCACTGCGCGGGTCGGCAGCACCTGTCCAGCTATTACCAATACGCTGCGCACCATTGACCTTTGAACCCAGATCGACCGGACGAACCTTTTGTCCAAATTTACCAAGTCCGTCGGCCATGGCGGACAACATGCTATTCTGTTCGACCTCAAGGCCGCCGCCGCCAAAATAGATGTTCGGCAAATCAATCGCCTGTTGGAGGGGAAGGCCAAAGTCAATTACACCAATCAACGTCTTGGTGACATGCATGATAATGCGTTTGCCACCCGCCGATCCTAAGGCAAGCACGGCACGGCCGTCGCGATCAAACACGACCGTGGGCGCCATTGACGACAAAGGCCGCTTGCCCCCTACTACGCGGTTGGCCACCGGCGCTCCATCCTTTTCCGGCGCAAAGGTGAAGTCGGTCAGTTCATTATTTAAGAAAAATCCGCCGGCCATCAATTGGCTGCCAAAAGGACCTTCAATCGTGGAGGTCATGTTGGCAATGTTTCCGTTTTTGTCCACCGCCGTGAAGTGCGTCGTGCCAGCAACTTCGCTCGAAATAGCCGCCGTGCGTGGGGCGGCACCCGGCGGGTTACCCGCTGGATAATCGGCACGCGCCTTTTCGGGGTCAATCAATGCTGAGCGCTCTTTGATATATTCGGGGTTCAGAAGCCCTGCGACCGGCACGTTTACAAACGCATCATCACCCAGGTATTTTTCCCGGTCAGCGTAAGCAAGCTGCATCGCTTGGCCAATCAAATACCAGCTTTGCGGACTGTCCTTGCCCATCGCTTTTAGGTCAAAGCGTTGCAGAGTCCCCAAAATCTGAAGCACAGTCGTGGCACCGGATGACGGCGGCGCCATGCCGCAAACTACATATACACGATAGGGTGCGCACACCGCTTGCTGTTCCTTGGCGCGATATTGCGCAAGATCAGTCATCGTCATGTCGCCGGGGCTAAGTTTACTCGTGGTGACAGCATGTACAATCTGGCTAGCAATCGGCCCGGTGTAAAACGCATCCGGCCCTTTTTTGGCCAGCAGCGCCAAGGTTGCGGCAAGTTTGGGATTTTTAAACGTCATCCCTGCTTTTAAAGGCTTGCCATCCCGCCAATATGTCGTGCGCGCTTCATCAAAATTAGGCCAAAGCCCCTGAATGGTCGCCAAGCGCGATTCAAGCGTCTTGTTAACGATGAAGCCCTTTTGCGAGAGCCGAATGGCGGGTTTAAATATTGTTGCCCAAGGCAGCTTGCCCCATTTTTGATGCGCTTGCGCCATCAGCTGTACATTGCCAGGTACGCCAACAGACCGGCCACCCTGAAACGCCTCAAGAAAACCAAGCGGCTTGCCATCCGGACCAACAAACCTGTCCGAAGTTGCAGCGGCTGGCGCGGTTTCGCGGCCATTGATCGTTGACAATATGCCCTTGGCATTATCCTGATACAGCAGGAAGCCACCGCCACCAATGCCGCTGGATTGCGGCTCAACGACCGTCAGCGTTAGCATCATAGCCATAGCAGCGTCCGCGGCAGAGCCACCTTGGCGTAGCATCTCCATCCCTGCATCGGTGACGCGCGGATCAGCCGACGAAGTTACGCCCATATTTTCAGCGAAAACGGGCTGGGTAAAAAGAGCGGCCGATGCCGTGAACGCGAATAATGTTTTTTTCATAGGGTCAATCTAGCCTCCTAACCTATGCAAAGCCAAGCACGGATTTACCCATCGACGCCGACTGCGTCCGAGATATTGACAAAACCATCGGCCTGCAAAAGCTGCTGCAGCTGCTTATTGATCCTTCGGGCGAGCCCAGGCCCTTGATATACAAGCGCGCTGTAAATTTGCACTAATGAAGCCCCGGCCCTGATGCGGGCATATGCGTCTTGCGCTGAGGCGATGCCGCCAACGCCAATGAGGCCGATTTGCCCACCACTTGCCTTGCGGAAGTCCACGAGACGTTGCTGCGCCATGTCGCGTAACGGCGCGCCTGAAAGGCCGCCTGCTTCTCCTGCGTAGCAGGACGCAAGCGCCGGACGTGCGATGGTCGTATTGGATATGATTAGGGCGGCAATACCGCGCGACATGGCGACGGTAACAATATCGTCGATATCGGCTGGTTGAAGGTCAGGGGCGACTTTTAAGAACACAGGCGTACCCTGGGCCCGCGCCGCCATCACTTGCGCCAGCAAATCATCCAGCGCAGCTTTATCTTGCAGCGCCCGAAGCCCCGGGGTGTTGGGCGAGCTAATATTCACCGTCAAATAATCCGCCAGCGGCTCCATATTGCGTACACCAATGACATAATCGGCAATGCGATCGGCGCTGTCCTTGTTTGCTCCTATGTTGATACCAAGTGGTCCGGTTAAAGCATCGTCCGGAATGTTGCGCAGACGGGCAATCGCCGCATCCTGCCCTGCATTGTTAAAACCCATTCGGTTGATGACCGCTTTATCCTCAACCAAACGGAACAAGCGTGGCTTTGGGTTGCCTTCTTGCGGCAGCGGCGTCAGCGTCCCAACCTCGGTAAAGCCAAAGCCAAGGCGCAATATTTCCACCGGAACTTCAGCATTTTTATCATAGCCGGGCGCAAGGCCCACAGGATTTGCAAAGCGCAAACCTGCAAAATTCTGAGCCAGCACATCGCTTTTCGAACAGAGTGTTGGAATAGGCGCAAATTTCAGCGCAGTGATCGACAAATTATGTGCGGTTTCGGCGTCGGCCTTAAACAACATCGGGCGTAAAAATTGGTAAAGCATTCAAGACTTATTCACGACTATCGCCCTACGTGCAACGCCCTGTGCACCGACGCACAAGACCATCTGAAGATATTTTGGCCGAGATTGTCAAATAAACTGAAATGTATTGATGATTCCATACAATCAAATCTTTATAATATATCATAACTGGATCATGCGACCCGAGGACTTTTCTGTCGAAAAACAAAGATTCTTTTCCTTTAAAGACCCGCTTTGCGGCGGGTCTTTTTTATGCCTAATGCATCTGATGTTGCCTAAAACAACTGGCTCAAGATTGGGAAACGACCTCTTCCACCAAAGCCGCATCCTCAGGCTTATCGAACGCGGCATTAAGCGGGCGGGCTTTTCGCCTGCGCAGATTGGCGCGTAGCGCCGCGCGTAACCGCTCAGCCTTGATCCGCTCTTTATCCTCTGCATCTTTTGCCAATGCTGCTCTCCTTGAGGCGCTATATACCAAATGGGCGATGCCAAATCAGCGGCACCGGTGCAAGCCGCTTGACATTAAGCGCCAGCCTTCGCATAGCGCCGCACCTTCGGTATTGCTGCTGTAGCTCAGTGGTAGAGCGCGTCATTGGTAATGACGAGGTCGGGAGTTCAATCCTCCCCAGCAGCACCAG
>CAIJLW010000022.1 GCA_903821685.1 uncultured Sphingomonadales bacterium | reverse complement strand
CCACATTCATGCCCTCAACGTCACCCCGAACTTGTTTCACCACCTTAATATAGTAAGACCGTTGGACAAGGTCAGGGTGTTAAATATGAAAATTGGAATCATTGGCAGCGCAGGACGCATGGGGCAGGCTTTGGTCGACGCCATTCAGGCGGATGGCCACGAACATGCAGGCGGCGTCGACAAAGACGGTGATCTGGCCGCGCTAATCGCCACATCCGACATAGTCGTTGATTTTTCGAGCCCGCATGCGCTGGAAGCAAATCTTGACGCCTGCGTTGCAGCGGGCAAGCCGATCGTCATAGGCACGACCGGGTTGGAGGAACGCCACCATTTCCTGATCGACGATGCCGCGCGCGATATTCCCGTTTTGCAGACTGGCAACACGTCCGTAGGCGTAACGATGCTGGCCGCATTGGTCGAGCAAGCCGCCCGCCAGCTTGGTGAGGATTGGGACATCGAAATATTGGAAATGCACCACCGGCACAAGGTTGACGCCCCGTCGGGCACAGCCCTCCTTCTGGGCGAAGCCGCTGCAAAGGGCCGCGCGGTCGACCTAAAGGATCATAGCGACCGTGGCCGCGATGGCATTACGGGCGCGCGCAAGGCTGGCAATATCGGTTTTGCATCCTTACGCGGCGGCAGCGTTGCTGGCGACCATATGGTGATCTTCGCATCGGATAACGAACGCATCGAACTTGTCCACCGCGCCGAAAATCGGGCGATATTCGCCAATGGGGCGGTAAAGGCTGCAGTCTGGTTGATGCGGCAAAAGCCCGGCCGGTATAACATGCAAGAGGTCCTCGGCCTTTGAAAAAGGACGATATCTTTGAATTTTACCGGCGGCTGGCGGAGGCAAATCCCGACCCTGAGACAGAGCTGGCTTATGGTAACCCATACCAGTTATTGGTCGCCGTTACCTGTTCGGCGCAATCGACCGATGTGGGTGTGAACAAGGCGACGAAGGCTTTGTTCGAAGACGTAAAGACGCCTGCGCAAATGGTCGCGCTTGGGCTGGATGGCTTGAAAGCGCATATCAAAACCATTGGCCTTTACAACAACAAGGCAAAGAACGTCATCGCGCTGTCCGAGATCCTCGTGCGCGATCATGCAGGCGAAGTTCCTGCCGACCGCGATGCGCTGGAGGCATTGCCCGGCGTGGGCCGCAAGACCGCCAATGTGGTTATGAACACGGCATTTGGCGCTGAAACCTTCGCCGTCGATACGCATATTTTCCGACTGGGAAACCGCACGGGCATTGCGCCGGGCAAGACCGTCGTCGCGGTCGAAAGGGCACTTGAGAAAAGCACGCCAAAGCCGTTTCGTATTGGCGCGCACCATTGGCTGATTTTGCATGGCCGCTATATCTGCAAGGCGCGCACCCCCGAATGCTGGCGTTGTCCAGTGGCCGACCTTTGCCGCTTCAAACCCAAAACACCAGCGCCCAAAATCAAGTCAGCTAAGGTTCAGGCTGACGCCGCTAAGGCAGAATCATAACATTGGAGAAGCAAGATGCGTAAGATGCTGTTGATCATTCCCGCCATTGTTTTGCTGTCCGGCGGCGCCACCTTCGCACTTTCGAGCAAAAAAGCGCCCGAGCCTGTTCGCGCGGTGGGTGAACCGAAAAACTGCGTGACCATTTCGCAAATTCGTTCAACGAAGGTCATCGACAGCAGCAACATTGATTTTCACATGGTCGGCGGCAAGACGTACCGCAATAGATTGCCGCAAAGCTGCCCCGGGTTGAAATTCGAGGAGCGGTTTTCCTACCGTACTTCGCTCAATCAATTGTGCAGCGTCGACATCGTCCGCGTATTGCATGATCAAGGTGGGAGCCTGTACGAAGGCGCTGGATGCGGACTTGGCAAGTTTCAAATGGTCGAGAAGGTTTCAGCTAACTAAGTAAATCCTCCCATCGACTTGCGATGCGGAGAACTAATTTTACTTCCCAGTCCAGTTACCTGGACGCTTCTCGACGAATGCCGCCATGCCCTCTTTCTGGTCGACCGTACCAAAAAGGCCATGGAACAAGCGGCGTTCGAAAACGACCCCTTGCTGCAACGTGGTTTCAAACGCGGCGTTGACCATTTCCTTGCACGCGATTGCCGCCAAAGGTGCCATCGCGGCGATTGCCGTTGCCGTCTTGATGGCTTCCTCGACCAACTCAGTTGCTGGAACGATCCGTGCGACCAAGCCCGAACGTTCGGCCTCTGCGGCATCCATCATCCGACCAGTCAGACACATCTCCATCGCCTTGGCCTTACCAATTGCGCGCGTCAGCCTCTGCGACCCGCCCATGCCGGGGGTAACGGCCAGCTTGATTTCAGGTTGCCCGAATTTGGCATTGTCACCCGCAATGATAAAGTCCGCCATCATGGCCAATTCACATCCACCCCCAAGCGCAAAGCCGTTTACAGCGGCGATCCATGGCTTGCGGGTAGCCGTCACGCGATCATAGCCTGCGAAGAAATTCGAACCGTACATATCGGCAAAGGACTGCGACGACATTTCCTTGATATCCGCGCCTGCGGCAAAGGCCTTTTCGCTGCCAGTTAACACCGCGCAACGTTGGCTGTCATCGGCATCGAAAACAGCGAAAGCAGCAATGAGGTCAGCCAGAACCTGACTGTTCAGCGCATTCAGCGCCTGCGGCCGGTTCAATGTCATCAGCGTTACTGCGCCGCGTTGTTCGACTAGGATTGTTTCGTATGTCATAAGGGCTTCCATTCTTCTTGCGCAGACAATGGCGCAAATATCTCGTCAATCAGGTCTGCCGTGACGTCTTCAGCTGTCGCAGGATCCCATTTTGGAGCATTGTCTTTATCAACAATCACGGCACGCACGCCTTCGGTAAAGTCGGGGCGCACGATGACCCGGCTCGCGATGCGATATTCCATGGCCATGTTATCGGCAAAGTCGGCAAGCGCGATACTATCTGCCAATTGGCGCAAAGCGACCTTGCAGGTTTGCGGACTTTTGGAACGCAAACTTGCCAATTCGCGCATCGCCCACTCGCTTTCATCGCCCTCAAGGCTCGCCAGAATATCTTCAAACTGGTCGGAGCCAAAATGGCGGTTAATCAGGAACAATGTCTCTACAATTTTGGACTCTGGCGGCGTTTCCGACAAAGTGCCCAATATCCCATCGATCCGCTCAACATCTTCGCTGGCAATACGCATTTTGGCGTCGGCGAGCGCGCTGCTGGGTAGATAATGTGTGGCAAGACCAAGCGCGAGACAGCCCGATCCTGCGATCCGCGACCCAGTCAACGCCAGAAACTGCCCCACACGGCCTTCAAGCCGCGACAGATACCAGCCGCCACCGACATCGGGGAAAAGGCCAATGCCGGTTTCAGGCATCGCGAATTTCGTATTCTCGGTGGCCACGCGGAAACGTGCAGGTTGGCTAATGCCAACGCCGCCACCCATCGTAATGCCATCCATGAATGCAACCACTGGCTTTGGGTATGTGAACAGCAAATGGTTTAGCTGATATTCGTCATGGAAGAATTTTCGGCCAGACTCGCCATTATCATTTATCGCCGAATGGCGCAGGAACGCGATATCGCCGCCTGCGCAAAAGCCGCGGCCGTCGGCATGATCGATAACCACACACTTCACCGCAGCATCGTTGCGCCAGGCCAGCAACGCCTCTGTCATCGCATGCACCATGGGCAAGGTCAGCGCGTGCAGCGCCGATGGCCGGTTCAGGCTTATGAAACCCGCATGGCCTTGTACCCGAATCAAAACATCATCGGTCATTGGCGCAAAAGGTCCCGGCCGATGATCATACGCATAACCTGATTGGTCCCTTCAAGGATGGAGTGCACGCGCAGGTCGCGCCAGAAACGTTCAATCGGATAGTCGCGCAAATAGCCATAGCCACCAAACAGTTGAAGCGCCTGATTGACAATCTCACTGCCGCTATCGGTCGACAGGCGCTTGGCCATCGCGGAAAAGCGGGACTTGTCGGGTGCGTTAGCCGTGACCTTGGCTGCCGCAATATAAAGCAACGCACGCGCAGCCTCCAAATCCGTGGCCATATCCGCGAGCATGAATTGCGTATTCTGAAATTCGGAAACGGGCTGACCGAATTGCTGACGCTCTTTGGTGTAAGCTATCGATTCATCCAGACAACGCTGCGCGCCGCCCAGGGAACAGGCGCCAATGTTCAACCGCCCGCCGTCCAAGCCCATCATCGCAAAGCGGAAGCCATCGCCTTCTGCGCCAACGCGGTTCGCCACAGGCACGCGGCAATCTTCGAATATCACTTGCGCAGTTGGCGAGGCATTCCAACCCAGCTTTTTCTCTTGCGCACCGAAACTCAGGCCGGGTGTGTCCTTATCAACGACCAGGCAACTAATGCCCTTTGCTTTCTCATCGCCGGTGCGGACCATGACAACATAGACGTCATTATAGCCAGCGCCCGAGATGAACTGCTTTGTGCCATGCAGCACATAATGATCGCCATCGCGCCTCGCGCTGGTCTTCAGCGCCGCTGCATCCGACCCGCTGCCAGGTTCCGTGAGGCAATAGCTAGCGATTTTGTTCATAGGCACAAGGTCGGGCAAATAGCGCGCCTTAAGCTCTGCATTGCCAAAGCAATCGATCATCCATGCCGCCATATTGTGGATGGAGATAAAGGCGCTGGTGGTCGGGCAACCATAGGCCATGGCTTCCATGATCAACGCGGCTTCCAAACGGCCTAAGCCTGTGCCGCCCGATTCTTCGGACACATAAATTCCGCCAAAGCCAAGCGCGCCGGCGGCCTTCCAGACATCTACCGGATAATGGGACTTTTCATCCCATTCGGCGGCAAAAGGCGTGATCGCATCTGCGGTGAATTTACGCGCCATATCTTGGATGGCAACTTGATCGTCATCGAGTTCAAACTGGTTCTGCATGAGGTCGCCCTAGCATTGCAGTTTTGAGTTATCCAGACATAAGCTTCGGACAACGCACATATCGTGTTCGCAGACCATCGACCATGTCGGTGCGCACTATCTGCGCGCGATCTTCGCTCAGTTTGAACGCCATCATCCGTGTCGATTTGTGTGTTTTATCTACAAATTGAAACTCGGCCGCCATGGTCTTTGATGTCATGCGTTTGCCCTGCACCATCGTGCCAATGGATCCAGCAATCTTGATCAGCCGACCTTGAAGCGACATAATCTCGGCACTGCTGTCGGGATCCTGATCGCACGCGCTAGCGCTGATGGCCCAGCGCCCCTGATACCCAGCAGGAAACCGGTTAATGGCAATTTCCAGCGCCACATCGGCAACGCCCAAGTCAGCAGTCGGCGACTCTGCGCTCTGCGCACCGGCAACAGCATTTTTATCGGCTATTGGCCAACACGCGCCCATCGTCGCCCCCAAAAGGATCGCGCTTAAACATAATATCTTTGCGGCCATATATATTCCCCATATCTCTGAGCAAAACATGCGGAGCAGGGATGGGTTCCATCGGAGGTAGATGTAACGAATTTGTAGTGCCGAAACGGGGCCTTAAAAAAAACTTGGCGCAAAGCCTATCTGCCTGCTAACCGGAGCCGGCCCGCACCCATAGCTCAGCTGGATAGAGCGCTGCCCTCCGAAGGCAGAGGCCAGAGGTTCGAATCCTCTTGGGTGCGCCAAATACGGCAATTATATTATTGAAAAATATAAATATTATTTATTTCATGGTGTGTAGTATACACTTTGGATACACTTTCGGTGGGGGCAGGCGACCTTCCCAGCACCGATTTTTGGACGCAGATTTTTTGGCTGACCTGCTTTAAATAAAACCCGTCTCTGGCGCTAAAGTGCAGTGGCACAAGTGGTGTGTGGGTGCTTTCTATGTTTATGATTTGGCTCTAAATTATTATTGTCGACAAATTTTGATGAGATTCATTGCTCGATCACCACAACACTGTGTTACTCACAATCCTGAGATCAGCTTTGTAAGCGATTTGATTTCTAATCGGGGGACCCAAAATGAATAAAAACATAATTTTTGGTGCTTTGTGCGTCAGCTTGGCAATGTGCCAGGGCGCCTCGGCTCAAACACAAGTCGCTCAACCTACTGGAACAAGTCAGTCTGCAATATTAGAGCCTGTCGCTCAGGAAAATGTATTACGTGCTGGTATTGAAATCCCTCTGCTGATGCGTGAGGAGTTGACGACCAAGGAGAAGAAGCTTCGTACTGGGCAACGTTTTCAAATGGAGGTTGCATCCAGCATTACAAAAAACGGGATTGTTATAATCCCGGCAGGTACGCCTGCCGTTGGCGAAATCACGGAAGTGCGTAACAAGGGCATGTGGGGCAAATCTGGTTACATAGGTGCTAGGGTTTTGTCTCTTCGTTTGGGGGATCGCCAAATTCGACTTAACGGCACTTTTACTGATAAGGGTGTCACCGGGACCGCGGGCGTTGTGGCTTCAATCGCGCTCATTCCTCTAGCTGGCTTCTTTACCACTGGGACAAGCGCCAAGATACCGATGGGTTCCGCCGTCAAAGCATTCTTGGACGAGGACATTGCCTTCCGTGCGGTCCCTGCTCAAGTTCAGGCAATTGAAGTCCCAGTGGCCAAGTGAAATTTCTTAGTAATTATAGGACGCATATGATGACAAAATCACATTCTTTGGCTGCCCTTGTTGCAGCAGTAGCAATTTCCGCAATGCATACACCCGCCATGGCGCAGTCTACCGCCGCGACGCCTACAGTGAACGAGGAATTTGGCGTTCCTGTATTTCCTTATGACATTACTGATCGTCCTTACACAGTAGTAGGTGAGGTGAAGGCTGGCGTTCGCAAGGCTACAGTTTTCAGCAAGGCACCAGACCAAGGAAAGGTGTATCGTGAACTTTGGGAAAGAGCCAAGAAGCTTGGTGCCGATGCCGTAATCAAGGCTTCGTATGGTGATCCAAAGATAACAGCTTTTAGCTGGGGTTCAATTTCCGCAACTGGCTTGGCAGTCAAGTTCAATGCCCCTGCCGCTGAAAGTGTGGGCAAGTAGCTGTCATGAAGGGCGGCTCTTTGATTGCGTCAGTGGCGATTGTGTTGGCTCAAATCGTTCCAGCAGTTGCCCAAGAGGCAAAGGTTGAAATTGCGGCAGGGCAGCAAATTCGCTCTGCAGCACAATCTGTCCCTGAAGGCACTGCTGTGCGTCTGATGGTATTACGAGAGCTAACCAGTCGCACCGCGAAATCTGGGGATCGCTTCAAGCTGCGCGTGGACGAGGCAATTGCAGTAAATGGACGCACCCTTGTTCCAATTGGAGCCACCGCTTGGGGTGAGATCACAACCGTTGAGAAGAATGGGGCTTTGGGCAAGGGGGGCTCATTAGCTGCACGCCTTCTATACATTCAACTTGAAGACGGGAATGTGCCATTGACCGGTGACTTGCGTAACAAGTCATCTGGGAACGGAACAGCGCTCGGGGTGGCAGTCCTCAGCTTTGGTCTCTTTGGGCTTTTGAATGCTGGAGATAGCGGCAGGCTGAAAGCTGGAGATATCTTCACCGCTTATACTGCTTCGGCACCCCTATATTCAGGTCAAGTGATCCAAGTTCCATCTGGGGAGGTGGAAGTGCAGGCAAATCGTTAGGTTTAAATATCTAATTGCAGCATATTCGTATCTGGGCTGACCTTTAGCTTTTGCAGATATCACGGGCGTAGAGGCTGTCCGTCGTCAGAACATTTGGCACTTATGTTTGCTATAATGCGACCGGCTGCAATCTAAAGGTTTGAGCGTCAAACATATTAGATTAGACGGTTAATGTAATGCCCTGACACCTAAAGCCACCGCGCCAGAGTAACTTCTAGAGTTATGAATTCATTTCGATTTCTGAGGATCTCAATCTTTACAGTGGAGTTTGCGTTAAAGGTTGCAATTAGAGTGGTTAAGGTTCTCTCGGTTGTCACCGGCAAGCCATTAACAGCCAAAACAATATCACCAATACGGATGCCTGATTGGCTTGCAGGTGAATTATCCCTAACCGTTGAAATGATCTCGCCAGTGCCAGCCGGCAAGCCCAGCACTTGGGCGTCAGAATATAGCAACGGAACCGGACCAACACCTAGCAGAGCCCTAGATGGCGGCCCCGAGGTATACGTCACATCTCTCTCTAGGTTCAAAGATAACAGTTTCTTGGTACCCATAGGATATTCTAAAACCTCGAGCTTAACGACATCCCCCGGTAAGCTATTATATATGAGGTCACCGGCGCCTCTGTCTTGCGTTAAGGCGATGCCATTAACAGACAGGATAACATCCTTCGGTTTTAACCCGGCCTTCATTGCCGAACTTGAAGCAAGCACCTGTCCAATCATATCACCAATATATTCCGATCCTTGGAATTGAGGCAAAAAAGAAGCGCCAATTGATCCATGGCCCTTGAGCTTATGTTGCCAGAATTGTGATATCAGTGGATCTTTAGCTACTCCTTCACCATCTGCGTACGCTTTAGACACCGCAGCTATTGCGCGAATGTCACCACGCTCGGCAGCCTTACGATGAAAGCCAAATGCCTGAGCGTCATCTTTTGAAACACCCTCACCAGTTCGGTATAAGGTGCCCAGAGCGTAAAGTGCTTCTGTATCGCCTGCGTCAGCCGCCTTTCGATACCAGACAGCCGCCTGTGCGGGGTCTTTTTCTATCCCAAGCCCATTGAGGTATATATCAGCAACAAGATACTGGGCTCGAACATTTCCTGCTTCTGCAGACTTACGGTACCAATAAAGCGCCTTAACTTTATCTGCAGGCAATCCCTCTCCTGCACCATACATGTAACCAAGACTGGAGAAGGCTGCCGGATTACCAAGTGAGGCAGCCTTTTGATAATGTCGAACAGCCGCTGCGAAGTTGCCGATATTATATTCACGTTCCGCTAAATCATATTCCTCTTGTGCCGGTGGTAATCCTAGATTGCACGACCAGAGTTCTTTACCTGCACCGGTAACAAGAACTATTCGCGTGGTTTTGAGGCTCACAGTCCGATTGACTGTTTGAATATCATTTGGGTCATCCAGCGATGGAGATCCTGAATTTTGTTCCTCAGTCACGTACGGAGGGACTAACTTTCCTATGAATGCAACGTAACCGCGAGCTTTGAGTGTAGGAGCCTCAGATAAAGAAGCGGGAACTGTGAATCTGTAGTTAAAGGGGTATGAAGCCGAGGCGCCGCAGGATTCGTCGGGCTTTGGGATAGTTAACGACGCGTTATATTCAAATTCTACAGAAGCCTTCACTATTAAGGGGACACCCATTCGCGTAGTCGAGCGATAGCTTCCCAACTGCTTTACATCCCTCCACACATTCTGGTCTTCATCAAATGATGCCTCAAATTTTTCAGTATCGGCGTCATAGACGAATGGGAGATCTTCGTTGTCATTCAAAGGTTGGCAAAAAATCGTTTCGTTACCGCCTACAGCACTAGCCAAACGACTTACCCGGACCGCAAACTGATCGGATGTCTCATATTCACCTTTTTCCTGATGGAGCAAGTCAGCGTTCATGGACAGTGCGGTAGCGAGTGATTTGAAATCAGCGCGTCGGCACGCTTCAGCAATGTTTGCGCTCGGTGCGAGACTATTAAGCACAAGATGGGTGGCAAGCACCTCCGCAGGGCTGGGCTTTTTTATTGGAGCTACTGCTCGTTTTGCTGCAGGTCTCTTTGCAGGTAAGGCATTCAATGGATATGCTATCAAAATCCCGCTTAATGCCAACGCATAGGCTAGCAAAATTAGGGGCAACTTTGATGACATTCTGTTATTCCTAGCAGAAATTGCATGAAAACTCGGCGATGACCGTTCTTCATTTAGTTACGCGGTTATGCTTCTTTTGCCGCCTTCTTTGCCAAAGCATTAGTTGCCTTCTTAATTAGTGCCTTCGCAGCTTTGGGCGCATCGCCGTCAATGGTGTCGCGCTTCAAAACTTCGTTTGTTAGCATGATCTTAAGGTCACCATCGGTAATTTTAACGGTGGGGAACATCCGCCTAAATTCTCGCCTCATGGTGGCAACAACGGCATCCGACTGCAATAGCTCAGCAATTACAAATCGGTTCATTATCTGGGCTTGTCTATGATATTCAGTCAACGCATCCGATGAGATTGCTTCACGGCAAAGCATGTATAGCTTGTCCATATCATCCGCCGATCTGGCGGAGAGGTTCGTCATATCAAAGCTATAAACTTCTTCATGGTCGATCGGCTGGGCAAACTTGATGCGGTGGATTTTCCATTCAATCGCGTTAGTGAGAATAACCCATTCAATCCCTTGGTGAGCACCGTAATTAACAGCTTGGCGCAGGTGATTATCATTGAGGTTCGTACCTGCTGACTTCACTTCGGCAAGATAAGTAATTTTTCCCTCTACCTTAATGGCTAGGTCGCAGAATGTGCCACGTATCTGCTGCTCACTGGTAAGCTCATTATATTTGTCATAGCCGAATATATCACAAAGCATGTCTTTGATGACAGTTACGGTATCAGCTTCGGAAATGTCTCTCTCGCGTAGCTTGCTTACAATTGGGTGATAGCGCTTGAGGCCGGCAACAATCCGATCGTGAGCCTTCTTTGGTATCTTAACTACCGACATATCGCTTCCCCTGCATTTCAAGAGTATTAACTGCCACTTTCGATACCTATCTGCAACTGCGCAGTTTATGGGCTTTCGTGGGCTGTAAACGTTCGGTGCCAAACAAATTTGTCCGTTGTCAGAACATTTGGCACTGATAGCTGCGTAAACTAGTGGGCCTAGTCAAACAGTTTCCAAAATTAATATCTCTCCGGGAGCTTCGACGTCAAAACCACTCTCAAAGACATCTTCGTCAAAGGACCCAATCGGGGGGGCATTGCCGCTGCAGGACCAGGGGGGTGTTCTAATCAATCCAAACAACCCCAGTGAAGCCGGACAATGGACATGCCTTATAGGCATTTGTCCTGTCTGTCCGGGCAATCTCCACGTCTGCGCTCAGACATGTCCGGACAATGTCTGGTTTTGTCGGTTTTGTCCGCTTGTCCACTGCCTCCGCTGGTAGAGTTGGTCAACGCCGCCGCGGGGTCATGAAATTATAAACTTCTTCCCGCTCATCAGGATTGGCCTTCCGTTTTATACACAAAACATCGGCACTGTCTGTTAGGTGGTTGACCGGCCCCCATTGAGTGGTCCGGTCACTCATCACGGGTTTTGCTACACTTGCTTGCAGTTTAGCAACATTGCGACACTATGGCCGACCATAATGAGAGCCCTGCTTAGGCCCACGATCAAAACGGCAGCGGCGCAAATGCTGCAATTATTATCGAAGATAACAACGCAGCCGACGTGATGGCCGTGCCCCGAAACACAATCGCATTTGATCTGGACGCAACAAAGTGCAAGATAATCGCAGTCGAAGATTAGCTGATCCGAATTTTAAAAGCCGATCCTGACGGAATTGCGTTCACAATAGCCTATAAAGCAAAAGAGGTAGGGCAGACAAAAGGGGCCTAAGCCATACCACCGGCCACAACGAAAGTTAGAAAGCGAAGAGGTCCACTTGTTAATTGCGCAGATTACAGATTTGCATCTCGGTTTCGAACCGAACCAGATTGATGAACCCAATCGTCATCGGCTTGATCAGACGATCTTCCGTCTGTCCCAAGGGATCAATCAACCCGATTTGATTATTGCCACTGGTGACATGGTCGATCGCGGCGATGTTGACAGCTATGCGCGGCTACGTGATGCGTTTTCTAAGGCGACCGTTCCTGTCTACCCAATGATGGGTAATCATGATGACCGAGACAACTTTGCCCGCATTTTCTCCGATGTGCCAATGCCCGATGGCTTTGTGCAATATTGTATACCTCTCGACGGATTGCGATTGGTTATCCTCGACACATTGGAACCGCAGCGTCATGGCGGCGCGTTTTGCGCTGTACGTTCGGCCTGGCTTAGCGCCCGGCTTAATGAGGATCGTGAAACTCCCACTGTCATTGTCATGCATCATCCGCCATTTGAGGCCGGCATCGCCTGGATGGATACGCATCCCACGGAACCTTGGGTTCAGCGCTTTAGCGACGCGATTGCGGGTCATACAAATATAGTTGCGATTTGGTGTGGCCATTTGCACCGACCAATTGCCGCGGTTTGGCAGGGCATCTGTGTGACGGTATGCGGTTCAACCTCGGCGGAACTGACGCTGGATATCAATATGATCGACGCCGACCTGCCCGACAATCGTTCAATGGTCATAAATGGACCGCCGGCACTGGCTCTGCACCGCTGGACCGATAAGGGCTTGGTGACCTTTTTTGATATTGTCGAAGATTATGAAGTTCTAGCAAGATTTGATGGGAAAATGCAGGGGCTCGTCCGCCATCTGATTGATGAGCGGCCGGAATGAAT